>CAYOFL010000187.1:1759-4591 GCA_964403165.1 uncultured Ignavibacteria bacterium
TAAAATAAATTGAACTATATTATTAATATCCATATTATTTATTATATTATTTTTAGTTAAACTTAGTTTTAGATTTAGCATTACCCCTTCAATTTGTGAGGAAACATTTAAAGTATGCTGTCACCATTGAGGTGGTATTGTATCTGAATCGACCTTGATTAGGCAAAAACAAATACGCTCTAAGGGTCTTTTTATATTAGGATGATAAAGTCTTGTAAATATAGATATAGAAAACTTTCATCAGCGCAACCTGGGAGGTAATATGCGTGGATTGCTAAAGATTTTTTGTTTGAGCTTTTTCTTGTTTTTCCTAACCTTATCAGCTGTCGATGCCCAGAGTGGTTCTGGTTTTATTCCTTCTAAAATGTCCCCTGAACTACAGGACAGCCTTTATAATGCCAAAGGCGAGCCTACCTTGCAGGAAATTTTGGACGGGTTAGGCTACAATATCGATGTGGCAAATGACAAATTGCCCACAGAGATATGGGAAGTCATAGCTGGTCAATACAGCGAAGTGATGCTGGCTGAGGTGGCTGGATATTCGGATCAAACAGCCTCCGGATGGTACGTGGCAGGAAGTCCTAATGATACTACCGTTATATTTACAGGGGAAAATATTCCTCCAGATACTGCCTTTTTCTATATAACCGGGTGTGACTCCAACGGGCTTTTCATAGCCCCCTTTGCCGGTGGTGGAAAGTGTGATTATGTTTACTATACCGAAACTGCCTTGAACCCCGATCAGCTGGATCATGCTTGGGTCTTTTGTTCTGGAGAAAGACCAAACGAATTCGTCGTCGCATGGGAGGATCTGATAAACCTTGGGGATGGTGACTATAATGATTTGGTCCTTGTCTACCAGATGCCCAATCGAGCCCCAGTGCTTGAAGTCCCTGACGACACCACCTTTTCTCTATGTGAACCGGAAACCTTATGTTTTAACAATATAAGCGCTTATGATTTGGATTATTGTGGCGACACAGTCTCCATAAGCAAAGTACAGGGTCCAGGAATTTATGATGCTGGCACCTGTTGTTTTGTGCCTGCTTCAGTTGATTCCGTGTACACGTTTGTATTTGTGGCAACCGATTGGTTCGGGGCTGCAGATACCGATACCGTCGTAATCACGGTGAACATAAATGATCCACCCCAGCTTACCTGCCCGGACGATGGCAGCGTCTATGCTCCACAGACTTTTGTCAGTACTGACTTCTCTGTGACCGATCCGGATGGAGATTCTGCTCCGGTTACCTTCCTTAACATCACTCCCTCTGCCAACAACAATCCTACCATAGTTAGCAATCATGTGGAGTGGGTTACCACCTTCAGCGAGGATGGAGATTACATAATCCGTCTGGTAGCAACCGATCCTTGTGGGCTTGCGGATACGTGCGAGTTCACGGTAACCGTCATCAACGAGCCTACCGGAGACTTCTCCTGTCCGGAAGACGATAGTGTACATGCGGGGGATACTTTCGTCAGCACTTACTTCACCGTTACTTATCCAGAATGCGATCCCTCGACGGTAGCATTCTTAGACATCAATCCATCAGCAACAAACAATCCGGCTGTGGTGGGCGACCATGTGGAATGGGTAACCACCTGCGCTGAGGATGGGGATTACGTTATCCGTCTGATGACAACTGACAGTTGTTTAGTACAGGATACTTGTGAATTTACAGTCACGGTTTACAACCAACCTCCCCAGCTTACCTGTCCGAATAACGGCTCAGTTCACGCTGGTGATACCTTTACAAGCAGTGATTTTTCCTTCTCTGATCCGGAAGGTGATCCTACTACGGTAACCTACTTAGATATCACCCCCGGAGCAACCAACAGTCCAACTGTAGTGAGCAGTCATGTAGAGTGGCTCACCACCTGTGCAGAGGATGGAGATTACACCATCCGTCTGGTGGTGACCGATTCCTGTGGACTTGAGGATACCTGCCAATTTACAGTTAACGTTTACAATCAACCACCAACTTTGACCTGTCCTGAAGATGATAGCATCAATGCGGGTGATCTTTTTATCAGCACGGACTTCTCTGTTTCTGATCCTGATGATTCCACTTTAGTGGTGGTGACGCTTGATTCCATCTTCCCTGCTCCCACCTATTCTCCCACCCTGGTGGGCAATCATGTAGAATGGCTTACCAGTTGTGCTGATCTGGTCAATGGACCTAACTTTACCATCATACTGATAGCCACTGATCCTTGTGGGGCAGTCGATACCTGTCAGTTTGTGGTAACGGTCTACAATCTGCCTCCGGAGATTGTCTGTCCACAGAACGATTCGGCTCATGCTGGAGAGCTCTTCATCAGCACAGATTTTTCTACTTCTGATCCTAAAGGTGAGCCGGTGACAGTAACCTTGTGTGGAGTAACTCCCACTCCAGTTAACCAGCCCAGCATAGTGCAAAAACATGTGGAGTGGCAGACCGATTGTGCTGATGCTGGTATCTTTACCATCTGTCTGGAGGCTACTGATAGTTGTGGAGCCAGGGATACCTGTTATTTTGAGGTAACAGTCTACAACCAACCTCCAGTCTTAACCTGTCCGGATAACGGCAGCGTTCATGCTGGAGATACATTTACAAGCAGTGATTTTTCCTTCTCTGATCCGGAAGGTGATCCCACTACGGTAACCTACTTAGATATCACCCCCGGAGCAACCAACAGTCCAACTGTAGTGAGCAGTCATGTAGAGTGGCTCACCACCTGTGCAGAGGATGGAGATTACACCATCCGTCTGGTGGTGACCGATTCCTGTGGACTTGAGGATACCTGCCAATTTACAGTTAACGTTTACAATCAACCACCAACTTTGACCTG
>CAYOFL010000188.1:0-4572 GCA_964403165.1 uncultured Ignavibacteria bacterium
CGCCTCGCTTTGCTCGGCGGTTTTTAATTTTTTATTTATGGTTGTTTGGTTTTTTATTATTAGAAAAAAAGGTCGCGCGCTTCGCGCGCACATTAGAAAGGGGAATTAAATGTGCTGGCTTGTTTGGCCTCGCTTGGGCTCAGCGGCGCCGCTATTGGTATGCCGCCTCGTTTCACTCGGCGGCATGAAATGGGTAAAAGTATTCTACGGATATTGTAGTGTCATAGACAACAAAGAACTTTCACAGGGCTCCGCCCCCGCCTGCTGGCGGGGGTCGGGCGGACTGCTGCCGCCCGCCCCGTACAATCGAACACCTCCGTTTATTGGTAGCAAACGTCAATGTTTTTTGGAATTCAATGTTCTGGTATATATGCGGGAGGGGGCTTTGCCCCCTCCCGCCTCCTCCCCCAAGCGGCGGCGTATCCACGCCGCCGCAACGTGTTTTCAACAAATTTTCGCACATATCTGTTTATTGTGTTTGCATTGGCGGCGCCTTTTTAATGCCCTGTCGCCCTGCGCTCAGGCCAAACAAGCCAGCACAAAATACAAACACTTTACTTGACAGGGACTTCCGTGTTATAGTAAAAACATGGCAAGAACAACATATCTAACAATCCCGCCAGGACAAGAAGATCTATATGCCGCGGCGCTTCAATCCGGGGACCGATTCACATTTTCAAAAATAATACGCAAAACGTCTTTTTATGGCCGCAAAAAAATAGCTGGATTGACGCGCCGCAGCTACCTTCCAGCAATCTCAGTTATCTGGCGGACGTTCAACGACGCATTAAAGGCCGACTGGAAAGCAGCCGGCACAGAACGAGGAGTCACCAACTGGCAAGCATTTGTCGCTGATCAAGCAAAGAGAATTAAATTCGGGATCCCCGGGGAAGCAACGCCATCAACCCTTCATCAGGATCTAGTCGGCTTGATCTATATTACAGCACCGGCCGAGGAGGCAAAAATAGCACAGTATCACCCAGCGCAATACTGGATTAGTCAAAAGGTCCAAGGGAAAAAAAGAATGTATGAGCCGGTCAGCGTGACAGAAGCATTAGGATTGCCTATTGAAATTTCAATAAACTACAAGTCAAATTTAATATCAACTGGACCCGGCTCATTCGCAAAGTTTTACGCCACAGTCAGACACTCATATCAAGGCCAAAATCTAACGACAGATTTAACGCTAAATATTCCTTTAATTGGCGGCTGGGCCAACTTAGATGAAATATTATCGTCAGTACAAGGCGAAGTACAGGGATATGATCTTTACATACACCTAAACAAAGTCACAGGAACACTTCATTTTGACAATCCAAAAATAACGCACTCATCACAAAACTGGATGAGAGATCCTTATTGCAAAGATATTAGCAAATCATTCACCCGGGCTTTTTATCAAGTAGCGTCAAGCTGGCAGGTTATTACAATGCCAACCGGGGCAAGCTACAACTCGGCCTACCCAACTTAGAGAAATGTGGTATAATAGAAATATAGTTCTTTCACCTAAAACAACAGGAGGTCATCATGTTAAGATACTGCGTTAGATGCAAAGAAATATTCGGCTGCGTTAAAGAGGATAAAGTGCAAAGAGAATGTACTGGATGTAGAGAAAAAGAGGATTGTCCCTTGAATACGATTTATCCGAGAGAGGATGTTTCCGGAGGAATTTGTTATCCATGCGCGTCCGCAATAATCTGGGAAGAGCATAGAAAAAGAAATGGGATAGAAATACCCCCTGATCTATAAGGAGGAGTAATAAAACACTCCTCCTTAAACCAAATTTTATAATCAAAATAAAAACAAAATAAAAAAAAACCATGACAAAAGATATATACAACAAGTTTTATAGAATACATGGGGCCGGTGTACACATTGACCCTGCAAGATTTTTAGCGATTGCTAATCTTTGTAAAGGCGATATTTTAGACGTCGGTTGCGGTACTGGTGACCTAGCCGACTTTTATAATGACTACTACACAGGAATAGATATCTCAGACGAAGCAATAAAAATGGCCGTCAAATTAGAGCGGGAAAACGCTAACTTTTTTGTTGGAGATATTAGTAAAATAAAGGAAACAGGAAACAACAAATTTGACACAATAGTAATGGCCGAATTTCTAGAGCATTTGGAAGAGGACGAAAAAGTTTTTGAAAACTTGAAACAATGGCTAAAACCAGATAGCAGAATAATTATAAGCGTTCCGAATGGCAATAGAGTGCCGGACCCGAATCATGTTAGAGAGTTCACAGTGCCAGAATTAAGAAAGAAATTTGCCTCTTTAGGCAAAGTTAGATTCCATAACTGGCCGGGATTCAAAAAAAGAATTTTGATGACAATAGATTTAGGCAAAAAGAACGAAAACATGATCTCTTTAGTGCAAATAATTAAGAATGAAGAAAAGGGTTTAGAGGACGCAATATTGTCATGTATTAATTTTGTTGATAATATTGTTATTGCGATTGATAATAGCAGTGAGGATAAAAGCGAAGAAATAGCGAAAAGATACGCTGATATTTTAAAGCATTATGATTGGAAAGATGACTTCTCTTACGCGAGGAATTTTGCGCAAGAGGGCGTTGACACGATATGGATTTTATGTATTGACGGACACGAATTAGTCGAAAAATACGACGGGCTTAGTGAAGCATTAAGACAGGACGTTGACGGACTAATGGTTAAAGTACATATGGAAAATTCAGACGCTTTTTATACTAACAGAATTTTTAGGAGCGATTGCAAGTGGGAATTCCCAATTCACAACGCGGTTGTTACTCCAAGGCAGGCAAAGTACAACGGGCTAACAATAAAGCACAATCTTTTAAAAGGTCAAGATAAAGGCGCTAGGAAAATACGATCAGAGCAAAGAGATGATATGATGCCGCGGCTTTTAAAAAAGGAATACAAGAAAAACAGGAAAAACTTGCGCGCTATATTTTATCTAGCACGATATTACTTCACAAAAAGACAGGCAAAGAAAGCAATGCGATTGTATAAAAAATATCTAAGGAAAGGCAAACAGAAAGGCGAGTTATGGTATTGTTGCTGGGAATCATCAGTTTGCGCAAACGCATTAGGGAAGCATACACTAGCATTGAAATTTTTACGGAAAGCAAACATCTTAATACCAAACAGGTGGGAGATCTCCAAACAAATGGGATTGACTTATATGTCCTTTGAACATTGGCAAAAAGCGATTGAGTATTTGGTTGATAGTTTCAAAATTAATAAAGGCGATTTTTCTCATTATCCGGAAAAAAAGAATATTGCTGAAACTTGGGACCAGATAGGTTTTTGCTGGTTTCAGCTAAAGCAATACGAAAAAGCAAAAATCTCATGGGAGGAATCAATCAAAAAAGACAAGGACAAAATAAGGATCAGGTTGAATGAAAGGCGAATTGAACTAATTGATCGGGGAATAAATTTTTAAGGATCAGGTAATTAAAAAGTAATACTCAAAAAAATATGGCAGCAAATTATCCGGGGAGTATTTATTCCCCAAGAACAAAAGAAAATAAAGCAGGCGTAGTATATGACGCAGGTAAAACAACATTGATTTTTGCCGAAGATATAGTAAAATTGGACGAGGAAGTAGTGGCCATAGAAACAGCACTAGGGACCGATATCAAAGGCGGATTTGCAGATCTAAAAGCACGCATTGTGGACTTGGAGGCAAGAGTAACTGCGCTCGAGGGAGGATAAAATTTATGGCAGCAAATTATCCGGGGAGTATTTATTCCCCAAGGACAAAAGAAAATAAAGCAGGCGTCGTATATGACGCAGCCAAAACAACAGTCGGTTATGCTGAGGACGTTGTTAAATTAGATGATGAAGTAGTGGCCATTGAAACTGAATTAGGGACTTCGCCAAAAGCAACAAGTGCCAGCGTTAAAGAACGCTTGAAAGGAATCCGCTCTTTATCAGACGCAACGGAAGATACTTTAGTAGTTAAAGGCGGCAACGTCGGCATAGGGACAACGGAGCCATTATCTAAACTTAGTATTAACGGGGGATTGCACGTAGGAGGGAATAGTGACGCAGGAGATAATAATTTATTAGTTGACGGTGATTTTTCAGCGGTGAATCTTCCTGCTGGAAAAGCATATTTGGCTGCCGACCAAAGTGTGGGAGCGGCTGGATGGGTGCAGGTATTATTTGACACAGAAGAATATGATATAGGAGATATTTTTGATACAGAAACAGGAGAATTTACTATTCCTTCTACAGGAGTTTATTCTGTATTATTTGCCTGTAAGTTTGAGGGCGTTGCTGATGGAGTTAGATTATTAACGGCGGTTAAAAAAGACGACGTTGATATGATAATAGCGGGATGGTATTCAGGAGGAGGCTCAGAATATGTTAATTTATTTACCATAGAATTTCTTGAAGCGGGAGATGTAATTTCGGCTCATGCTTATACTAATGATGTATCTTGGGCTATTGGTGGAGCTGGAGTAGGAGTTTCCAATTTTGCAGTTGTTAAGATAAGATAAGAGATTAAGGAATTATAAAATAAGAAGAAAAAGAAGAAGAAAAAAAAGAAGAGAAAAAAAAAGAAGAGAAAAAGCAAT
>CAYOFL010000189.1:0-4561 GCA_964403165.1 uncultured Ignavibacteria bacterium
GGCATTGGATGGGGTTATCTTGGAGGTTTTTTGTTGGGGCATTCTACCCGGAAGAGAATACGCTGGTTTAAGAGCTTATTTGGAGATAGTGTCAGTGCCCAGACGGTATCAAACATTGTCAAAGAGTTGGATCAGGGGGTGCAAGAGTTTCACCGGCGCCAACTTGGGGATACTTATCGTTTTCTGTATTTGGATGGGTTAGAGATCACCTTCCTGCCCGCTAAAGATTGGCAGGCGGGGAGGGATAAAAGGTGGAAACTTAGAGGTGATAGCATCAAATGGAGCACCGGTATAGTCAGATCTGATAGTCAAAGCATACACGTGACCGCCTCCGGTCCCAGCCATTTTATGATGAATTCTCTTGGAATCAAAACCTGAATCAATCCTGCGATCACGAACGCGATTATTAAAATCGGCATAATCTGCCAAAGCATTTTCGCTCCCGTTTTTAGTCCCAGAATGTGAAGATTATCCCCTTGTAGATAAGCAACCACCAACAAGATCACCGCAATGGCTAACATTATTATGGCTGCAACATTCATAACTAACCTCCATACCTGAGTTATATAGTTTTTCCCACTGGTAAGATAAACCAAATCAATAACTTAGTCAATAAGAAAATCGCCATTTCGAAAAAGCAACTGTTCTGTAAGGTGATCTCAATGTGATCCAATGACTTAATAGTTACTTTCATAACATCCTGCAAATACTATTTTTTGCTTAAAACAGCAAAAAAAAAGCTTGACATTAGTTAGGATGTTTCTTATATTAAGAACATTGAGGTAGGCCGCGTGGGGGGACTTACCTACTATTTCGGCAGAGCAGTTTCACGTAGAAAACTTGAATTTTGACCTGTCCTATGGCAACCAACTAATTCTGTCTTCATCAGCACTATGTATACACAAGTCTATACCTCTCTTCCAAAAAAGGTAATTCAATTCAATTTCCCCGAGTTCCATCCAACAAGGCTTTGCGCCTTAACCGAAAGGAGGCGGCTGCAATCAATTTACCAAACCTATTTCAGTCTCACGTTCTTGATGAATCCATAGGGGCAGAAGGAGGTGATGTATAGGGGATGAACTATTAAGGCATTGCGTTTATGTAAACTGGGCAGTAAACTTTTTTCATTGAAGGAGAAAGAGCATGAACTTAAAAGGGCTTATTAAAGGAACAATTTGCCTGCTGGCGGCTATTTTGGTTTTGGCCGCTGGAAGCGTGTGGGCGGCGGATTATTATGTCCGCACTGACGGTAGTGACAGCAATGATGGTTCTGCCAATGATGCAGGTCACGCTTGGTTGACCATCCAGCATGCTGTCGACAATGTATCTACTGGCGATGTCATCCACGTGGCGGCGGGGACGTACAACCCGGCAGGAGGGCCATTCTACGGCAACCACTATGGGCTGAAATTCGATGGTACCAGAGGCGGTATAACGTTGAGCGGCGCCAATGCTGGAATCCCTGGCACCGGTACGCGTGGACCCGAGTCTATAATCGAAGGACCCGCAGTCTTGGAAGGGAATGCCATCTTTATCTTCGACGGTGCCGACGGCGTTGTAGTTGATGGCTTCACGCTTAAGGCTGGTGACGATATTGTCGAGAACAGAGCCGACGACGTGATCATCAAGAACAACATCATAACGCCTTCCGCATCGCCTGTGACAACGAATGCGCCTGGCATCTTTGCCTGCGAGTGTGACAATCTAACGGCGTCCTATAACTGGATTCTTAACATAGGTCCTGGTGGTGGTTGTGGAATGTTCCTTGGCCTAGCCGCCTATCTTGCCGACATCACCAATAGTCTAATTGAGCATAACCTGATAGAGAACTCAGGAGGCGCAGGGATCCTTATCAATTACGCCTCAGGAATAGGTGGTAACACCATAGAGTACAATGAAATCAAGAATGTTGGCCACGATGGCATCAGAGGCGCACCTCTTGCAAGCGGCACGACCATACAGCATAACGAAATATATGGCAGCGCCCGGGATGGTGTCCGGATTATGGGTGATGCAGCTAGCCACCACATCAATTACAACAGCATTTATAGCAGTGTCGGAGACGGAGTAAAGAACCTAGATGCTGCAACACTGAATGCCTCGGGCAACTGGTGGGGCGACCTCGACCCGACCGATGACCTCTCGGGCAGCGTGGACTACACCCCTTGGTGCGCGCTCGACGGCACGTACAACAATCCCGGCTTTACCCCTGACTTGTCTGAACTATGGGTCGACGACAGCAGCCCGCAAACTGGCCCAGCCGGATACATCGAGGAAGGCATCGCTGAGGTTACCGGCAGCACGGTCAACGTGGCGGCGGGGACGTATACAGAGCAGGTGACGATCGGCAAATCGCTCACGCTCAGCGGCGCAGGAAAAGCTACTACTACAATTCAAGCTCCAGGTACATTGACTGGCGATAAGGCAATTGTTACGATATCAGGAGCCAGTGTGGATGTTGAGTTCTCTGGGTTCACCGTGAGTGGTCCTGGCGGTGCCGGCACTAACACTATCTTTGCCGGCATATTCGTCCGGGATGGCGCAAATGGGGACATTCACGACAATGACATCTTGGACATTCGGGATAATCCATTAAGTGGTGGTCAGGACCCACACGGCATATGGGTCGGCTGTAACGCCAAAACCACGACTGGAACGGCGACGATTAAGGACAATGTCATCACTGGATATCAAAAGGGCGGCATCGCTGTTGAGGGTGCTGCGTCGAGCGCCACGATCGGCGGATCAAGCAACACAATCACAGGAGCTGGACCAATTCCAGCTATCGCGCAGGATGGTATCAGGGTTGCTTTTGGTGCGGGTCCAGTGAGTATCAAGCACAATAACATAAGCGGTAACGAGCATGATGGAAGTAGTCCTGATTGGACGTGTTGGGGAGGCGCAGGTATCTTCCTGAGGGAAGGAGCCCACGATGTTGACATAGAAGGTAACATCATAACCGCCAATCGCGCTGGGATCTTGATTGGACATGGTGGGGACATTTCAAGCGTTGATAAAGTCAACATCACAGACAACGATATCACCGGTCAATTGGGCGAAGGAATCCATCTCCAATGTTTTGGTAGTGTTGCATGCCCCACTAACGTCCACATCATCGGCAACGATATCCAAAGCAGCTACGACGACTGTAGTTACTATGTCGCCCAAACCTGGGGCATCATTGTCGATTACGGCGCGACAGCCACCAACTATGCGCATTTCAATAGTATTGCTGGGACCCCATACATCGGCTTGTGGAATGGAAAAGAGGGCCCCGGGGGGGATATCCCTGACTTCGATGCCGAGTACAACTGGTGGGGTAACGCCAGCGGCCCATATCACGCCACCACCAATACTGGCGCTACGGGTGACGAGGTCACCGACAATGTAGACTACTCCCCCTGGTGGGGTGCAAACTATGTGGACGACCCACACACCAGCCCCTGGACATGGTATGTTAACAACTCCAACAATTCCACCATTCAGGAAGGAATCGACGCCGCTGCAAATCCGGACACGGTGAGAGTCAGACCGGGCACGTATGTCGAAAATATTGAGATCGACAAAGCCTTGTCCCTGCTGGGAGCTGGCCAGGATTCGGTTCTGGTTTATACTGACACCCATGATCTGGGCATTGATTCTTGTTCTGGTCCAAGCTTCAGAGGTTCCCAGATGGTGGAGGTGAAAGCCGCCGATGTCTTTATAAGTGGCTTCACCTTTGATGGTGACAATCCCAGCATAGCTGGTAGTCCTGATGCCCGCAATGGCATAATCTGCGATTACTACACCAGCAATCCGGATAACCTGGAGGTTAGAGATTGCACGGTCAAGAATGTGTTCCTCAGGGGAATTTACGCTACTGGCACAGGTCATGTTTCTGGAGTGAAATTTGTCCATAATACAGTAGACAATGTGTTGGGCTGTCAGACCGGGGAAGCTGTTGCCATAATGTTGTATGGTGCCACCGGAGATGTGGACTCTAATACCGTCACCAACAGCCATATGGGTGTTTTCTTCCAGAACCACTCCGACGGAAACATAAGGTATAATAACTTCACCGACTGCGGCCTGGGCTGTGGCGTCAATAGCAATTATGCCCTTGCCACCATCAGCCACAATAACATCACCCGTTCAAGCGGTTGGGGTGCAATTCAAGTGGTTCACCAGCATGGAGCGGTGAATATCCACAATAACACCATAACCGATGCCCCTTGGGGACCGTTGGTGTACGCCGGGTCTGCCGGCAATGTCTGCGACTTCCAAAACAACACCATCTATTGTCCCACCACAAAGGATTCCCAGCATAGGGCAACACCCATTAATTCCGAGTTCCAGAATCTGTGGCAGGATTCCCGCGAGGGCGGGTTAGTTGAGAAGCCACCCGTAGGAGCTAAATATGGGGACGTGGGAATCTATCTATCCACCGAATCCGTCTATGGAGACGGACCAGTACATGCCACCATGACAGGAAATATTGTGGCTGGATACGAATATGATGTTGTTTGTCACGAGCGTGATGGAGACCCAAGTCAGCTCATGGACGTAAGTGCCAACGGCAGTG
>CAYOFL010000190.1:0-4556 GCA_964403165.1 uncultured Ignavibacteria bacterium
CTTTACTCAGCGGCATGGTTAATTAAGCATAGTCTGTTCAGACAAGGAATTTCTTATAAGTCTTCCACTTCAACAGTGCCAAGAATACCTAACATATTGAATATTGAAACAACCAATACTTGTAATTTGAATTGTGTGATGTGTCAGACAAAGCTAGGGAAAAGACCCAAGGGGCATATGGATTTAAGTCTCTATAAAAAAGTGATAGGTATCGCTAAACAGGAAGGCATATCAAAAGTAGCATTATTTACCGTGGGCGAACCATTTATGCATAAAGAGATAGGTGAACATTTACGGATAGCACATGAAAATAATATTTGTGCTTATCTTAGCACAAATGGTCAGATGCTTGGCTCACAACTTATTCAACAAATACTTCGATTTCCTCCTTGTGGTATTACATTTTCAATTGATGGTGCTACAAAGGAAACATATGAAAAGATAAGACGAGGGGGGAGCTTTGAAAGGCTTATAAATAATCTCGATCGACTATACTACAGTATGGGAAAAGCAGATGTACATATTCCTATAACAATAAAAGGTGTGATACTTGAAGAAAATATACACGAACTCTTATTGTTTTTTGATATTTTTAAAAAGTTTGTGAACATTTGTAACATTGAACTTCATTTGCCAGATACCCTCTCGGCTGATAAAGAAAAGAATTATTTTAGAAAACTTGGTTATAAGTCAGCATCAAAAATACCTTGTTCATTATTCTGGAGTACGCCTTCTATTCTGTGGGATGGACGAGTCAGTGCATGTTGTAGAGATTTCCATGGAGAGTTAATAATGGGGAATATTTTTGAGGAATCTTTGTTTGATATATGGCACGGGGAAAAATACAATAATTTAAGGAAAAAACATCTTTCTGAGGATGTTGTTGATGTTTCACCTTGTAATAAGTGTTTTAGCGCCGGAACTCTACTTGATAGCCAGAAGTTAAATGCCTATTTACATATAGCTTACACTCATAAATTGTCTTTGTTCGATCCTCTAATAAGGTGGATATTTCTTCCTTCCCATAGGAAATTACTTAAAAAGTGTAATAAGTTTCACTATATATGAAAATTTGTCTTATTGGTTCTGCTAATAGTATTCATACCCAGCGCTGGGTGGAATACTTCTGCAATAATCCTAAAAATGAAGTTCATATTCTGACGATTTTTCCCGCCACTAAACCGATTAAAGGAGCAACCATACATAATCTTTCCACGAACGAGACCTTAACTGATAAAACTAGTTCATCATTACCCCATTTATCCTCCAAAAGAAATATTCCGAGATGGCGTTTGTTATTGAAGCCGATAGCAATAAAGGTTCGCAAAAATCGTTTTGGAAATTCTCTGATGAGTGCTTTTGAGTATTATCATAATTGGGGACTTCTTCCCTATCGTGTCTTAAGATATAAAAATAGAGCAAAGAGTATTATAGAAAAGATAAAGCCCGATTTAGTTCATGGTTATAGCCTTGTTTACGGCGGTAATATCGCGGGATTAATTGATTATCGTCCTTTGGTGGTATCTATTTTAGGGACCGAATTTGTTTATTTTGCCAAGAAGTATCCTGTGTATCGTTGGCTAATGAAAAAGGCACTCTCAAGGACAGACCTTCTGCTTCCCGACAATACTAGAGATAAGTATCTTGCTGAGATATATGGTTTTTCACCATCAAATCCGTCATATGTAATGCCGGCAACCGGTGGTTTAAAATTAGAGGAATTCCCTTTATATAAAAAAGATAAATCTATACGGAAAAATTTAGAGATCGGCTCGGATACGAATCTGATAATTAGCATTCGTGGCTCTAAAACTTTTTATATTAATACTGAAATATTAGTTAGGGCAATTCCACAAATTATCGCGGAGTTCCCTGATTGTCTTTTCGTTATTGACAGCGTTCATCAGACTACAGGATATTTCTGTCTAAAAAACTTGGCAAAGCGTCTCAAAGTAGAAAAATATATTCGTTTTACAAAAAGACTTGATCGTCAAGGCCTATCTGACTACTTGAGCGCTTCAGACCTTATGACTTCAGTAACTATCTATGACGGTATGCCAATTTCTATGTTAGAAGGTATGGCTTACGGAGTTATTCCAATTATGAGTATTCACACCTCAATCCAAGAGTGGGTTAAGGATGGTTGGAATGGATATTTTTTTAATCCTCGGGATTCAGGAAACTTAGCCCAAGTTATTATTAAAGCTTTGAAAAATAAGGACAATTTTGAAGTAATGAGAAAAAGGAATTGGGACATTCTTAAGGAAAGGGCAGATTATCATAAAAACATAAAGATTGCCGAAGAGTTATATAATAAAGTTATTGAAAAATATAAAAAATAATGAAACTTTGTTTTATTGCTGATGCAAATAGTATTCATACCCGACGCTGGATCGAGTATTTTTGCACACCCAACAATGAAGTTCATATTTTGTCAACAACATATTGCACTAAGCCGGTAAAAGGAACAATAGTTCGTAATTTACTTATGTCGGGAGAAGGAAACGCACCAATAGATGGGATAGGTATCAGAGAGGGCTTAAATCCTTCTTCAGGATCCTTGTCTAAGTTAAGGCTCCGCAGTAAGATTAAATGCCTCATTCCTCAGAGAGTACGAGAATCAGAATTGTTCCATATATTTTCTTTACTTTACAAGACATTTAGGGCAAGAAATGAAGCTAGAACTATTATTAAAAAATTACAGCCGGATTTAGTTCATTGTTTAAGACTTCCCATTGAAGGTTACATTGGGGGCTTGGTTGGCTATCGTCCTTTAGTAATGACGACCTTTGGAAATGATATGGTCTACTTTGCTAAGAAATACGCCATATGTCGCTGGTTGACTAAAAAGACGATGTCAAAAGTTGACCTCTATTTTTCTGATAGCTTAAGAGATAAATATATTGCTGAGGCCTATGGGTTTTCTCCCTCAAGTTTAATCTTTATTACCCCAGTAACCGGCGGACTAAAGTTAAAAGAACTCCCAATTTATCAAAAAGACTCTTTAACTATAAAAACCGCTAAACAAAAAATTGGGATCGATCCGGAGACAAATTTATTAATCAGTGTAAGAGGATTTAAAAGTTTTTATATCCATACAGAAACATTAGTTAGAGCAATTCCAGGGATTGTAAAAATATTCCCCAATAGCATCTTCGTCTTAAGGGGAAACGCTCAATCTCTGGGGTATTTTAAACTAAAAAAAATAGCTACGAATCTCGGAATAGAAAAATATATCCGCTTTGTGAAAAGACTTAGCGCCGACGAGCTAATAAATTATTTTAGTGCTTCGGACATTATGGTATCTTCAACTCTATATGATGGTTGTCCTGTATCTATGTTAGAAGGGATGGCTTGTGGTTTAATTCCAGTTATGAGTCTTCATTCCCCAATTCAGGAATGGATTAAAGATAGAGAGAATGGATATCTTTTTAACCCCAGAAGTCCAGAAAATTTAGCCCAAGCAGTTATTAGGGCCTTAAAAAATAAAGATAATTTTGGAATAATAAGAAAAAGGAATTGGGATTTGGTAAAAGAAAGAGCCGATTATTGTAAAAATATGAAAATAGCTGAAAAGCTTTATCGGCAACTGATTAATGATCAAAAATCAAACACAAAATCAACTCATCAAGCAAGTAGATAAAATTTCCCAGCATGTTTTTGACTTATTGGGTTCGGGGCCTAAAAATTTAGGCAAAACCATTAACTGGCATCAGGATTTTAAATCAGAAAAGGTCTGGCCTTGGTGGCTACCCCAGCGACTAATAAGATATAAATTTGACAAGGGCTTTGACATTAAAGTTCCCTGGGAACTGTCTCGGTTTTACCACTTACCTACTCTAGCTCAAGCTTACAATTTAACTGATAACAAAAAACACCTAAAAGAAATAGAGAATCAAGTTGTTGATTGGATTCGGAAAAATCCAGTTGGATTCGGCGTTAACTGGAAATGCACTATGGAGGTAGCGATAAGGGCGTGTAATTGGCTTAAAGCATGGCAAACACTGGGTACAAGATACAAGATACAAGATACAAGATACAAGAAGTTGTTTTTGGGGTCTTTAGAGAAACATGGAAAGTTTATCTTTAGGCATTTAGAGGGACGACTTGGAGGGTTAAATAGTAATCATTATCTTTCTGATATTGTTGGACTTATCTATTTGGGGATTTTATGTCCGCAGTTTAAAGAAGCTAAAGAGTGGCGGAAATTTGGGATTGAGGCGCTGGAGGAAGAAATAGAAAAACAAGTTAATCTTGACGGTTGTGATTTTGAATCCTCTATCTCCTATCACCGCTTGGTTTTAGAACTCTTTGGCTACTCGGCCCTTCTTTGTAAACAAAATAACATAAAACTTTCGGATTGTTTTTGGAAAAAACTCAAAAAGATGTTTGATTTTGTTAGCTATTATACAAGACCAGACGGTTCGGCGCCGCAGATTGGAGATAACGACAATGGACAACTTCATAGATGGCAAATGGCGAATGGCAAAGGGCGAATAGCAAATGACGAATGGCAAATAAATGATCATGGATATCTTTTTGATTTAGCGAAGGAG
>CAYOFL010000191.1:0-4518 GCA_964403165.1 uncultured Ignavibacteria bacterium
GACCTCAAAGTCGCCAAGACCGATCACGAGAAATCCCTCATCCAGCGCCAGATCGGCGCGACCGACAAGCAGATTGATCAACTCGTCTACGAACTCTACGGCCTGACAGACGAAGAAATCCGCATCGTCGAGGAGGCAATGAAAAAGAAGGGATGCTTGCAACCGCCCGGAGGTCCCTAGTCCTTCTCAAATGTAACGTCCCGCAACAGGAGACTTCTTTTGTTGCGTGAAGATAGTTCGACATCAGGAAAGTAAGAGGGTTCATCCGGGTTCGAAGCCCCTCGACTCCGCATAATCTACGCGGAATTCTCTAATGAAATCGCATCTCCTCTACAGCACGTATCAACGCCTCTGACGCCGCTTGCGAGTTCGATCTTACCAGATTCACGGCGATCTCCGCGCTGCAGAACGCACTTGCTGTGGTATACTTGGGCTCTCCGTGCAACTTCCACCTACCTTTTCGAAGAGCGTCAGAAGCCCTTTTGCACATATCTGGTAGGTATTTCTTCACACTTTTATGCTCCTCAGTGCCTGTCCCAGACCACTCAACGCTTGCTTCTAGCTTCCTTTCAGGTTCTCGAGCAACAACGCGGATCTGGAGACCACGAGGTAGTCTAATCATCGCTGCCTGTGCGTCCTGATCCCACGTAACTGAATAATCGTCTAGGGCGCTAGCCGTACGAGTTACTACTTCCTCGGCCCACATATCTGTGGCAAGAACGCGTTCTGATTCTCGCACAGCTAAGGAGAGCCGCGTGAGTTCGCCAGCCACTTGCGCCATATCCCAACGCTCGTGTTGTCGATCACGCGTGCAGTTCATTATCAGCCGCGCATAGCGGGCTGGAAGTGACTGCCAGGAGGAGCACGGATACCTTACTACTGAATCTCGCAGTACTTCTTTCCAATCCGCGTGTTTGTGCTGAAGGTACTGGGGGTCGTTGCCCGTACGCAGAAAGTAGAGTGTCATACCGAGGCCAAATGAGTCAACCAGTGCGTTCCTTGTCGATACTGATGAATCAGCCGTCAGCTGCTCGGGTGCCAAGTATCCGCTGATTGTGGATGCGTCGTGCACCGAGAGACCCACCGCTCCGCGGTACCAAGATAGGTCGAAATCAAGAACCACAACCTCCCATTCCGATGGATTCGTGTAGAAGCGATCAAGCATTATGTTTGATGGGCGGATATCACGGTGAAGTACTCTCTCTGGTAGTCTATGGGCTGTCCTTATGATGCTTGCGAGTTCCAGGGAAATCCGAATAACGTCTTCCCAACTGGCAACAGCGCCCGACCTTACGGCATCCCGTAGATCAGGTCCCTCAATGAAACCCATAGCTGCCATTGCAGGGATTTCCGACGTTTCTCGATATGGAACCATGCCGTGTACGTTGTGCTTGGACAGTATCCCCATTGATTGAACCCCGCGGCGGAAACTCTGAAGCATGTTCTCCTGCTGGCGCACGTCTTCTCTCAGAATCTTGATTGCGATTTTCTCTCCTTCTTCCGTGTATGCTTCATATACACATCCAAATGCCCCTTGCTTAATCTTGCGATCCAATGTATAACCAAACAGCCTGTTGTTGGGTTCCTCAGTTGTTGTGTACCATGATTGGTAGACTGCTCGATCATATTCTCTGAGGAAATCTTGGTATTTCTTATGCGCATCCTCACTGTGTTCTTTCAAGATTATACTCGCATGTGCGTTTAGGATATCTCTAATCCCCTCTGGCGATTGCAGCAGTATTTCAGAGGGTGTTGGAAGAGTTGGGAGAACACCTGTTACGGGTTCTCGAACAATCGGTCTCGGCTTCTTATCCTGCGACACGTGCCCTATGAGATCCTGAAGGAGCTCTGTCAGTTCTCCGTGATCACCAGCATCTGATTCGTAGTAGATGATTCGCACTCCGGACCTCTCGGCCCATCTGTCCGCCATCTCGTCACTACGGTCAGTGAGCCAAAAGTGGTCCCCAAAATCCACACTCTTCCCTCTAAGGGATTTGAAATGCAGATCCACTGCTCTGTCGTCAGCCGTTATTCCCACAAAGAGAATGGTGAAAGACATGAGTACCGCCTCGACGAAGGACAAGTATGCTTCGTTTTTCAACAAAGCGCTCAGTTCTTCGTGTGTGAAGACCCAGGAACTCTCATCTCCTAGCCGGCCGTGCAGATGGACGAGGAATGGGATCGGTTGCTTCAAGGCATGAACGAAACTGCCGGCATGTCTTCCATTGAACACGTTTATGGCCTGTCCGGAGTGAGCCATGCCGTAGGCACGGCTGGCCAGGCCATCCAGATTGAGGCTGAAGACGCCCTTCACTCGTGGTAGTTGCCACAGAAGGCTGTAATTCTCGGGAATTGGGCAGGTCTGAGCTTTCTGCAGCTTATCACGTATCACTGCCCTATAAGTCGTTTGACCGGCTATGTCTTTGAGAATCTGGAACGCTACCCAGAGGTTGCCTTGCTCGCGAGCCTGTTTAAGCTTCCCTCCCATCTCTTTTCTTTCCCCAACATCGAGGATTCTGTCTATCTTGCGCGCTACTTCAGCACACAGGAAGTTACGCAGTTCTCGCCAGGATGGAAGTTCAGCCGTACGGCTTAGTCCTGCCCCAATCCACAGCACCAGAGGATTCGTCCGTTCCGCAACAAGGTTTCGAAGAGCCAGGTATGATGATTGCTCAAGATCCATGGTTGCCCTCCCCGCACTGAATGATGAGTGCCGTCCATGAGATATAGTCCATTCACGCACTTCAGGTTAATACTTAATGCCTATACATGTCAAGTCCAGCGTAGCTAGGGTAGTCTTGTGGGGCTATTCAGGGTGGTTATTCAAGGGTTGTTCGGGGGATAGAACGTCTATTTCGCTATTCACGTTGTCTCTCCACCCCCGCCGCTGTAAGGACGGCTCTGGGGTCAGACCTTTGCTTTTGACTTTCTTCGAACTGAGGGTTGGTTAACACAAGTGCGTGGGATCCGATCTTGCGGCTATTCCGGGGACGCATACAATGATTCCTCAAGGAGCAGCCTGAATTAGGGCCTATGTCCTCGAATTCCAACATGATATAAAGAGAAGACAGGAATAGAGTTGACATTCGCCGCTCTTCGACATACTATGTTGCGGAGTTGCGCAATAATCATTGTCGGGCATCTGCTATGGCTGAACGTACAACTTCGGAACTGATCGAATCGCTTGGCCGCGATGTAACGAGATGCCACAAAGCGCTCATCGATTCGATAGACGACGGCGATGTTGACCAAGACGGAAATGTTGACGCTGATTACGAATTCCACGCTCGCCAGTTAATCCGTGCGATCTTTGCGTTCATTGAAGGAGTCATCTTTTCGGTCAAGGTCAACGCTGCGGAATTGTGCATACAGAATAAGCGCGACATCTCAGATGCTGAACGGTTCCTCGCAACCGACACTGATTACATGCTCACCGATAAGGGGCATGTAATTGCACGTCCGGCACACATTCGATTGTCGGACAACATTCGGTTTGCATTTGCCTTACAAGAGAAAGCTCTCGGCCTGTCCGATCACTTTGACGCTTCCGTCGAATGGTGGTCGTGTTTCAAATCATCAGTTCAAGTTCGCGATAGATTGACGCATCCAAAACTCCCGGAGGATATCGACGTTTCCGGTCAGGAAATCGTGGACGCGCTCAAGGCATATGAAGGATTTAAGGAACAGGTGCTTTCGTACGCGGAAAAGCGCGATGGCTGACAATTGGATTTCCCTAGCAATTTCTGGACGGTGATCGTGAATTCAACGTTCGCGTTGTTTCGTGCTTCCGAGGTGTTACGATGCCTAACCAGTCGCTGCAGCCGACGTGCTACTGCGGTGATTGGTCGACGTGCCGTGAGGGAATTCATGAGGGAATTCAGGGGACACAATACTTATTTCATCTCTAGTTTCCGCCCTGGGGTCGTTTCTTCAACGGACGTCCAATGATTAATTCCTCGGTGTTTGACATAGATCAACCCCAGGTGTATTCTACATTTATCATGAGGGCAGAAATAGACGAGCAGAACCACCCAAGGATGTAGGGAGGTGAGAAAATGCCAACAACAGGTGAGAAACCCGGCAAGGGCACATACAAGTGCAACAACTGCGGCACAACGGTAACCCTTGATGATGCGACGGATACATTGCCGCCTTGCCCAAAATGCAACGGCACTGAGTTCACACGTATCTAGGCAAGGACAGAGGCTTTGGAATCTGTCACCGGATCTTGTACCGATAACGGGGAAACATCGATCAACTTGAATTGGGGGGACATAACACCTATTTCTGCGTGGTCGGATCTTCATTCTTGACATCTACAAGGAGAACGATTTAGCGCGGGCGATGGAATTCCGGGGACGCATACCATGATTCCTAAAGGAGTAGCCTGAAATAGGGTTTATGTCCTTCGAATTTACAGGAATGGAGTTGGCATCCGCCGTTCTTCGACATACTATGCTGCGGAGTTGCACAATAAATACTGTTGCGAGGGCGCTGGAAGATTTTCGTTGAGGAGAT
>CAYOFL010000192.1:0-4511 GCA_964403165.1 uncultured Ignavibacteria bacterium
TGGAGAATTAGAGAACCAAAATTAATTTTTTCAAGAGGTAATAGAGATGTTAATCCATGTAATGGTCTTATAAAATATGGACCTTGTGGGCCCGATGTGAATAAAGATGCAGAGTTTCTTCCAATCCGTGTTGGTTTAATCGGTACAGTTAATACCATCAATGGAATTAAAACTTTCCTTTATAATCTTTCAAATAAAACTTATCCTCTTGATAAAGATAAAAATTATTTAACATTTTTTCCCGGTCTTTCAAAAATTTCAAAGATCAATTGTAAAATAATATTATCAAATACTTGGGAAGATATTATTACCAAAAAAGAGTTTAAAAATTGCCTTAATAAACCTTCCCGAATTGAAAAGGGGCAAGAATTTATTAAACTTTTTGAGAATAAATTAAAAGCCATGATTGTTAGAGAGCCACCACCGCATATAATTTTATTAGCCGTATTAAAAGAGGAATTGAGTCATTTTCAAAAGCATGGTAAGAAAACACATATAGTTAAATTTGTTAAAAGAACTTTTAGCGATAAATCCATTTTAGCAGCTCAAATGAGTGGTGGAGATCTTGATTTTCACAACATTATTAAAACTATAGGTTTGAAATATAGAACACCCACTCAATTAGTTACCGAAAGGACTTGGATTCAGGAAGAAGGAGAAACACAAGATCCATCAATGGTTGCATGGAATTTTTCAGTCGGACTCTATTATAAGGCTACAGGAATTCCTTGGAAAGTTATAGATTTATATCCTGGAACTTGCTATGCTGGAGTAGACTTTTATCCCGACAATATTGCTCAAGGGGGATTAATGGGAGTTAGTATGGCGCAGATTTTTTTACATACAGGCCGTAGTTATGTTTTGCGTGGACAACCATTTCCATGGAACTTCAACCAAGATAGAAATCCTCATCTTGATGAAATTCAAGCCCAAGTATTAATGAAAGAAATCATAAATGAATACAATAATCATATGGGGCAAGATCCTCAAAGGATTGTTATTCATAAATCTACTGAATTTCAAAAAGAAGAATTGAGAGGTTTTATGGAAGCGACAAAAGATATCCCTAATCGAAACTTTATTTCTATTTCAAAAAAAGGTGTTAGATTTTATACAGATGATCAATATCCAGTTGTAAGAGGGACAGTTATATCAATCTCAAATAATGAGCATTTTCTCTACACTTCTGGGTTTGTTCCTGCCTTAAATACGTATATTGGTGCTCATGTGCCTACACCTCTCTCTATTAAATTATTTAAATGTGATTCCACTTATGATCAGTTATTAACTGAAATTATGGCATTTTCTAAATTAGATTGGAATAACGCTGAATTTTGTAGTAAATATCCAATTACATTAAAAGTATCCCATAGAGTAGGTATTATTCTGGCAGAAGCTAGGGCAAGACAAATTCAAAATTTACCCGAGCAATATAGGTTCTATATGTAAATCATATTTAGGAGGATTATTAAAATGAATAAAGCTACGGAAGAAATGTTTAATGATATGCTATCAACAGCAAAAATTCTAGTTGAAGCACCTAATAATGTCAATTGGGATTTATCTCATTATATTGCAGATAATATAATTGGAAAGATTATAATGTTAAAACTAAATGAAGAAAAAGGTTATTCAAAAAATACAATTGAAAATCTCTCATTTCCAAACCTAATAGAAGAATTTAAAAAAGAATTTTCTTCAATTAATTTGGATTATAATGAAATTAAAGCACAACATAGTAAGGGTAGAAATCCTTTTCAACATAAATTAATTACAAATTATTTAGGGATCAGACAATCTCAAGCGAGATTATATGTTCAGCTTTTACATCAATTAATGGAAAAAATAGGAATTTATAATCCAAAACCGGATTATAGCATTATAACTAGAAGAGAAATACCTAAATATCCATTAGACCCAAAAAGTGAATTAGAATTCTTCATTGAGAGATTAAATTCAAAAGATTATGAAGCAATTTTAAATAGATTTTATGATTCTGATTTTAGGAATATTTTCAAAAAACTATTTACTGAAATTAAAATGGATACTGGATATTTAGAACTTATTAGTAATTCATTTGCATTTGTTTTAGGAGTAGATAAAATAATAGCGATTAAACCTTTGTTTAAACAAAAAGAAAAATATAAAATTAGTTGGGATAATATGGCTATTGCTGAAAAGGTTCAAGTGTTTTTAGTCGATTTTAAAGAACGTGTAAAATTAATTTATGGATTTGATTTTTAACAAAATTAGAAAATAAAAAAGAAGAAAAAGTGAAAGAATTCGATTTAATTAAAAAAATTAAAGATATTTATAAGTTTGTTGAAGATTATAAGAAAAATTTATCAATTAAGGAAGATATCGAAATTAAAAAATCTTCTCAACCAGGAGATACATCAATTATTTGTAATT
This sequence comes from uncultured Ignavibacteria bacterium, assembly GCA_964403165.1. Lineage (GTDB taxonomy): Bacteria > Zixibacteria > MSB-5A5 > MSB-5A5 > SM1-73 > SM23-73-3. Next base: position 2,413 of record CAYOFL010000192.1, read on the forward strand.
TTATAAATAACAAGTGGATTTTAATATATTCTCCTAATGATCACATTTTTTTATTGATTCATGAATTAGGTCATCTATATTTAGCGATGATTACGAAATGTATATATTTTGCCAAACAACTTGGTTCTAATACAAATAGCGAAATCTAGAGGTTTGTTAATTCCATAGTGGATGCCATTGTTAATTATAAAATCTCTCGATTTGAAGATATATATCCTTATTTTGTCAATTATATTGAGTATATATTTTATAGAACAAGAACAGGTATCAATATTATGCATCTACCATCTCCATTAAGTTTTTATATTGATTATTATCTAGAAATGAAATATAGTCTGAATACCTCAGATTTTAAGATCTTTAAATCAAACATTCAACAATTCCTAAATGATTATGAAGATCAATTAATAAGAGAGAGAATTTTAAATAAAATAGAATTATCTCAAATCAAGGATATATTAGTGAAGTTTTCTGATTACTTAAATAGTGGAGAGAGTACCACTTTTATTTTCTGTATTACAAAAATATTAAAAAGTTTAAAAAAATGGTCTAATGGTTTAATCAATAAAAACATTAAGAATATCTTCCATCTCAAATGAATTTTTTTTCCACCAAGCATAGACTCCATATCTATTAATGAACATCTTTCTATTCAGCTTAATATCTTTAAGCGCATTTACAATTCCAACCTTTAAAATAAGTCTACTAAAATAATAAGTGTTCTCAGTATTTTGATAAAATCTACCCAAATGATCAATCATTATATAAGATTTAATCATGTTAAGATTATTTTTTGGAATTGGATAATGATTTTTATGTTTTTTAGATATTCTAAAAGAAAAATAAAATTTTCCTATTTTCTTGATATTCTATGATTACTCAAAATAAAAAATCTAGTAATTCGGCATCTATGCCGAAAATTCGGCACTGTCAATTTTCAATTTCCTCTAATTTTATAGATACTGAGGAAATGGATTTTTAAATTTCGGCATCTATACCGAAAAATCGGTAATTATGCCGAAAAATGTTTTAATAATCATTTCAATATAATTTATTGATATAAATTAAGGTATTTTATTATAAACTATTTTAAATTATGTCGATAAGTTATACGAATAAAAGATACTAACCAAAATTATTATAAAACTAAATTGTATATTTTTCAAATTTTAAGGATAATAGATTGTAATATTTCAAACAAAACATTACTATATTTTATTCTTGAGAAAATAAAAGCAAGTATTTTCTATTCTGTTTTTTTATTATGACTAGTGAAATTACACCAGTTATTATATTCGGGTTGATTAAATGCCCCTTTTTTTTATTTATGCGTATTATCGAAGAATGACTCATGCACTATTTCAGGATATAAAAGATATTCTAAGTATATTTCAAAATGTAAAGCTTTGAAAGATCATCATTATTTATTTTAATTTCTATTCTTTTTATTGCAAAATGGATCAGAAAGACTTATTTTCTCTACCCCCTCCATTAAAAAATGTAAAAACTGTTAATATAATTGTAGATTATAATGAAAAATAAAGAAGAAGAATATCAAGCAATTGTTGAAAAGCGAAAAATTTGTTCTTTATGTGAAGATTTAGAGAATCCTTCAGAAGTAAATCCAGAGTACGACTCAGATGAAATTGGAATGTGGGCATTATAGCAGGGAGATTTAGACGCTAAAATAATGATTGTTGGTCAAGATTGGGGAGATATTAAAACTTACAATGAATGGAAAGGTCGAGATAAAGATACCAATAAAACAAATGCTAATCTCATTAAACTATTATCTCTAATTGGATATAACATTGAGAGTCCAGAGACTTCGACTAAAAAAAATAATGGTTTATTCTTTACTAATTTCGTTTTGTGTTTAATAAAAGGGGAAATGCAAGCAACAGTAGATGATAACTCCTATAAAAATTGTATGAAAACATTTATGAGACCATTAATTGAATTGATTCGACCCAAATTAATAATAACCTTAGGCAAAAAGGCTTATGATAGTATCACTTCTCTATACGGTGTAGAACAAAAAAAGCGTTTGAGAGACGCTGTTCGAAAGTTAATACAGATAAATAGAGAAACAAATCTAT
>CAYOFL010000193.1:0-4472 GCA_964403165.1 uncultured Ignavibacteria bacterium
GTTATGAACTTCTTCACCCGTTCCTCCTTGTTTTTCAGTTTCTCTGCTACTTTTTATTGTTTTCGGCGCTATTTACAACATCTTTTAAAAGTCTCTTTTCAAGTTTTCATTCAGGTCTTAATTTAACTAGTCCCGAATTCTTATGCAAGTAAAAAAGCACAATAGGATTTTTAGAAAACCCTCATGTATCTCCTTTCTGCCTTCAAAATATTCCTGAGGCCACAGAGACATTTCAAAAAATATCTAATGCTTGCCTAACCTTTGTCAAACAGAAAGATTAAAGGCTCAAAAAGTAAGCCAAGTTTAAAGAACCATTTTTAATCGTCGATCCTGAAGTGCTATCATGTCTCAGCCAAAAAACTCAAAAGAGAACGACCTTCCAAGATGGGTGAAATTTATCTCTTCTCTTCTGGAGCAGGGGAGAAATCAAGAGCCGCTCCCACGCTGAAAGACTGATTAGTTCCCTGAACTATGGTGATGCTGCTGTTGGATGGTGAGATTCTCCAGATTGATGGCGGATTGCTGGGAGGCTCCTCAACCGTGATTTTCCACCATGTGAAATCATCCTCGGTGTAAATGTTGTATGCGTATGCATAGATCCAATAGGCGCCAGTATCGTCGAAAGTGTGAGCCCACGTCTCCTCATCGTAGTAGCCGGACATATCGTGGTTTTCCTGGAATTCAGCGCCAATGTACCATTCAGAGAAGTCCAAACCGTAGGGATCATCAGCCCCTATCGAGAATGTTATGCCCTCACCCTGAGTAATCGTTGTGTGCTCATCAGGACTGTATCTGTAGACATTCACCGAGTTCGCTATATCCGGCAGAAGAAGCGACGGTAGTGCTAGTAGTAGAAAGCACCTGAATACTCGCATTTCGCTTCCCCCAGAAACACAGCTGGCGATTTCCCTCTATGTAAAAATAAGCGGCAATAGCTCGGAAGTCAAGAGTGAACGAGGGAATATCACATCAGCCTGCGTCAGTGCGACAGAAGGGGTGCCTTGGGCGCTCCAACAACGAAAACCGCTGCCTGGGCGACACCACAGAGAATGCTATTCGGACTCCTCACTCGCAGATCCGTTTTCTGTTCCACCTTTGACCAGTTCTTCCCGCAGAGTTTGAGCTTTTCTCAAGAGCTTTTGCTGATTGTGCTTTGCAGCGACTTCAATCACCTGTTCAGTCAGCTGTCTGGCTTCTTCAATCTCCCCAAACATTCTGAGTTGGATCGCTAAGTTGTGGAGGGTATAGGCAACGCCAAGCTCATCACCAACCGAAGCGTAGAGGTTCTTCGCCGACAGCAACGCTTTTTTGGACAGCTGTTTCTCCTGCTCCGCTCTCGGCACCCCGAAGTAACTCAAGTGCATGTAGCGCTCTCCTGCTGCCTGGCCAATCAGTGACCTCACCAGAGCAAGAGCTTGGACGTTTTCCGATTCAATGGCTAGATTCTCCGCTTCAGCAAAGGACTTCTCGGCCAGTTCGTCAAGCTGGTGCAATCTTCGAACAGTCTGCTCTCTCTGTTGAGGCGTAATCAGTTGGATTCCGGAGAACTCAGAGGCTTGCCTTATTGAGGCACCCTGCGTATCTTCCATGGAGAACTGGGCAGAGAGATATCTCCCCCTGTACGCCAACAGCAGCACCTTCTCAGCTTGGGCTTTGACAGACTCTGCTATCTTTATGCCTTCATCGCAGAGAGCTATGAGGTCGGTCAGCGAATCTTCGGGCAAAACAACCCATTGAGCCAATGAGATCGCAGCCTGTAACCGAACGACATTGTCAGTAGAGCTATAGAAGAGCGCCCTAAGTTTGCTTCTTTTCTCCGGTGTAGGCTCACTCGAAATCAGAGCCTTCATCTTTTGCAAATCCTCAGAAGGGCTTTCAGCCTCACGTTTGCCTCCAGCGTTGGGTTGTCTTACTTCTTCCAGATGTTCCGCCTTGGCTTCAAGGGTTTCTTTCTGTCGCTTCTCCAAGTCAGATATGTTCAGTTTTTCGATATTGATATTGACTATATTCACATTCTCACTAGCTATGGCATCTCTCCCCGTCCTAACGTTACCGGCAATTATGCTTGAGGAACTCGAGTTTTTAGGCGAGCCGAAGATCAGCCTCCACAGAAACTTGAACAAACCAGTGATCCACCCGAGGATAACGACCAATGCGCCGAGGGCTGCGACAAAGCCCTGGTTCTCATTCAGCCAGTCCATCATCTCTTTCAGCATATCCATCTCCCTGAAAAAGTGCACTAATCAAATGAGACAAACCTTGACAACGGGACCACGGGACTCTATAATCAATATAGCTGTTGACCCCACTTAGGTCAATAGAGGAAATCTAGTTCGGATAACATTTACTTTTCGGCAACCCAGATGGCATGTTGTCCGGTCTGTCTATCCTGTATGTTAGGTTCACAGAAACGGGGGGAGGAGTAAGCTTATGAGTTCGTCTAAGGCAGCAGCGACGGGCATAAAGGGTTTTATATCTGACTTCGAGTCTTCTCCAGAAGCTTTGAAAGCGAGGCTAAGGAAATGCCAGGAAATCCATCAGCGTTTCCTTTCGAAATTCCCAAGAGAAAAACTGAAAGAAATACTCACGTTGAGGAGATATGTAATCGGTAGGGGAGATACCGACACTTTCTGCTATTGGGTCGAGAGGGCCACAAGGCCTCTGGGTAGCATACTTGGGGCAAGGGCTGATAAGTTCAGGGTCTATTTCTCCAGGAAGGAGCAAAGGTATAGATGGGTCAAAGGATTCACAACGGCCCAGGTTGCTCTCCGAAAAACAAAGTCAGAAATCCTCAACCTACTCAGCGCTGCAGAACACGATGACCTTCAGGCGATCAAGAACAATCGGTTCTTTAGGAACTCGCATCTATATAGAGGCAAGCTCCTGTACCTGTACTACCCGAATAAGTTCCTGAATGTGTTCGCTGAGGACGACATAGACTACTTCTTGGATCGGCTGGGGATCGAGTATGAAGAGAATGACCATGTCTTGGACAAGCAGATGAAGTTGTTGGAATACAGAAACAACACTGTTCCCAGGAAGTCATGGTCAAATCTGAAATTCGGCTTGTTCCTGTATGGTCAGTTCGAACCACCTTCTCGAAGGACGGGCAAAGCATCCTCAAAAAAGCGAAGAATGACCCAAACCACGAAAGACCTAATAGGAGAAGAAGGGGCGTATGGCTTGCCGCAACCGGAGGAAGCCAACCTCACAGAGGTAGATCTCAACGATATCCCGGAGGTGGCAGGAGGAAGTGGGAAGGGCAGGGGCAAGCGGAGAAAGGTCAACTACCTCGTCGAAGCATTGCGAAACCAAAAGCTTGGAGATCAAGCGGAGGAGATCGTTCTGCTATATGAAAGACAGCTTCTTGCTCGAAACAAAAGAAGGAATTTAGCCAGGAAAGTGGAGAGGGTGTCTGTCGACGATGACAATCTGGGGTATGATATACTATCCTACACGGTAGATGGCGACCCAAAATATATTGAAGTCAAGGCAACCAAATTAGGAGTCGATCAGAGCACACCTTTCTATCTAACAGACCGACAAAGACAAACGATGCTGGAAAAAGGTGAGCAGTATTTCATCTACAGAGTGTTCGCAGCACACACGAAGAACCCTCAGCTGTTAAAAATCAAGTCGAATTTGCTCAAGAAGCGTTTCAGAATGAAAACCCACGTGTGGCAGATATCCGTCAGATGACAGCTTAAGTGGGTTCGGTGATGACCGTATCAGCTCAGCAAATCCCCAGTACTATCTTGGGTCTAGCCAGAACCCTGATTTTCCTTATCAGTCTGTGATTGTCCCTGAAAAACGAGTGCCACCAGACACAAAACGGATGCAACCGGAAGCTGTAGATCGGAAAGTTATTGAAGGCAAGTTAGTTGATTGGAGAAACCTTCGGGCTTAGAACCCGACGGTCCGTGAGCCAAAAACTTCGAAGCTGTTGCGGCCACGGTCATTTGACTTCGCAAATGGAGTCCTGTTGAAGAGGACTGCGTTTTCTCAGACTCCCCCTAAACTCAGATAGCTTGTTTGCTGGAAAGCGTATGACACAGAAATACTTGACACGCACGTGAATTCTTCTTAACATACGCGGGAAAGATCGAAAATCTGTTCTGGCCAAGTACCGTTCAGGAGCCAGGAGGTGCTCTATAACGACGGTCAAGAATGTCGAGCGACATATCTTTAGAGTAGAAGGGTTCGAGATTCGGTTCCTCCACGAAGATGGCACTGACGTAAGGGGCGACAAAACGGGACTCCCCTCGTACCCTTACTCGCGGGCGGCAACCGATGATATGACGGTTGAGGCGTGGAAACGGGTGAGATTTAGACAGGAATATCTTGGGTATGGGGTTGAGGTTTTCCGTCGCAACAACCAGACAGCGCGAGGCAACACGAAGTTGTCAACAGTGCGGGCCTCGTACTATGAATGAAGGAGACCAAACGGCCACTTGGCTCCAAGTAAAAAAACA
>CAYOFL010000194.1:0-4452 GCA_964403165.1 uncultured Ignavibacteria bacterium
GTACCGCACCTCGCAGGTTCTCAATCTGCTGTGTAACGTCACCCTTGGACAGCTTGTCAATAACTCCCTGTCGGCTGGCTCGTCTCAGTATACCGCGACCTATGGGGTTACTCGCCATCCGTTGTGCTTGCTCTATGTCGGCTCTGGACGGCTCTAGACCCGCTTCTATCCTTGCTCTCCGTTCTCTTTCACGCCTTCCCATTTTTAGGCCTCCTTATTATCGTCCCGAAGCATTTACCACATACTGGGCAGACGGCTCTGTCCCAAGTATCGGGTACAAGTATAACGCGACAGTCAGGACACTCGCCGTACCATATCTTCTTGACCAAGTACCTTAGAGTAGGTTCTCGCTTATATATCTTGGTCTCTTGCTCTGTTGCACCTCGACCTGTTGCTGCTCCTATTAGCACCATCGGCCAGAACAGCCAGGTGAGAACCAGCATCATTATAATGCCAGCTTTTACTCCTATCGGGCTGTTGGCTTCTGCCATTCTCATCTGTGCCTGAAACCCAGCAGAGCGTGTGTTGTTTCGCACTCTCTTGGTTACGAGGTCGAAGATTAGAAGGACGAACAATCCACAGAGTAGATAGGACAGTATCGCTATTCCTGCTATGTTCATTTGAACTCCCCCCAGTTTATTTTTTTCTTTCGCTCGGTAGCTCGCTCATGTAGCGTCTTTCTGGTTACCTTCCCTGCATTGGTTGTTTTCTTTTTCAAGGCAGTGTCGTCAAGGTCATTCATGCCCATCCTATCTATGTCGCCCCAGTCTGGCTCGGGACCCATCTTTTCTTCGTAGTCGTCAGCGTACACCACCCTCGTTCTGGGTCTCCTTTGTCCTCCTTCGTCTATGAACTTCCCTTTATCTGCATCTGGTCCAGACAAGTCCGTCCTCCGCAGGGCGTACATTGCCGTGATACAGAATATCACCATACCCATTGAGCTGAAAAAGAGGATGTACTGCCAGTCCCATGTCGTTGACGACTGCTGATAGGCGAACCCGCCCAGTATACCCCAGAATATAGCGCTGGGAAATCCCAGTAGCAGGTTGCGAGTGGCGAACATAGCCACCGTTGGTGCAAGAGCCAGTATCCCGAGTACAGCTAGTGTCACCATCGCTCCTCCTCGCTCTCCGAGCCTTCTATGCTATCCGTTGGTTGTCTGCTCTCGTCTATGAACTGTCCCTTGTCAGCGTCGGGTTCAGCCAGATCCCTTCTCCTTAAAGCGTAGGCGGCAAGGAAGCTGAATATCGCCATACCTATCGCTCCGAAGAACAATATGTACAGCAAGTCCCAAGTCACCGAATGTTGCTGGTAAGCGAACCCGGCGAGTATCGCCCAGAATATGCCGGACGGGAACCCTAGCATAGAGTTCTTGGTGGCGAACATGGCTATAGTCAGTCCCAGCGCCAAGATAGCCAGTATCAGTAGCGACGTGGATGACCCACCTATGTGGTCTTCGGCATAGCCAGTGGAGTACCCGTAGGTATTGTGGCTCCACGCACGGTAATAGTAAGTCTCCGTGCTAAGTGCCAAGCCATCGACCACCACGTATGTGCCGTTACCGCTGTACACTAAATAGCCATCCGTAACCGTGTCAGGGTAACCATCGGAGCTTCCCCTGATGGTTATAGTGTCTGCTCCTACGCCCATTGTCCACGATATGTTTATGCTACTCGCCCCTGTCTGGGTTATAACGAAGTTAGTTGGCGGGTACGGTATACAGGTTGTCAGGAAGTCTCTTTCCGAGCTGTTGCCTTGTCCTTGTGTGTTGATAGCGAACGCTCTCCAGTAGACATGGGAGTTGCACGTAAGCCCAGTCACGTTGTGAGCGAACGTACCCTCGCTGAAATTTCCCGTTTCATTCCAACTCACTACATAGTTTCCAGTAGCATATCCCCATTCAAACCCTCGACAGGTGACATTGCTACCACCTCGGTACGTTATTGCAGCACTCAGTGCGGCTGTGCCGAGTAGCAGATTGGTAGCTGCGTTTGCGGTCACCAGTGGCGGTCCCACGTAGGCAAAGCCTGTGATGGTGATAGACGGAATCGCCGCTAGCACGGGGGCAGCTAACCCCAGTAATAAGAGAGTCACAATTAGGACTCTCGCAATTGTCAACTTAAATTGGCTCATGTCTTTTTACGTTGTCTTGTATTCACATAAAGTGCTGCTCCACCCATTATCAGTCCAACTGGTATGATTGCCCAGAGCGGGATAGTGAAGTTGGCTTCCGTCGACTCTGGACTTATCTCGTCCACCCAAGTGTAGAAATAGGCACCTTCCTCGGCTTCCCCTATATCGTGCCATTGACCGTACCTATAGTTGGTGTAGCATTCGCCTGTTATCCTGTCCCCAGTATAGTAACCGGCAGCACAGTAATTTTCTCCGTCGCCTCCGTAGTACTCCACGCATATTCGTACCGTAGCGTTGATGCACATGGGTTCGTCTAACGTCACCCCGATAGGGCTCGGGCCAGCACCCCATGCGGTCAAATTGGAGGCATCGCCCCACACCTTGGAGAACATCAACCCACCAGCCGAGTTGTAGATTGAAAGGATTACGTCCCCGGCCGGCTCGCCTATTCTCCAGACATTGTAGCCTATCGAGGCAACACATCTGTTAGGTATGAACATCACTTGTCCGAGCCTGCACCATGAGTTGCGAGCTAGTCCGTCTCCGCTCAGTGGGTCGTAGCTCGTGTAAGGAATACCGACTCTGTGCGAGTCGGCTACTACCAAGGTCGGCAACAAAAGGAGCAGGATAGCGACCAGAACTAGGCTAGCTCTTCGCATGTGCCTTCCTTCGTGCCTTCCTTTTCAAATAGACAGCCAAGCAAGCAACAGCAACACCAGCACCGCCTATGCCTACCCAGAGCAGGTTGAGTGGCTCCTGTACAGGCACAGGGTCGGTGGTTATGTACCACACAGGCTTGTACGCTATCTGTTGGAAGCCAGTCTGAGTGATGTCGTTGACGTAAAATGCTATGGCATCGTGTCGGTTTACATAGATTATGTCGTCTGGTATGACAATGGTAACGGGTACGCTCACCGTTTCACCCGCTTCTGCCGAGACGAGGTGGGTTCCCACCGTTATCCACGAATAACACTCCTTGGGTAAGGCAGTGTATCCCTTTTCCACGCTACCAGGTTTCGGTTCTGTGACATAGACCTCGAATGTCCTCGGTTTATCATGTCCGCAGATGATTTTGAGAGGTACGGTGATGTTGGCTCCAGGGTGCATATCCCAACAGTAGACGCCTGTGTAGACCCCGTAGCCTGTTTCCAGCTCGAAGTCGCCACTCTCGTCCACGATTACCACGTCACTGGCAACAAGTGTAGCTGAAGGTACCATCATGGATACCAGCGCTAAGATACAGCTTATCATCAACCTTTTCATACACACTCCTTATTCATCACGCCTATTCGGTGCACCGACTTTCAAACGCAATAAGTGGTTTTCCACCACTGCTACTCATCCTCATGTATGCTCGCTCGCGACCAAGGTGACTGTGGCCGTTTTCTCAGCCCCATCGTCATTGGCGTTGTAAGCTGTTGGCGTTACAGCTCTCATGCTCCAGTCCCACGTGGCATCTTTGACAAGATTTGTAGTCAAATCGTTGTAATTTGAATACTTAACTACAACTGTGTAGGTTCCTGCACCATCGGTAGCTGAAGCGTTGAGGGCATATGTCTCACTTGCCGCCAGACCGTTCTCCGATAGCGTTAAGTTGTAAGCACCGTCTTCTTTGGTGAGATTAGTACCCTGAATTTCGATGTCCACTGCCACGGTGCCGATATTGGTAATCGTGGAGTAGTTGTCATCTTGGTTGTTGTCCGCCGAGAAATATACAATTTCGCCTGTGGCGACAACACCCCAAGCCCACGTGTCTTGGGTGTTATTTATGGAGACCACCTTCGCCTGCATAGTTATAGTCACCGTGGGGTTTGCAGCAGCTATAGGCGTGACGAACAACGTTATCAGGGACAGCGCCATCAGAAGGCTTATCGCGACTCTTCTGAGTTTTCTCACTTTGCTCCACCTCCTTTTATTTTATTTTCTTAAGCCTAATTGACCATAGGCGGTATAGTTCAAGTTAAGATGCCTCGCTTGCCACGAGCGTTATCGTGGCTGCCATTTCGTTGTTGCCATAATCACTGAGAGACGTAGGCATATAGATTTTCAAGCCCCAGTCCTGCGTGGCATCCTCCGCCAAATCCTCTACGAGAGTGTTATATGTCTCGCTTTTCGTCACTATCACGTCAAAGGTATCATCGTCATCGTCCAATCCAGCGAAAAGCCCGTAGATATTCTCGCCGGGAGTTGCGTTATTGGATAACGTCCATGTATCATCACCTCCAGTCGCATCTGTTCCTTGGATCGTCACATCAACCGCACAGTTACCCGTGTTCTCAATTTGGAAATAATCTATTACTGTATTACCAGTAGTATTGA
>CAYOFL010000195.1:0-4435 GCA_964403165.1 uncultured Ignavibacteria bacterium
ACCCTCACGTTGGCTTTGATTTTGGCACCCTTCTCGATGTGACAGTTTTCGCTGATGATGGCATTCTCAAAAATCACTACATCCTCTTCAACTCTGGCATTGTTCGCCACGATTGCTTCAGTCAAAATACTTTTTTTTCCGACAGAAGCATCCTTCCAGATCACGGAACGATCCAGATTTACCTCCTCTCCTATTCGGACATCGTCACCCATAACCGAATCGGATATGAAACAGTGGGGACCTATCTGGGCATCATTTCCAATGATCACTGTCCCCTTGAACTCAACCTTTTCCCCCACCTTTGCATTCTTTCCTACCCAGATTTTCGCATGTTCGCGGTGAAGCAAGTTTCCACCGATATCCACCCTCACTCTCCCCTCCAGGATGTCCTGATGCGCCTGAAAATATTCCTCCAAGTTACCCACATCTCTCCAGTAGTCTGAGGTGATAAAACCATAAAGCCTTTGATTGGTGGAGAGCATATGAGGGAAAAGATTTTTGCTGAAATCGAAGTTCTGCTGAGGAGGTATCTCTTCTAACACCTCAGGCTCTAAAATATACAGTCCGGTATTTACTGTATCGCTGAACACCTCTCCCCAGGTGGGCTTTTCCAAAAATTTAGATATTTTCCCATCCTCCTGAGTGATCACCACTCCGTAGGATAGAGGATTCTCCATATGGGCAAGAACCATGGTTGCTTTCGCTTGATTCTCTTGGTGAAAGTCACAGGCAGCTTTCAGGTCGATGTCGGTTAGCACATCTGCGGAGATAACCAGAAATCTATCATCAAGTAAGCTTTGGGCATTTTTTACCGCCCCGGCAGTGCCATAGTCCTCCTGCGCCTGAACGTATTCGATCTTCACTCCGAATTTTGATCCATCCCCGAAGTAGTTTCTTATGGATTCTGCCTGAAAATAGAGTAAAACCACTAACTCCACCAGTCCATGTTTTTTCAAGAGATTGACAATATGCTCCATCATGGGCTTGTTTGCCACATATACCATGGGTTTGGGAAGGTTGCAGGAAAGGGGTCTTAAGCGAGTGCCAAAGCCCCCGGCCATAATTACCGCCTTCATCTATTCAATTCTCCATGATGATTACTTTTACAATTTTTTTCTTTTAGATTTGATTCTTTGCGGAAAAACCACTACAACTGAGACGCACACAATGCTATAACAATTCATGTTTTCTGGACATGCTTGATTGAACTCCTCTTGACTTTCCGCTGGTTTAAAATAATATCTGAAAATATTAAAATAACATCTCCAAAATTGCGAAATGGGTAGTGCTCAATTCCTTCCTTCATGCAGAACTTGTGCAGATCATTTTTGGCAAAGATGAAATCCGCCTCCTTTATCGCACATTTATCCGAGAACCCATCACCGATATATACGACCTTTTGTTTTCTCCCTTTTAAATTTTTTAGGTGATATCTCTTACAGTTTCCACAATTTCCGCATACTCGGTCAAAGTAAGGGAACTCCGGTTTCAGTTTACTGCCTTCAAATCTGAGAATGTTGGAATAAAATGGAACTTTTTCCAGTCCAAACTTTTTCAAAATCAGCTTTATGTAAAAATCCAGTCCATCACTTAAGATCACCAGCTTCAATCCCTCTCTTTTACAAAGATCGGCAAAAACGGGGAATTTCCCATCGATTTTTTGAGAGAGGGCGAATTTTTTTAGCTCTGATCTGGTGATCTTTATCAGTTCACATAATCTTTCCAGACACTCTCTGGAGCTGATTCCTCCTTTCAACCAAAGGGAGACGATCTTCTGGCTCTCTTCTTTTGAGAAAGTGTCAAATAAATCTGCGCCCACATCATTCTGGGTGATGGTGCCATCGAAATCAACCAAAACCAGGATATCTTCTGAATTGTTCATGCGGTCTCTGAAAAATTACTTTAAATGAACAAAGTAAAGATTTCAACTGTAGGGACAGCCCTTCAGGGTGTCCTTCGATCCCGAAGATCTCAGGATCGAGGGAAATCCCTTCAGGATGAACCCTTGTGGCTGTCCGTATCAGGAGCATGGACAGGGACAAGCCCTGTCCCTACACTTTACATTCGGTGGTTGACTCAAACTTTTCGCTTGAGTCACTCAGGTTAAACAAAACTTGGCACAATGGTAAATAGAAGTATCACCATGACTCCGAAACATATAGCGGCATACCTAAAGTCCCTCTCCGCAAGGAAGGAGAAGCCTGCCACCACTACTCTTAAGAAAGGTGTCAGCATCATCACCAGGATGCCCAGATTGATGATGGCAACCGGCTCCCCTTTTAAAAGAGAGGAGATAAGGTTAGAAAAAGAGAAGAGGACTAAACCGGCGAGATAATCTCTGGGGTGTGCTTGAAAAAATAATATGCCCAACCCTAAGATTAACAGACCAGCGGCACAGAAAGAACCAATCAAAAGGACTGTGCCCACATAAGAGTAGACTTTTTCTTTTTTGTCTTCCATAAAGCTTCAAAATAAAAGATGAAAACCCAGTCCTCTGAATAGCATCTCAAAAGATAGATACAAAAGAATAAATACGAATGCCTTTTTAAGATATTCTATTTTAATTTTTGGAAGAAGACGTGATCCCAAAGTTGCCCCCAAAAAGACTCCCAGCATGGTGGAGCCAGCCACCAAAGGATGAACCTCCCCTCTTGAAAAATAAACGAATGCGCCGGCACATGCGGTCACCCCGATCATGAAATTGCTGGTGGCTACCGCGGTCTTCAGTGGTACTCTCATTAGCAGGTACATCACCGGAACTTTGACTATCCCACCTCCCACACCTAACAGCCCGGAGACATTGCCGGCAAAAAATGAGGCTCCCATGCCTAAAGGAAGATGAGTAGTTTTGTATGATCCCTCTGTATAGTTTAGATTGTCTGTGTTATCAACCTCATCTTTTTTCTTAAACATTGTCACGGCAGTGTAAATCAAGAGAGCAGAAAAGAGGATGGATAGAATCTGAGGTCTCATCATACCTGCCACTATCCCCCCGGCAATAGCTCCCAGCGTGGTTGCCAGCTCCAGAGTCATCCCCAATCGTATGTCGCAAAGACGTTTTTTTACATATAGACTTGCCGCTCCGGAGGAAGTAGCAATCACGCACACTAAAGATGCTCCGATCGCCTCCCTCATAGGGACTCCGAACACCAGGGTTAACATGGGAATGATAAGAACACCCCCACCTAAACCCAAAACTGACCCTAAAAGACCGGCAAACATTCCTCCCAATGCCATAAAGAAAAAATCTGACATTTTATCTTCACTTCCTTAATAGTCAAGGTTGGTCGGGGGTTCCCTTCATGGTGAATCCTTCAGGGGTTGTTGAAAAACCCTCTTGTTCGTGCGGGAATTGGATTTTTCCGCCTCTGGCGGAATCCTGGTGACCCGCACGAAAGTGGTTCGGGAATTCCCGAACCAACATCTATTTTATTCTCACAGGTGATTCATTTCTGAGACGAAAAAATTTTCATAATTTTTAAAAGGTATCAGGACTGCGATCCAGACACAACATAAAAGGCAACACAGTGCCTTCCTTTGACCTCACCCCCTGCCCCCTCTCCATGAAATGGAGAGGGGGATAAAGGGGGAGAGGTTCTTCTGAATGGTTTTATTATTCTGGCCAACGCTTAGTAAATTGAAGTACCTCTGGAGAATGTAATCATTTTGAAGTAAGCAATTGTTTATACTTTCGTGTCCGCCAGGTTCGTATGAATGCATACGCATCCCCTTGACCTGGCGGGAGAACAGGTCATTTTGAAGAGAGCAATTCCTTATACTCCTCCGGATCAGACAGAATCTGAATTGCCATCTTGATCTGAGGATGACGCTTGAACCATACCCCCTCATACTTGGCGCTTTGTCCGTATAGCTTGACTAAGATGTTTTCCCTTACTTCGGATTTTATGTATTCTTTGGATCGCCGGAAATCATCTTCCTTTTCTGCACATAAAAGCTTTTCCAATTTTTCTATTCGCTCATTTACCTTTTCTGATCTTCCCTCCTCAGCTACTGCTTCCTTCAGTTTTTCCAACTCCAGTTCAGATGAGGTCTGGTAAGTGAAATCTTTGGTCTTAAGAAACTGTCTGAATTCAGAAAGCATGACGCCGTCTACCTCGAAGTCTCTGGGAAGTTGAGGATGGGTGGCGGTATAGTGGACGGCGAAATCGAAAAATGAAAGCTTAGCTAAAAGATTGTATTCCAAAGGCAACAGATGTTCATCACCCACGACCACATCTGGTGTGATTCCCCCATCGCCATACACCACTCGTCCTCCCTTGGTGAAAAACTTTTGTTTTATCCGAATCGAATCTAACTCTCCACTTTCTGCCTCTGATTCCTCCTCTATTGAAGTTGTCCTGCTCTTTAAGTCCTCTAACTTTTGAATGCTTCTCCCGGAGGGGATGAAGTATTTGGCAGTGGTCAGCTTTAAACC
>CAYOFL010000196.1:0-4259 GCA_964403165.1 uncultured Ignavibacteria bacterium
CATCTGTAATCATGTGCTCACCTTTATCCCCTTTTTACCCAGAGGGATAGGCATATCCATCCATAGGTTGATAATGGTGAGAAAGGCGATCGAAGAAATTTGATTCTTTGAATATGAACCTTCTTTCCTCTCATATAACTCTACTTAATAACAGGGGGGTATCTGGATTAACATCAAAATTGTGGTAAGATTGCCTTTCGGGAGGGTTAAGACTCTCCGTTGGAGGACTTGTTCAGTTTCTCTTTGAGGCCTGTCAGGTCACACCCGCCTGTGGCGGGCAAGACCTGACAGAACAGAAATCTCCCGTTGTGAAGAACACTAACGGGGAGCGAGGGTCAACTTCTTCTATTAAGAGGGGGTATTTCGAGGTGTTCATCGAAATAACGCTTCAGTAGGTCTCTCTCGGCCTTCTCAGGACTTGGATGAACCGCGTATCTAACCGAGATGGGGCCATAGTTGTCGATTATATGTTTATATCGTCGCCAATTGTCTCCGCTTGCTTCCAATGACGCATACCTGTGATGTCTCTCGAATAGGGTATTTCTTGTCTGTCCTATGTAGACAATATTGCTTTCGGACTTTAGACGCGGTATTGGTTTCAAGGTGGCCCAAACATACACAACACCTCTTTCATCGCGGGCCTGCGGGCACGAGAATATTCTCTGAAACTGGCGCTCAAAATCATCTTGATTTTTGGCATTCAGTCCTTCTGGGAGGACTTTTACCTGAACCCCAAGAGTAGCGAGTAATTCGCCGTGATTCATTTTTCTCCTTGCCGAATTATTCTTATACTGTTCCGCACAAGATCATGCTGCGCACCCGACAAATGAATAGCGTCAGGAGCACGGGGCTCCTGAGCTACTCTACTAACCAAGCTTACTCTCTAAGCCATCTGCATATGTTTAGATAAAGGTTTGAGAATGGGCTTTAAGCATTTGGAAGCATTCAGGATTTCTATCCCAATCACTTGACCTCGGTCATCAAGCTCTACGTTTATACCTGGTACAACTTCTACAAATTCTTCTTCTTTCCCCTTCTTAGCCACAATGTAAAGAATATCTGATTTAGAATCATAGTTTATCAAAGGTTTCTTATTCATATTCTTCGCCACCTCCCTGAATTTATTCGGGTTATTTTTTGATAAATTTTTAAAGGGTGAATTGTGATGATTTCTATTACTTCTTCTTTTTTATCATATGTTAAGGCAATCTCCCTCAATTTGTTATTAAATGTAAGTTTGTGAACAGCCACATAATGTCGGGTTAAGCTATCGTAATAATGATCCTTTGCTTCTTTGAAAATCTTTTTAGGCAAATGAGAGGGAATACCTCTGAGTTTCAGCCGAAACTTTAGATGCGGTGTGTATATTATTTTCATTTATAGAGACCTATCTACTGATTATACGGTTTCCGCATAACAACCTTTGTGTGCCTCGCTTTTTGGCAGGGCTAAATGCCCTGCCCTATGGATGATAAGTAATTGTCTCCCATAGGGGCGGGAATTCCCAGACGGGTCTCCGTCATCCCGCCTCGAAGAATAGTGTCAGGAGTACGAGGCTCCTGACCTACAACTAACCCAATTTCTGGGGAAATCTATTCCTTTCATATTACTTATTATAATCATTCATCCTGCCTCGTCAAGCACTCTTTCAAGTCAAGTTCATTTCCCGATACAGAACTCTGAGAATATCTTGTTCAATATGTCGTCGGTCACGGTTTTCCCCACTCTGCTTAAGGCGGGTGTTCTTCACCCGCCGTTCATCTCCCGTTGGTGAAGAACACCAACGGGAAGCAAATGTCTGATGTAGTGACTATTATAACTAAGTCAAGCTCATTTTCCGATACAGAACTCTGAAAATATCTTGTTCAATATGTCGTCGGTGACGGTTTTCCCGATCACCTCGCCGATTGCGTCCAGCGAAGCTTTCACATCCAGCGCCACAAACTCCGGACTCATCCCCTTACGTAAACTATTTTTCGCCAGGGATAGGCTCTTTTTTGTTCTGGTGAGGGCATCTTTATGTCTTAAGCTGGAGAGGAGCACCCCCTGAGTCTGATCCTTTTTCAGAAGCAGTCCTACGGATCCTGCGGAAGAACTTGAAGCGATCATCTCCTTTAGCCTCTCCAACCCATCCCCCTTAAGAGCTGAAACCTTGACAGTTCGGCTCTGCTCACTCTCTTTGATCGATCTGTTTTTGAGTCTCTCCTCGTTCTTTTTGATCAAATCCGGTGAAGCTATATCAATTTTGTTAAACACCATCAGATATTTTCTCTCTTCAACCTGTCTTTTAAAATCTAAGTCCTCCTCATCCACCTCCGCAGAAGTATCGATAACCAAAAGCAGCAAATCTGCCTCACTCATCTCAATTTTCGTTCTTCTGATTCCCTCCAACTCGATTGTATCTTTGGAGATACGATAGCCGGCAGTATCCACCAATCTCACCGGAATTCCTTTGAAATTGGCAAACTCTGAGATAACGTCCCGGGTGGTTCCGGGGATGGGAGTTACGATAGCCCGATCTTCCTTCAAAAGGGCATTTAGCAGACTGGATTTGCCCACGTTGGTCTTTCCCACGATGACCACATTCAGCCCCTCCCTGAGGATTTTTCCCTCGTCATAAGTAGCAAGCAAATTTCCCATATCTTTCTCAATTGCTTCGATCTCTTTTATCATTTTATTTCTATCCAGAGGTTCTATATCCTCTTCTGAAAAATCAATCTCCACCTCCAACCTGGCTAAAATGTCGATCAACCTGTCTCGATACGAATTGATCTTTTCCGAAAGATCGCCTTTCAAGTGTCTCAACGCTAGCTTGAGTCCCAGATCGGTCTTAGCCCGTATCACCTCTGCCACCGCCTCTGCCTGAGAAAGATCGATTCTTCCATTGATGAAGGCTCTCAAGGTGAATTCACCTGGTTCTGCCAGACGGGCTCCACACTTTAATGTTTGTGTTAGAACTTTTGTTACAACCAGTTGCCCCCCATGACAGCTTATCTCGACTAAATTTTCTGCCGTGTAGCTTTTGGGGGCATAAAAAACAGTGAGAAGCACCTGATCGATGACTTCACCTGTCTGGAAATCAACAACCTCCCCGTAATTGACCCGATGAGAAGGAAGCTCTCTTAGTAGCTTTTCGCCCTTGAAGATTTTCTCAGCAATCTTAATTGATTCCTTACCGGAGATGCGGACGATCCCTATTCCCCCCTCACCCAAAGGGGTGGAGATGGCGGCAATGGTGTCCTCAAGTGTTGAAGAATTAGCTTTCTTTCCCTTTGGCATAAAATAAATATAACTATTTTCGTCTGTAATGTAAAGAGGAGGTGAAGAAACCGAACAAAAGAGGGGCGGGATGTGCGTATGCTCGTATGAGTGCATACGCACATTCATACGAAAATTCCCGCCCCTATGAGGAATAATAGTTCATCAAACATAGGGCCGGGCATTCAGCCCTGCCTATATGTTTTTTGATGATTCAGAAATAAGAATACGAAAAGCTCCTTGGAGTCGGTTTTTCCTAATGATGATCGACAAAGTGAGAGAAAGTGGGGGACCGCATTCATGCGACCCCGCCTTTGGCAGGATCTTCGACTAATGCCGTGAGATAACGGAGACCGCCACCCGTACGTCTGGGAGGTTAAAACAGCTTATCTATCACCCAGATCAAAATTACAATAGATATGATCGAATCGATCACTACCAAAATTGAATATCTCACGTCTCGCCAGGTGACATCATGAGACAACGGCGATTTGGTTAAAAGAAATTTGAACTTCTCTCCTCTCCGATAAACTGCCACCTTCTGCCACCCCTTCAAAATCAGCCTGAAGATTAAGATGAATAAAAGGACGAGTATTGCTATCTCTAATCCGCTGAAATCTTGCATGTCGGTTAGATCTGTCTATAAAAAAGATAGTGGAGACCTGAAGGTCTCCTCTACATTTTTCAAAATGGGATAATGAGAACCAGCACCTAACTTAAGTGAGGTGCTGGTTCTTTATTTTAGTCTTCTTTCTCAGCCGTATTTTGGTCTTTATTGTTATTCACTTCGCTTGTAACCACCCGTGCCACGTCTACTAACTTATCTCCTGCATCTAAGTTTATCAATTTCACGCCCTGGGTAGCTCGCCCAATCACCGTTATCTGCTTGACCGGCTGACGAATGATGATCCCCTTTTGAGTAATAAGCATCAACTCATCATCGGTTACCACCTCTTTTATGTCCACCACCTTTCCATTTCTCTGGGTGGTCTTTATGTTGA
>CAYOFL010000197.1:0-4210 GCA_964403165.1 uncultured Ignavibacteria bacterium
GAAATTTTTATAACCTCATTATATACCGTCTCAAGATATATCAACATATCTCTATATTCGAAGAACCAATCCTTATAGAGAGGGGAATCCTTTGATTCGCAAATCTTTAAAGCGTCATCAGGATTTGTTGCTTCCGTTTCTCTTATCCATATGTGAATTTTTTCTAAAGGAGGAAAAAGAGGACATCGAAAATCCGAACAAATCTTTCTCTGAATAATAACATCTTCCAGAAAACCCACAAGTTCTAAAATATCGTTTTTCTCATAGAATATTTTATTCAATTCTGTAAAACTCATTTTTGAATAAGGATTCTCATCTTTTTCATTATTCAAATCATCTTCATCTTTATAGAAAATCTCCTTCTCTCTTTCTTTATGAAAATTCTCAAAATAAATTCTGATTGTATCCTTATTAACCTCATCTTCAAAAAGTTCTTGCAATTGACTTAAATCAATATCGGGATAACTTTCGAGAACTTCAAATACTCTTTCTTTAATTGAAACCATTTTATCTCACCATTATATATATATATTTTGTTTTGATTTATCTTCATTTTTTTTATCAGATTTTATATCTTCGATTTTTTTATTGGTTTTACTATTATCTTTATTTTTATCGAGTTTTACATTTCGTTTATTTTTATCAATCAATTTAGATAATAAGTTATCTAAGTTACTTTTTTCGGTTGTATAATGTTCATCTACTAATTGGTCATATCTTTTCGAGTCGAGTTTATGTTTTAATTCGGAAATCCTTTCTAAAATAAAATCCATTACATCTTTTATATTATTAAAATCGATTGAAATGATTTTTTCATATAAATCATATAATTCTATTATTTTTTCGAAAAGAATTATTATTTCTTTCATTATTTTTTCATATACCTTTTAATTCCGATTAATCCCTTTTATAAAAGAATTTAAGTTTTTGTCCAGATGATTGTCAAATTCTTTTATTAGAGAAAATACAAATTTATAAACGTTCTTAGAACGATTTTCCTTAACCCATTTTAAAAATGATTGAATTTCGATTGTTTTTTTATTACTCATTATTTTTTCACTCTCTTCTTCTCTATATTCCAAGTATCTTTCCTTTTTTGTCTAATCCTAATGTTTCTATTATTGAAATCATATCCATCTTTTAGTTGTGCTTGTGTTCTAATTCTCTTTCGTTCTTCAAGATTAACAGGTAAGTCAACTTTTTTCTTCAAAATTTCTCTAAGTTCATTTTCTTGTTCATCTGAGAGACACCTTCTATTATGTTTTACAACGATGATAAGACATGTATAAGTTCCTAAGTCGATACTTTCAATTGAAACATCCAGAACAAATTTTTTATATTGATATTTTATAGTTTTTACCAATTCTGATAATAAGATTGGGAATGCTCTGATTTTTGCAGAAATCCAATCTTCCTTTTTTATGAAAAAATTCTCAAAAAAATATGAAATGTTGTCCACGATTACATGATGTGGATTTTTCCTTTCTTTATTTTCTGACATTTATTTTACACTTTTTTGTTTAATTTTAGAATGGTTTTTTCGAATTTTCTAATTCTTTTTACGATATCGACAGACCTACAATCGATATATTTCGGTGTAGAATACCCAGTGATTGCCCGAATGATTCTAAATGAAACATTATAATTGAAATCTCCATTATTATGTTTTACCGTATTGTATTTCAATTCGTGAAAACATTTACGAATATCATCAATCTTTTCTGTTATTTCATCAAAGAAATATTCAGAAATTATATTTTCAATAACATCCGATGATAATCTTCTATTTATAGAAAGTCTCTGAGGAAAATAAGTTTTAATAAAAACCTTGCATTTTTCCATAAATTTTTTATTTGATTCTTTTTTCATTTTTTATAACCTTTTTCTTTTGTTTCATACAAATCCACATTCAAAATAATTCTATTAATGAATGCGGTAATTAAATTATATTCATGACTTCCTTCTTCAAAGTGAAGTTCCTTTAATTCAATTATTTTATAGAAATCTTCAACTAACATCTTTTTTATTCACTTCCTTTTCTTATTTTTAATAATTTTATAATCATTTTTGTTCAAGTTCTCTCTCTGGGAGAGTGGAATATTGAAATCCACTCTCTGAGGTAAAAAAAATGAAACAAAAAATAATCACCATAATTTTTTTTATTTTATTTATTTTTTTTGTGTTTTTTATTTTAATACATTTAATATTATTATTAATATGATTATGATTTTTTTAATCTTTTTTTTGAACTTTTTTTTATTGTTTTTTTTTTGATTCATTTTTTTAATTTTCTTCTTCTATTTCTTCGGTTATATGAATTTTAAATTGAGCAAATTAAAAATTAAAAAAACAAAATTTTTTTAAACATATTTATTAGAAAAAAAAAAAAATTATGTTTTTCGTGTTTTTTTTTTTCCTAATTGAAATGCATAAATATTTTTTGTTTTTTTAATTTTTAATTTCATTTTTTATATTTATT
This sequence comes from uncultured Ignavibacteria bacterium, assembly GCA_964403165.1. Taxonomy (GTDB): domain Bacteria; phylum Zixibacteria; class MSB-5A5; order MSB-5A5; family SM1-73; genus SM23-73-3. The sequence goes on from CAYOFL010000197.1 coordinate 2,480, forward strand.
AATTATATTAAATATATAATCTCGATCATAATATTCGTTATTTTTATATGTGTTTGATTCTACTTCATTAACCATATCAACTAAAAGGATTCTATTAATTACCATTTTCGAGATCGTCATTTTCATTTTTTTAATTACATTTTTTTACATTTATTAATTATGTTAAATACATTATCTCAATTACGATTTACACTATTTTCAAGATATGGTTATCTTTACTTCGTTAATTAAATCAACCAAATAAGAGTTTTGTTATTTAGATGTCTCACCAAATATTTTGTCTAATGAATCTTTGTCAAAATCATCATTTACGATTGTTTATTCATCGAGAATTGTTTTATCAATAATAATTCCATAGTATGTTTTGTTATCTATTGTTTTCCAATTAATTTTAATTTTTTTGTGGTATCGTTTGTTTAGTCCGTCTTTTATTAATTCTAATAATTTTGGTAATGTATTAATCGGCTTTATACCATTATCTCGTAATCGTTTATTAAATTCTTGTTTATCTTTTTGTTGAAAAATATATTCATCAGTATCTGTTACAATTAATCTATATTTTTCTGATCCAGAATTAAGTCGTTCTTTGCAAAATTCTTTAAATTCAATCCAAAGTGGTTTCATCAATGTTGTTCGTTCTTCTTTTAGAACGTCTAAAACATCTTCACGATCTAATTCGATATCGAATGCTTTGTTTAATAACCAAATACCAAAATTAATAATAATATAGCAATTCCATAATCGTGAATCTATTTTTTTATTTTGTTTCCGTTCTTCATCTAAATGATATTTCTCAATCATTTCTTCAATCTCATTTTCCCAAGATATATAATTCCAGTCTTTAGTGATATCAAATATAAAGGAAAACAATTTTTCACGTTTAAATTCTCTTCTTAATTTTTTCCATTCACTATTTTCATCAATTTCATTACCATCAATAGATAATACAATTAATTTTGTATTTAATGCAGAATCATTAAAACCATCTGGATAATGATTACAGGACATTGCAATAGCAGATTGATATGGTCTTTTCATTACACCTTGATTTTTCTTTTTTCTAACGAATTCTGCTTCGTTAGTTGTATGTGATTTCAACATATTTATTGTATAATCATCAAGTCCTTCAATTTCATCTATAAAAATTGGAAATGTAGACATACTGATAATGTCTTCTCGTCTGGATGCAGAATGAAATACACTTGGTGTATAAATTGTTTTATAAACTTTGTAAAAAATATTTATAAAAAATTCTAATATCGATGATTTTCCAGTTATTTGTTTTCCACGTAAAATAAGTAACGGAAAAATATCATATTTTCTTTTAAATGCAGAAATAAATGGTGATGCAATAGTCCATCCGATGATAATATTTAATTCATCTTCCGATATATCGGTTATTTCAATAAATCGTTTCAGTTTTTCTTTCAGTTTTTCTTTTTCTTCAATTGTATATTTTTTGATCATTTTTTCTACTCGTTTATATGTTTCTGTTTGCATTTGTGTATGACATATTATCGTGAAATTAGTTTCTCCTGTTTCTTTATCTATATTTGTTTGTGGAAGTATCAATCCTTCATTATCTGTATCCGATGAAAATCCTAAAATATATTTTATAGGTTTTTTCTTGATTTCCATTGATGTTATTATCGTTCTTAATCCATAAATTGCATCTCTATGAATAAAATTATGTCTGATTATAGATTCTACTTCATCGATTGTTTTATGTTC
>CAYOFL010000198.1:0-4192 GCA_964403165.1 uncultured Ignavibacteria bacterium
AGCTCTGCGAATTCAAGGGTGCGACCGTCTGCGGCTCCGGTGTCGTCAACTGGATAAAGCCCCGCCGCGACAAGACAACGGCCAAGGCAGTCGATCGATTGAGCAGGCTGTTCTAGTTCTGCAGGAATTCCGAGGACGTAAATCCTATTCTCGGCGTCTGTCCAGAAAACTAGTGATCGCGCTCTACAAGGCCGCGCATCTCAATATCTGAACCTGGAAATATGTTAGAGGTAACAGGAGCGGAGTTGTCACAAAACCATCGTCGTCGTACACTGTCGCGGCGTTGTAGACTGATCGTTGTTGGGTAAGAAGCGAGGTGCTACACGAGATGAAGCTCAAGCCGATCGGCGTTTCATTGTTGTACGTTGCAATTCTCCATTGAGGGGTAAGCAACATTGGATAGGCAGCCGAATCGTTCGCAAGGAGAAAAGAGAAGGCCAAGGATGCAAAAAGAAAGACCAGGCCACGAAGTTTCGAAAAGTTCAGAATGTCAAAATCCGACGGTAGACCCAAGCATCCTCCGGGAATGACCGTATTGAGAGTGGACTGCCAGCGCAAGCCAAGAACATGCCTCACCTTATCTTCATGAGTTGCCAGGTATTTCCTATAATCCTCTCAAAGGCATATCGTAGAGGCACATCATGAGTGGGGCAGGAATCTAGAACATGCTTGGAAAAGTGCTATGGGCAGTGGACAACGAGCTCGACAGCACGCAGTTCGAGCGATTGAGCATAGACCTGCTCTATCGAACCGGCTTCAAAGACATCATCCCTATAGAACCGCAGGATGGCGGACGCGATGCCGAAGAGCTACCACGAATGGGACGTGGGCGTGCAGGCGAATTGGCGTTCTTCCAGTTCAGCAAAGAGGAAGATTGGCGGGACAAGGTCCGTAGGGATTCCCGGAAACTCGCCTCGCGTGGATACGAGTTCTCAACTCTGGTCTTCGTTACCAACCGGAAGGCACGCGGAGTAGACAAGGATAGTATGGCTGCTAAGATTCTTGAGAAGTACGGGTGGGATCTCCTCGTGTTCTCAAGAGAGTGGTTTCGGCATCAGCTGGAAGAGGTTCATCCTGACCTCGCAAAAAAGTACCTGGCGATAGACGTCCCAGACTGGTCTGCGCATCTGGCAGCGAGGATTCGCTTTGAGGGTTCTCCAGAAGTGAAGGCAACCAATGCCTGGGTGGCTCTTGACGCAAAGGAATACGAGCGAGCAATCCCGGAATTCCGATCTTTGCTTGCGCACAATCCTGAGAGCCGAGACGCTTGGGAGGCTCTCGCATGGTGCCAGTACTGCATCCATCAGTACGACCAAGCCCTCACCAGCATCAACCGCGCGCAGCCTAGTGAGGAAGCTCCGCAAGCATTCTCGATTCGCGCGTGCATTCTCGCTGAGAAGGCAATCAGAGATGGCAGCAGAACCATGTTGATCGAGGCACGCGAGGCGTTTGAGTCACTCGCCAGCTCAGGCAAACGGCCAATCTGGACAACGCCCTATAACCTGGGAAATGTCCTGAGTTCACTGGGGCAGTATAGGGACGCGGTCACCTGGTACGAGCGCGCACTTGGCCTGAACGTAGGTGAGCCCACGATAATGAAGAACTTAGCAACCGCCCACCATCACATTGGAAACCATGAGAAAGAGCTTGAGCTTCTCGATGATGCACTCGCGATCGATCCCTTGATGCCGGAGGCCCTGGTTTCCAAAGCGATCTGCCTGCTCGTCGACTTCGATGATGCTGGCAGCGCGATTCCCCTTCTCGAAAAAGCGATCAAGTTCAACAAGGACTGGTCAGTACGATGGCCGCAAGTATGGTACTGGACAGCACAGGCATGCATGGCAGATCATCAATTGGACAGGGCGTTCGAGTGGGTGCAAGACGGCTTGTCCCATCAGCCAGGCTACTGTGCGCTTCGGCAACTGAAGCTACAACTCCTCAGAACTCTGGCTCCTGTGAATCCAGCTATCGCGGCCGATGCGAAATCCTTTTGGCGCAACAGGCTCGAAGAAGAACCTCTCGATTTCGACACGAGAATCCAGTTGGTCCGGCAGGAGGAGCTGGAAGGAAACCTAAAGGGCGCCTGGGCACTGCTGGATGATAGCTTCGCGGCACTCGACATCGAGACAGAGAAACCATTGTCGTCCTCGGGCTTCAGTGTACGAGAAGTTGCGAGCGCCTTGATGTACCTCCCGCAGTACGCCAGATACAGGGAGTCCCTTCCTGTGTCTCGTTACTGGGAGCAGGCTGATCCACTGTATGATCTGCCCTTCCCGCCTCCTGATTCGAGCAGCACTATGGACGCCCTCTACACAAGCCTCTCAGTTGCATTTGGGCTGGGATTCAAGTCCCTTGAGGACGTCAGCCCCAACAAGAGGGAGGCTACTCCGACCCTGCAGCTGTTTTTCGACAACCTACGGCAACTCATAGAACGGTCGCTAGTCGAATCCGCTCAGGAGTTCGCGCCCCTCATTCCTTCATCGGATCAAGGCAATGAGGCTGTCGCAGACAAGGTAAGCAACGTGATCATGTTCCTTGGCCTGATAGCTCTTCGGGAGTTTGGCAGCCAACGCGGCTGGATTCTTTCCCAGTTTCGAGTCCCTGAAGCAGCTATGAATGTGGCACTAGATGGATACGATGAGGCTGCGATTGAAGCCAACGTGGTTAGCAACGCCCTCATCTCACTGAACGATGCTGTCGGGTTCCTTCCCCCGTAGAGGGCTGTCTGTCGAATCTACCGGGGACTTAAACCTTATTTCTTAGCTAAAGTTGTCTTCCTCACGGCTCCACTTCTCAGGTGCTCGTCCTTTTCGAGCTGAGCAGACACTCCAGTCCTCGCAACAACTCCGCTCGTGCTCTGCACGGATGCGTATGTTACTATCTGAACCTGTAAGGATGCTAAGGGTAACAGGAGCGAAGTTGTCGCACCGTGACGGTCGTCGTACACTGGGTGCGATGGTGCAGGCTGATCGTTTTTGGGTAAGAAGCGAGGTGCTACACGAGATGAAGTTCAAGCCGATCGACGCGTGCTTGTCAAGCGTTGCAATTCCCCATTAAGGGGTAAGCAGCATTGGATAGGCAGCCGAATCGTTCGCAAGGGGAAAAGAGAAGGCCAAGGATGCAAAAAACAAGACCAGGCCCCAAAGTTTGGTAGTCATCGATGTCAGACGTGGTAGAAGGAAGCCTACATGAAGAAAGAATTGGCGGATCTTCGAGAGTGCTTACTGAACGGCAAGAATGAAGACGCCAATAGGCCTCTGGCATACTCATTCTTCAGGGGCTTGCTTGGGAAGAAGTTCAGAGTTGAGTCAGACGCTTCTGGCGCTGATGGGTATATTGAGGGGAAGCTTCTTGTTGAACTGAAGACGGAGAGCAAGGATTGGCTCAAGGGGCTGTATCAGGGATTGCATTATCAGAAGCTTGGACTCAGCTTCCCGAATATCTGTGTCCTGTCCAATCGCTTTGTTGGGCTCTGGAAAGTGAGCGGATTACCACAAGAGGCATTGAAACTGGTCGCCGAAGCAGATTCGCAACGCTCCCCAAACGAGATCGGGCGAATCAACGCTAATAAGACGTGCAAAGCAATAGCTGGCAAAATACTGCACGCAAACACTTACTTGATACGCAGAGATGACTTCGGCCCACTGTTCCCCAAGGACACCGCCGCGGTGATCCGAGGATTCGTGTATGCGCTACAGCACCTAGATGACGCGCGAATACAGATTAATCCGCACAACTTCATCGATCACATAGACCTGCTGCGGAGGTTTTTCGACAGACCACTGGATGCTATCCACTGCTTCTACGCAATCGTCAGTTACTGGTCTGTGACGTCCAAGGTTGCGGTCGTGGGCGACACCGATCAGCTTGTCGTGGTTGATGCAAGTCGCGATCGAACAAGTGACATGATAGAGGTTAGGAGGCGACACCAAGCTGAGTTCAAACGATTCATCGAATCACACTACATCTTCACCAACGAAGGGTCTGGAATTACATCCGATTATTACTTCAGTCGATTTGATGAAGTAATCACCCGTCTGAATAGTAACTATGCAATACAGCATGGGATTCTTTTCACAGACCACAACCTGAGCAAGTTCGCCATGTGGTTCGTCCATCAACGATTTGAGAAGAACCTGAGCGAGAAGTACATCGTGTTCGATCCTGCTGGGGGGTCTGGAAACCTCATTAC
>CAYOFL010000199.1:0-4171 GCA_964403165.1 uncultured Ignavibacteria bacterium
ACTAGTTTCTTAAACGTGATTATCGAGCCGCAGAGGTAGATAGCTGCTTTCTAAGCAGCGGGGCGTGGGTTCCAATCCCTCCAGGGACGCCACAAAGCCAGCCAGGGCTACTGCCTTTCCAAGCAGGCGAGAATATCAGGTAGCAATCTGACGGAATGTGCAATCGGAGGGGCATCGACTTAGCGGACGGGGTGATTGGGCAGAGTCGAACTCCACCTGAAACGCGACTTGATTGGTTAGAAGGGCTTTTTGAACCACTCTTTGTTCCTCTGATAGTTCGAGTCTAGTAAGGTGGACAGTAGAGGGCTTGAACCTCTGACCTCCAGTGTGTAGTCAACAACCATCCTTCTTGTCAATTTTACTGGCTAGTATCCCCATCATGATTCTCATTTCCCGAAAATAGGAATCCGGCGACCAATTATCCTATCGTAATGATTCACATCGGCCCAAGCTAGAAACTTACGCCCTGGCGGGTGTTCCCAGTTCGCTTCGTTAGGCTTAGGGGCGATAAGGCAGCCTAACTTCGCTCTCTGGTCATACGAATTAACTGACAGCGTGTTTTTTGCCCGATTATGTTACAATAGTATAAAGCTCAACACATATCTAAGGAAGACACTCAATCAAATGGTAGTAGAAAGAAACCCTACTAACAGAAGAAGTGTCCTATCCCGTACCGTTAAGAACGGCAAGAAGAAGCTAATAGCATTCGGTTGGTACGGAGGCAAATTTTCTCACTTGCAATGGCTACTTCCACTGCTCCCTGAGTGTCACCACTATTGTGAGCCGTTCGCTGGCTCTGCTGCGGTTCTTCTGAACCGTATGCCCTCACCGATTGAGACTTACAATGACCTAGATGGAGAAGTAGTAAACTTCTTCAGAACTCTCAGAGATAGCAAGGACAAACTAGTCGAGCTTATAGGATTAACCCCATTTTCAAGAGAGGAATTTGAACAGGCATGCATAATTGACCCCCATCTTGACCAAGTTGAGCGAGCTCGTCGCTTCTTCATACGCGCACGTCAGGTAAGGACTGGCCTTGCTCAAAAAGCAAGCTTGGGGCGATGGGCTAATTGCATCAATACTTCTCGGGGTGGAATGAGTGGCGTCGTAAGGCGATGGCTTGGCAGTACTGAATCGTTGCCGGACATCGCCGAGCGGTTACTAAGAGTCCAAATAGAAAATCGTCCAGCATTAGAGGTCATTACTCTTTATGATTCATCAGACACCTTATTTTATTGTGACCCTCCATACGTACACGATACCAGAGGCGATTGTAGCGCCTACGGAAACGAAATGACCGACCAAGACCACCGTGACCTCGCCAAGCTGTTGAACAACGTCAAGGGTAAGGTTGCTATCTCCAATTACGATTGCCAACTCATGGACGAACTTTACCCCATGCCGAAATGGGTAAAACTGGTGGGACCCGAAAGGACTATTCACTCAACCAAAGACATGCGGCGTGAGGTTCTCTGGACAAACTACAACCCATACGATTCAACTGCCAAACAACATCCTTTGAGGCTAATCGATGCCCGCTGAAGACATACTGGACGAAATTCTGAAACTTGCAGAATCTAACCTAGATAAGAGGGAAGTAAAAGGCGCCCAAATCTATGACAGATTAATATATGTGTGTCGTTGTATGTCAAATAGAGCCTGTGTCAGGCTCCTAATGGCATGCTTACTCGCGAAGATTGACAATCCTAGTATCGACCCACGAAAACCATACACTGAGATCAACACATCAGATTGTTTCTCCGGTCGTACCTACGATGAGGCCTATTTGACGCACTTTATTATGGTGAATAGACTGCCGTGTAATTCAACAACGGCATTTCTCACTCCCGCATTTCGTAGTGCTGACCAGCCGCTGACCAAAGATGTCACACTTATTGGTCGACCAAGACAACTTTACGTAAGCACCGTACAGTTATTAGATGATGTTTATCAAAACAAAGTCTCCGCCAAGGCTCTGCTAATCGATGCAATCAGGATACTGATAAAGTTCAGGGAAGAGAAACAACAAAGAATGCAGACTTTGCTCTCCACATTACAGTCAGGGCAAGGGTCTCTTCCCTTATCATCTGAGCAGATTGTAACTCTTGTTCAGCAACATTTGACTTGCAGGAATTCCAGCCGCTTACCAGTATTAGTTGTCGCTGCCGCATACAAAGCAGCCGGTATGTGCTTGGGTGAGCAAGTGAAAACCCTTCATGCCCATAATGCTGCTGACCTGCAAACGGGAGCTCTCGGAGATATTGAAATATGCCTAATTGATGAAAACAATGTCATCACAGCTTACGAAATGAAGACTAATCAAGTCACAGTCGATGATGTTGATATAGCCGTACAAAAGATAGCTCATTATGGGGAGAGAGTCCATAACTATATATTCATTACTACTGAGAATATTGATCCATCTGTTTTTGAGTACGCAAAGAAATTCTATGAGCAGACTGGTGGAACAGAAATAGCTATACTTGACTGCATAGGCTTCTTAAGGCACTTTTTGCACTTTTTCCACAGAATACGACTTGATCTCTTGGAAAAGTACCAGGAACTTGTATTGGCCGAACCCGATTCTGCCGTAGGTCAACCTCTGAAAGAAGCATTCCTAGCTTTAAGACACGCTGCCGAGTCTGGAGAATGACATGAATCTACTCAATTATGGTGCTGCTATCGGCCACGTCTTCACCGCAATTTTGGCTAACTCTTTTTGACGGTCTTCAATTTCCTTTGACCCCCATGTTGCTTTGTTTGCAACTTCCTTAGTCAAAGAAAATTCAGAATTCTTGTAAGCCTGTTTTTTAGTTTCAAAATAACTATTTCCTATGTCAACATTGACACTCTTCTGCAATAAAACAAGATTGCCTATTCTTTTGAAGTACGCTGAAGCAATCGCCTCATCAATTTTCCAACCGGTCCCTGGATTTTCTGGCAATACATGTTCAAGGTTAATTACGGTATTGTCATTCGGAATCCACTCCGGTTCCGCAACTCCCGACTTTTGCTGTTCCATCGCCCTTAAGTAATAACGGGCCAGAGAATTTCTTGAGACACTCGCTGTAGCGAACCGATTCTCAAATGTCAAATCTGTAGGTATCACATCTTTTAATTGATTGGCTAATTTCACCGACGTATCTATTCGACCGTCAGTTACTTCTTTCGCGGCTTTAGCCAAGCCTTCTTCTGTTGCTCCCGTTCTACCACCACCCGCTATCAAGAATCTTACCGTCCAAAACAAAAACTGTCGGAAAGCTTTCTCCGCTTCTGAACTCGAGAATTTTTTCGCCACTGCAAGCATCAATGGAAGCATCGGTATTAGTTGGAGCGGCTCCAATGTTCTAATGTATTCCCTTATATTCGGATTATAAGTATTCCATTTCGGATGTTGCGGGTTAGAGAGTGCCACATAGTCTACTGCATAATCCGCTAACGTCTCAAGAAAAGTTACAGCTTGTTGCCTACTTGTTACTTTTTCCTTGACTCTCTCAAATACTTCGCGCTCTCTTGTATGCCCATAAAGCGTAATCACAAGGTGTCTTAAATACGTTAATGTCACTGGCTCGTCTTTCTCCAACGACTCCAAAGTCCCATTCATTGACGCCCATTTTTGTTGAGCTTCTTTTATTCTGTCCTCAGCTTTAGCAAACAAATAGTTTTTAACTAGGTCAGATTGTGATGTTCTAAGCCCGCGATCATTCAACGTTTCAAACATAACGTACGCGTTCAGGTCATCAGCTACCGTCAATAAAATCACCAATGCAGAATCCTCAATGTATTTTACCCATAAGTTTAACCTTGCTATACGATTTTCTTCACTGTGGACACTGATTATCCCTTGTACATGCGACTGCGCAAGTTCCGCAGCTTGTTCTATTCGGTTGTGAGACGCTTTCTGAGCAACTACTGTTTTTCTTTCTTCATCTCCCTCGCGACAAAGAATACGTTTCCTAAAAAACTCATTATCGTCGACGTTCAAGCTGAGCCTTGGGTTCTTTTCTCTGGTTTCCCTAACTATCGTAAATAGAAATCCCTCTAGAGAAGTAACCAGCATTTCTTCATGACGGCTCACGAAGTAATCACGTATAGCTGCAAGCAATATGGTAATTGTAGCTAGTCTCTGCTGACCATCTGCTACCTCAAGCGAGCCATCTTTTGCACGTGT
>CAYOFL010000200.1:0-4137 GCA_964403165.1 uncultured Ignavibacteria bacterium
CGTCACCCGCTTCCCGATTGAAGAATACTCGCCGACGACCTTCCCTAAGGATTTGTGCCGGAGCTTGAGGTAGGTACTGAACAGTTCAAAGGCAGTTTCGGCGTGGCTGTAGCTACCGCATCCTGATCCAATGCCAATCTTTCGCAGGAAATCAGCATCTACATCTCCGGGATCGCCAAAGGCAACAGCGTGAATGCAGATCTTCTTCCGCCGTGCGTCGACCACCGGTCCGTTCAAGATCTGATCGCGGCTTAGGCCTCTGTTTGTCTTTCCATCGCTAAGCAGGATGATGAAACGCTGAGTTGTAGCTGGGGTTTTTTTAAACTCTTCCAAAGCTGTAACCAAACCAGCTCCTACGTTAGTCCAGTTAGTTGCTGATAGTGAAATGATTACTTGTTTGGCACGTTCGTAGTCGCTAGTGAGCGGCAGAAGCAACCGGGCGCTATCACTGAAAGAAACAACCCCTATCTTGTGTTGACCTCCGCGTGTTTGAGCCTCGTGAGTAACCTGTTCGATGAACTCCAACGCTGCCTTCTTAGCGGACTCGATCTTGACCCCGCCCTTCCAGCGCCACCCCATGCTGCCAGACACGTCCATGACCAGAACGGTTGCTGTGGGAGGGAGAGGGGGAAGAGGCGATGGGGATGGATATGGTTGGCTCGTTGTAGTGCGGTCAAATAGTATCAGGGACTTGAGTTCATAGGGAGGATGCCCACGGAACGGGCTCTTATCGAGAGTACAACGTACGTCTCCCCAAGGGTCGTTGATGATGTAGTTGCCCAAGCGATCTTTTCCAACTATGGCCACAAAGTGCATATCTGTCACTGAACATCTAACACAGGCAATTACAGGATCCCCATTTGCTAATTCACGATCGATATTGACAAAGAAATCATTTTTCCTCTCTGAAGGTAGATAGTCTTGATAGCGTACATTAGGTGCATTCACGCCTATAGAATTTAGCTTCGACCAATATAGCAGGCATAGATCGGGATACGTGCCTGTGTAACCACCCTTGATCCTTAATGCCACGTTGAGCTTGCCGGGGTCCGTGTATCCAGGATGATAATAGTTGTAAACCATTGCGAGGCTTGTAACAGCACAGCCCGCTGCTGCATTTGCCTTGTTGGCTGGGTTTGGATACCCGAGGTACGTTCCTCTGCAAGTACCTAGTTGCTCGTTTCTCCATTGTGGGTCGTTCTGACTCAATAGGGGTACTTTCAGAAGGATGTCTCTGGCAGCGACCTGCACGGTGAGGCAGACTGCAAGAACAAGGCATACGCCGAATACCTTTGCAAAGAAACGCTGCTTAGATGCAACTCCCTCAATGCTCCTGTTAGACCTCTCGGTATGTGCTTTCTTTGTATCCACTTCCGGTTTTCTTTTCGTTCTGTTCAGAAGCTTAACCCAATCTTCCATTGGCCTTTCTCCTTGACGAGAACATCTTTATCCTCTTGTCCCTAGCTTCCATCAGCAAAATGAAGGATGTAATAAACTTTCGCTTGATCCCCTTCAGCTTGCGAGGCCAACTCAAATTCCTTTTACTAGGCAATTACAAAACTATCATGGTGCCTTCACCAAGGCAATGACCAAGGCAATACCTGCAACCAAACCCAGGATAATCCACCATACAGGAACGCCATTCCCGTCCGGCGGAGGGGGAAACGGAGGGGGAACAGGATGGAATGGACTCAACTCGTAACATTGCATCGTCTCGGCATGTTCGATGAGAATCCTCGGCGACATTCCACTAGTTGCTTCGCGTAAGGCGGAAGATCCTTGCAAAGCCTGAATCAAACCGGTTGTAGCAGCGTGTTCTACCAGGATTCGGGGTATCATCTTGCTCGTTGCCTCGATCAAAGCGTCCGATCCACTCAGCTCCAGAATAGTTGTGATGGCCACTTGTTCAATCAGCAGTCGATCAGTTACCTTCTCTGCGATACTGACCAGTTCTTGTGAGGCTTCAAGGTCTGCTCTCCACAGGATTGCAGCCTGTTCAATGAGCAATCGTGGTAGCACCTTGTCCGTAGCAGTGGTTAGCTCTTCTGATACCGTCATTTCAGTTTCCCAAGTAGCCTTAGCACCCTCAATTATGATACCGTCAGTCTCAGACGATGCTTGTTCCTCCAGTGGCTCCTCCTGAGCGAATATCGTAAGGCTAGCGAGGGAGAACAGAAACAAAGTCATCAGGACGCCAATTGAGAACGACCCTCTTGTGCGCATTTCAACGCCCCATTTACCGATAGATGAAAATGATCGCGATGCCGGCCCAGCCTCTACCACGCCCGATATAGACAGTATGAGGTGTGCCCGGTGTCAGGTACTGTCCTTCCACAGTGCCACAGGCGATGTAAGTACCGCTTCCTGCTCGGTATAGACGGGCACCATCGATCTTGGACTCTGACCAACGGTCAGATGAGTAGCCACCGCTAATACCTGCCCCATAATGTGACCAAGCAGCATCATAGAGCGTGATACCGTAAGAGACCGTAAACTTGAACGTGTCGCTCCCTGACGTAGTGTCTACTGCAATGAGTATCTTGGTTGCCTCTGGATACTGAAAATGGTAATAGTGCATCTCGGTGTCGAAGGTGGGTAGGTTAATAGCCAGGTTTTGGCAGATCTGTATCAGGGTGTCCCTGAGCGTGGTCGTGGCAATCACATCTCGCTGATAACCATACCACTGCATGATTCGGCTTGTCGGTTCGGTCTTCGGGTAATAAGCCAAGATCCATCCGCTCTTATCGATGTAGACGTGCGGCCACATCTCCTCTGTATGCCCTGGCAGTTCGACCGTTCCCACGATGTAACTTCCGGTATCTGCTTCAACCCCTTTGAAAAGGGTTCTAGCCTTTCCCAGGTCGATTCCTTGATTCGCATTGACATAAGCCGAGATTCCTGCCTCGTTCATGGGAAACTGATCCGCGGGAACCCCTTGGGCAAAAGCCGGCACCATCAAAGAAAAGCTGTTGCTCACGTTCTCAACGCACGGCCCCTCCGCAGGCGAGTGCCCGATAAACAGTCCCCCCAGTAGCCCAATTGCTAGAATGCCCCCTATGATGAGAAACTTCGCCGCTCTCCTGTTCATATGCCCTCCTTTAGAACGAAGCTCGCCCTTCTATCCTCTGCGCATGTCGTCATTATAGTTGGCAACCACCGCAAATGGCGGCCTCTTCTAAGCATAGCACAAATCGTCTTTCCTGTGAAGTGAGTGGGAAAGAGGTCATGGCGTTTTTGGCATTCTCCTCTTTTTGTGCTATGCTGGATTGAAAAAGCTTGAAGGGGGCAAAGATAGGCGAAGAGTTGGACATGTTCCAAAGGGGCTCTATTCTTAAGGGGGTGTTTCGGTGTGAATGACTCGAACTGGTTGTGGCTTGTCGGAATTGCGGTGGTTGGCGCAGCTGTCCTTTTGCTTTCGGGAGCAAGCCCAGAACCTCCAGAATCCGAAGTCCTGCCATACGTAGATATGGGGACTAACGTAGTGCTGCCATACGTAGATGCAAGGACGAACTTAGTTATCAACGAGTGTAGCAGTGTTCGACTGACATGTGAAGGATATGATCCAAATGGTGGGCGAGTAACCTACCATTGGACCGCTGCAGGTGGACGAGGAAGCTTCGACAACGCTTACCTACTGCATCCTGTGTATACGGCTCCTGCGGTAGGTCGCGGTGGAGAAAATATCATCCTCACTCTTACTGTAACCAACGAGCAGGGAGTAAGTGCAAGGGATAAGATGGTTGTGCGTGTCTGCGACACAATCTGTTGTCCACCCGTGGAAAGATGTCGGCCAACCCCGCCGGTCCCGTGCTGGGTCACATCGGTTCCTCCGTGTCCGCCTGCCGTACCTCCTCCATGCGTTCCAATCCCGCCGTGCACATCGGTTCCCCCCTCTCGTCCTCCGATGCCTGTCCCATGCGTTCCAACGCCTCCATCTCCACCGTGCATAACTCCGTGCGCGGCAAAATCCGTCGATGAAGGCGGATCGATTCAGCTTCACGGCAAGGTGTGGGATTCTGATTGTAACCTCGCTAGTTTCTATTGGACAGCAGACAAGGGCAGATTCGATGATCCAACTTCCTTCGATCCCGTCTACTACGCACCGATGACAAACCTTTGCGGGGGAGAGGACGTCTG
>CAYOFL010000201.1:0-4127 GCA_964403165.1 uncultured Ignavibacteria bacterium
ATCCTTTTTTAAAAAAACCTGTCCTCTCTCGCAAGAGAGTGGAGAGGACAGTTTTTTGTCCTCTATCAAATCTCTTTCCATACTGAAATATCGCATAACGAGTGCCAATATTGTTGTTTATTTTGGCAAGAGGTTGCTTTCAGGATGGGTTCCATTTTTTGGGGGGATATACTAAGGGACTATTGGGGAAAAACGAAGGTAAAATAGAGGATATTTGAGTTGTCTTCGGATGGTGTACGAATTGTCTTCGGATGGTGTACGAATGTTGAACAACGGGACCCCCGGATTTGTTCTCCCCGCGCAGCGGCGTTCGTCTCTTTGCTGTGGTGTGCGTGGTGAATAAAAGGGGAAAACTCTGTACAAGGTCACTGACAATGCCTCAGGGTAATTCCAAAGAGGGATTGGGTCTTTTCTAATCCTTCTTTGGTCGTCGGGTAAAGGAGTTAACTCCCGACGGAGGGGGCGCCACCCGACGAAACCGGCGGGAAAAACGGGGACAGTCCGTGGGGGGCAACGGGCAGGATGCCCGGCCCCCCACGGACGATACGGGGGGGACCGACCGTTTCGGGCGGTGGGGCCCCCGCCCCGTGGGGCTCCCCACGATGAACACCCGTTGTGTGCTTCACACAACAGGTGTACGAAAACTACACCTTGTGGAGTTTTCGATAACACGTTGGAGACAACGTACGATGCTTCATCGTTTGGATCGTTGGCTCCAACGATAGAGGGGTAACTCCGACAGGGATGTCGGAGGTACCCCGATGGAGTCCCGACCCTTGGGCGGGACGACCCATATAATAATAATCATATTAAAAATGCTAAACGTTATATGCATATAGAGATCAATACTAATGCGCTGCGTCACACGGGTGGGTGGGTGGGTGATTTTAGAATATAGCCCCTCGACTTTGTTATACAAGGGGTGATGGGGTTTATGTCTATCAAAAAATATGAAATGAAGTAGGGAGTGGTTGTGTGTGTGTCTGTGTGTGAGATTTCAGGATCATAAATAAAAAACATTTGTGTTTGTTCTTATAAATAGAATGGTGTGGGACTGAAGTTCAGTTCCACGCCTATTATTCTATTTTGTGGGTGTCGTCTCAAATTCTGCTGTTTTTGGGCGTTACTTTACGGTCCTGGATTTCTACCTGGCCTGGACGGTCCGCTGCCCAACTGCGGTAACGTACTTTTTGTATGATCGATGGTGGGCCTGTTTGCAGGCAGCCGAGCAGAAACCGTCACGATTGATGGGTTTCTTTGCATAATATTCAACACCGCACCAACGGCAGTGTTTGCGTTGGGCATAACCACTATGATACATAGCGTTACTCCTGAAAGCGATCCTTTTACGAGTCAGATAGTCGGCCTGTTTTTGCAGTAACGCAGAAAAACAAAGGGGTGTCAACAAAAAATAATTAATAGCCGAGTGGAATTGGGATGATGTCCTGGCCTCGGAGGATCCTTCGAATGTTCACAGAAAGAAAGGCAAGGACAGGATGGAAGTAATAAGTCTCCCCTTTTTTGTTTTTCTTCGGATGGTCATAGCAGTATTTCCACCATCGATCGCGTTCCTCTTTTGATAAAGGTTCGGTTTGCAGATAGCGGATGCATCTTGAAAATGCCTTCTGCTGCGGGTAGGGTTTTGCCGGATCGTGCCAGCGTTTACGCGGCTTGGCCTGAACGTGCTGCCTGCAGTGGTCCCAACGCCAAACGACTCCACCCTGGCCCCCGTTGATATCGGTAAGCCCAGCACCAAGTTTTACCATTGCCATAGTTCACGTTGCGAATTTTACGATAAGGCCGTTGTTTGCGTGGATTAGGGAGTGTTGCTCTTTGGACATGTTTTCGAGATTGGAAAGTCGGTTGTCAAGTGATTGTCGGTTTTTGTGGTGACAGACATCAGGGAATTTTGTTCGGGCAACAAATCGGTGCATCGAGATCGTTATAATCTTACCATCTCGAACGATGTCGGCCTTGGCGTACCAGTTATATTTTGCCTTGACGGCTCGCCAGTGAAACTGGCAGAGCGTTCGGTGATAAGCAGAATCAACGATAGCCACCTTGCCCCGCGTCAAGGGTATGATTCCGAACGGCAGCTCATCTGTTGAAAAGTTAACCATTTGACGGTCAGGTAGAGTCTTTGGTTAAGGCTTTCACTCGCTGATTGCGATTCAGACCAAACGAAATCGCTCCGATACAGGCGATAAGGTTCACTAAACCCGAAGGGTTGATTGAACCGGTCTGGCTCATAAGATTAGCTGCGTCAAGCAGGGCCTGTTTGATTGCATCCTGGCGATTTAGATCCTCGGCTCGAGCAGAAGCGATCCCGATTAAGTAGTCAAGCTCGTTTTCTAATTCTACACGGTTAACTTTGCGCTCGGGGTTGATTAGGCTTTCGGTGGTTGAAACACAACCGTAAGTCCAGAACACAACACAGACAATCAGTAAAAAAGCGATGATATACCAATGCTGTTCGTTGAGAAAAGTCAGTAGCGATTTCATTTATTCCTCGATGTCAAAGTGGTTGCTTACGTGTCCCGTGGTTTCAACATCAGGACGATCGGCTAAGCGTTGTTTGACAAGGTCGAAGATTGTTCTTGCCTCATCCCGGTCCGCAACTTCTTTGCGGGCGGTTATGACCAAGTACATTTTGTCTGCCATTTTGTTTCTCCTTAAATTCTCATAATATAAGCTAAAGCATAGTAAGGAGGCAAGCCATTTGCGTTGTCGGTTGTTCCGGTAGCTGGGTCTGATGAAGTTGCGTTGATATAATTTGCTCCAGATCCTATCTGTATACCAGCTGGGATACTGTGGCAGTGGCCGTCACCTGTGAATGTGTGATTATGATTAACAGCTCCACCGTTTGCACCAACTGCATAGGTTGAGCCAGCACCGACAATAAATTTATCTCGCAGATCTGGTGTCCCGTTTGCACCGTTACAAAGAATGAATCCAGCAGGGATGTCAACGATGGCTCCCGACCAGAGGACTATTGTTCCGACCGGTAATGACATTTTAATCACCTCACAATTTCATGATATAAGCTAAGGCATAATAAGTTGGCAGGCTTGATCCTGCATCGGTTGTCCCGGCCGCTGATTCCAGGTTGGTTCCGGCAATATAGTCGAGTCCGCCGTTGATTGGAAATCCTGAAGTTATTAAATGTCCGTGACCATCGCCAGTGAATGTGTGGGGGTGATTTACTGAGCCAGCCGAATCTGCAGGGTTGTACGTTGTGCCCGCACCGGGGATAAATTTGTCTCGCAGATCCGGTGTGCCGTTTGTTCCATCACACAGGGCCCAGCCTGAGGGTATAGCTAATATCGAACCCGACCATTGGGTAACGATACCTTTAACTATCTCAGGCAAGACAAAAGGTGTCAGCGTAAAAAGGTTCAGAAAGCCTGCCGTCTGCACGTTCGATGCGACCATAGAACCAAACATGCTGTCCTTCGGAGCATACAGTGACAACATCACGGACGGCGGGACTTGCAGGCGGGGCACCAGCGACACCAAGAACAGAGCTACAGAATAACCAGGGACCTTTAAAGAAGTTGCGTTGTGGATTTTGGGGTTGGCCTTGGAAAAACCAAAGGTAGCCTTGGTTTTCGTTAGCCCAGTCACGGGTATCGTCATAAGTAACTGTGACTTGCTGCGTTGCCTCGGAAATACTGATTGCAAAAAGTGGGTCCTGTGGAGGTAGTTCAAAGATTACTGGACCGGCGTTGGCGAGACCTTGTGCTAGGCGATGACGAGTTGCATTGGAACGGATGTAATGATTGAATCCTGATAGGTGCATTACCTCGCCAAGTTTGTTTTTCATTGGGACGTTACTTGCGTAGAGGTTCCAAGCAGTACGATTAGCGGCAGTGAGAACTGTCGACCATTTTTCAGTCAAGCTTGCGATGACAGCACGGACAAGAACTTGATTGTCAGTGTTGGGATTGATTGGCTTCGTTCGGGCTCTGACGTAATTACCGTACCTGTTACGGGCGAACGTGTTTCCGGCAATACTGCCGGACATCTGGATCACACCACCACCAAATTTAATAAGTGCCATTGTTCTATCCTTTCATAAAAGGTTAAAACAAACAAGGCCGGGCGTCATGACCCGACCTTTTGGAGGA
>CAYOFL010000202.1:0-4106 GCA_964403165.1 uncultured Ignavibacteria bacterium
AGAAGTAACCGTTGCGCTCGAATTGGTAGCGCTCGCCCGGTTCTGCCGCGGCAAGGCCACCTCGTACATTAGTCCTCTGGTTTCGGAGTTCCTGCTTCTTGACAATGTAACAGATTTGTGGTATAACATTGTTGTTATATAACGGAGGTGTTAGTAAGATGGGCGGACAAAGACTCCCCCGCAACGTAATCGGACAGCCAGTCCGCGGGGATGACCTATGGAACCGAGAAAAAGAACTTGAACAGATCTGGAAAACATTGGAGACCAGCTCGGTGTTGCTCTCCGCGCCACGGCGCTTTGGCAAGACCAGCATTATGTTGTCTCTTATTGACGAGCCCAAACAGGGTTGGCAAGCCCATTACTTGGATGTCGAATGGATCAAAGGCCCAGAGGATTTCGTCGCTGAGATCATGGCAGCCCTGCTCGCGGACAACATGTCTAAAAAAATCCTCCAAGGGGTAAAGAAAATAGCGGGAATTGCGATCAACCAAATTGAAGAGGTAGGAATCCCCCAGTTCAAGGTCTCTCTGCGGAAGAGGTTGGAAAAGGATTGGCAAGACAAAGGGAAGGCCCTGATCAAGCTCCTCAAAGATGTACAAGAGAAGAGGATCCTTATTGTAGACGAGCTGCCACTGCTTATATTGAAGATCGCGGGAAAGAAAGGCGAAGAGCAAGCAGAAGATTTTCTATTCTGGCTTCGTGGCCTGCGGCATATCCCCGAACTACAAGACAAGGTGCGGTGGGTTATCGGAGGATCAATCGGGATAGAGAAGGTCCTCCAGCACGTGGGAACAGGGACGAAGGTGATCAATGACCTATCTACTATCAGAATCGGCGAGTTCCCCGATGAAGTAGCTGATGGATTCATAAGAGCCGTCTTGAAGAAGGAAGGGGAGATCAAAAAGGTGCCCCCGCAAGTCTTAGAAAGATTCCGCCAAATAATTGGCGTTTCCATCCCCTACTTCCTCCAGATCCTTATACGCGAAAGCCTTAACGAGATGGAACGGAGGCACGAGAAGGATCTCTCGGAAGAGATTATTGAACAGGCCTATCAGGATAGTGTGCTCGCTTGCTATAACCGAACCTATTTTGAGCATTATTATGAACGCATTGAAGGTTACTATGAGAATCTGGCCGAAATAGCAAAAGAGTTTCTTTCCCGCATTGCTCAAAGGGACAGCCTTTCGCGAAAGGAGCTATGGGACATCTACATGCAGATAACCCAAGGAAGAGGAAGCGAAGCGGATTTTAGCTATCTTCTCTCCGATTTAGAGAACGATTTTTACATTGTGCACGCCGCGGAAGGGTATACATTCGCCACGAAAGTCCTCAGGGACTGGTGGTGCCGGTACTACACTCTTACCTAGGAGAGGTGAGCCATGCCGAAAGAACTTTTCAGATACACTCCTGCTTTGGAGGACCCGCAAAACCTCAAAGACCTATCAGTAAGTAGGGATAAGGAGCTAAAGAGGATCCTTCGAGCCCTGAAAGAGGGCGCTGACAAGAAAGGGAATCAACACTTCTTGCTCGTTGGGCCAAGGGGGATCGGTAAGACTCATTTGCTTCTTCTCATCTATCACGGCACGACGGGGAATATTACGTGGAATGAACTTTGTCAGCATTTAAATGATTCCTGGGAACCGATTCTGTTTGCTGAGGAAGAGTATCGAATGATCTCTCTTCCAGATCTTTTGCTCGAAATCATGGCTAGACTAAGACAGGAAGCCCCCGATGAGAAACTCTCCCAGCTAACACAGAGGATTGATAGTGTTCTTCTTCTAGGTGACGCAGAGCAAGAAGCGGTTTTGGAGTATCTCTCCAATAGAAGGCGCGAGACGGGAAAGAAATTTCTTCTGCTTCTTGACAATCTGCAAGACATTCTGCCGCATTTTACGGAAGAAGATCAAGGCCGGCTACGCAGCATCTTGATGAGCAAGGACATCTTTATGCTCATCGGGACTGCTCCCACCCTGTTTGATGCGGTAATGGACTATCAGGCACCCTTCTATAACTTTTTTGAAGTGATGTGGCTGCAGGAAATAGAAGTGGAGCAGGTAAAAGAGCTCATTGAAAAACGGTTAAGACTAGATGGTCAAGATGAACTTTTGGGAAAGCTGGATGACTACGAAGGCCGCTTAAGAGCAATTGTTCACCTGACCGGAGGAAACCCTCGTCTTATTCTGAGCCTCTATCGAATCTTCACCGAATTCGAGATCCTGGAGGTGGAGAGAGACTTCATCAAGCTCCTCGATGAGATGACACCTTACTTCCAGGATCGGATGAAATCCCTTTCTCCTCAGCAAAGGAAAGTTCTTGATGCTGTTTCCTTGATGGATGGACCATCATCTCCTACAGAGATCGCTCGGTTTGCCCGCTTGCCGGTGAATGTGACTAATACACAATTGAAACGTTTGCGCGAAGCCGGATTTGTGAGGACGCTCAAGGAGAAGAAAAGAAAGACACTTTACGATGTTAGCGAACGCCTGTTCCGAATGTGGCGCCAGATGCGTGTTGAGGCGGGTCGCAAGCGCGTGCATTTCATCACCAAATTCATCGAGATATGGTTCTCTCAGAAAGAGTTAGCGGAGCAACTTAGAGAATTGCTTGGAGAGTTAGACACCTCGTTGGTTAAAGGGTCGGTCGAAGAGACAAGAGGGATCATAGATAGGCTCTATTACATTCAAGAAGCCGCCCCATCATCATTGCACGCTGCGGCTCATCTCAGCCGGGTTTATGGGCTTGTAGAGGTAGGAGATCTAGCAACTGCGGAACGAGAAGCAAGCGCACTCCTTACCGATGCACAACAAAAAGGGGACAAAGAGCTTCTTGCTCAAGGCCTGTGGGGGGTAGCTTTCGTCCAACAGAGACAAGGGAAAACGGACAAAGAAATTGGAACCCTCAAAGAGTACTTAGAGCTAGAACCAGAGAATCCTGATGTCTGGCGTAGCTTGGCCAGTGCTTATCGCAAGATTGAGGAATACGACAAGGCGATTGACTGCTACCGCAAGGCAGTGGAGATTGAGCCTGATACGTCTGATACCTGGTTCAACATGGGCGACGCTTATACTGAGAAGGGTGATTACAATGAGGCTATCCTGTGTTATACGAAGGCAACCAAGATCGATCCAGCGATGAGGGAAGCTTGGGGTAACATGGGTAACGCCTACGCCAGCCAGGGTGGGTATGACGATGCAGTCCGCTGCTACCGAAAAGTACTGAAGATTGAGCCTGCTGACAATCTAGCTTGGTATGGTATGGGCAATGTCTACTGCGAGAAAGGCCAGTATGACGATGCAGTCCGCTGCTACCGAAAAGTACTGAAGATTGAGCCTGCTGACAATCTAGCTTGGTATGGTATGGGCAATGTCTACTGCGAGAAAGGCCAGTATGACGATGCAGTCCGCTGCTACCGCAAGGCATTGAAGATCAAACCAGAGATGCGCGAGGCATGGGGCAACATGGGTAACGCCTATCGCGGGAAGAACGAGTATGAGGAGGCAATCCGTTGTTATCGGAAGGTGCTGAAGATCAAGCCTGATGATCACCTCGCCTGGCATAATCTTGGTGTCAGTTATTTCGTGCAAGATAACTATGACGGGGCCGTCGCATCCTATACAAAAGCTCTCGAGTTTGCTAAAGAAGAGACGGACATCGTTTCTAGCCTTCTAGGTAGAAGCCAGGCATTTAGCCTTTGTGGTAGTAACTCTTCCGCTCTCAAGGACGCGGAAAAGGCGTACAGATTAGCCGAGAAAACAAATGCTAAATCTCTACTGATAACAGCGGCCTTGTTAATCATTACAGCTTCTTTGGATCTTTCCTTGAAAAGCGCAGCCAAGGGGAGATACGAAAAGGCGATTGAGCATCTGCGGAGAGCTCTGCGATACTCTTCCGTAGCTCCTTCTGACGTGACGCAAGAAACCGTTGGCATCTACTTTAAAGGATTATTAGAGACAAAAAAACAGGAGCTGTTAGATAAGGCCCTTCAACTCATTGAACGAAGTAGCCAAGCCGATCTGATCGAATTCCTAAAACCCTATCGCGCTGCCCTGCAGTATCTAGAGACAAAGGACAAGAGCGTTCTAAACCGTCTAATCCCTGAGCTCAAA
>CAYOFL010000203.1:0-4104 GCA_964403165.1 uncultured Ignavibacteria bacterium
TTATCGCCACTTACAAGGGGGTTTCAAGGTGGCTTTTGTGGAAATCCTGTTTAACCATTATAGCACACATCAAACCCCCCTGTAAATAGCTATTTTCTTCTAATTATTCCTAAAATTCTTTTTCTAATTTTTTCAGGACAACCACCGCTGCCGGAAGGTCTATCGTAAAACTTTTTCATTTGCCAAAGGCGCAGCTGATTTTCTAAATTCTTTTCCTCGTAAATTTTTTCGTCATTTGTTAATCTTTTCATAGTGTTTTTGAACTAACCGCACCCCTAATATATATATATATATATATATATATATATTAGGGCGGTAGTTTCAAATTAAAAATTTACTTCTTTTTTTTGCCTTCTAAAAAATCTTTTAATTCTTTTTCAGCTCTTTTCAATTTTAAAGCCAAATGTTCCTCTCTTGTAATCAATCCCTTCGCTTCTGCTTCATCTAAATCAGCCGGATTATTCGTCTTTTTTTGGAAAAATTTTAGTATACCCATCTTTATCAGGAATTAAAAGCCAAAGTATAAAACAAATCCATAAAGCTAATAAGATAAAAAGGCAATTCTCAAACATCAAGGTTTTACAATCTGAATTAGATGCCTAATAGTTCTGAACAATCCTATCTCCAACATAAAAATCAAGATGAAAACAAAGGTTTCTCCAATCGGTATATGTCCAAACATACCATCAAAAATCTTCAAATACCCTCTCGCTTTAGGTATAGTTTGACCTAAAGCAGTTCCTCTTGCCAGAGCATCTGAATTGCTGAAAGAGATAGCAAACCCTTCAAATAAACTGCTAATAGTATCAAATGCCTTTCCGGTAGTTTCAGCCAAATCATCTACAAATCCAGCCGGAACTTCGTATCCGCCGTGTTCATCATAATAAGAACTCCAATCTGAAGGAAGTGTCGGTGCTTTATACCAACAAGTTTGATTTATAGAACTCCAATGACAATCTTCAGCTTCACAGGTTTCCTGACTTTCACAAAACTGACAAGCCAATTCGCCGCCACACTCGCTAACGACCCAAGAGCAGTATTCCCCTGTCCAATAACAGCCCACCCCCTCACACTCACCTTGATTTTCACAAGAACCGCAGCTATCCCAGCTACAACCTTCGTAGCAAACACCACAATAATTAGTTATAGCATAATAAGGATTGTAAAACCAACAACACCCTACCGCGCCACAATCAAACCAATTTTCACACAAATCACAATTATCAGCGCTACAACCCAAATCTTTAACTTCAATATCATCTATCCAAGATTTAGTAATTTTTCCGCCTTCACACCCTTTGAAATTAAGTTTATTTAGAGTGTCAAAGTGCTGTTCTTCTCCAAGATATCGGCAAACAACCCAATCCGAGCAAGTTCCCTCAACACAAAACTTAAATTTGTCATCAGAAGCCCTGAAAGCCATCTGAAAATCTACCCACTCATTATTAAAAGAAAGTCCAGTTAAAATTTCTACGGCGTGGGCAGGGTCATCGCTATAAACCTTACCGGCAACAGCATCTACAAAAGCATAACAAGCAGGAATTGAAGTATCTGTCCTCAAATAAAAATCAAGAGTGGTGGTATCCTCATTATACATTTTACCCTTCCAAACTCCCTCGTCAAGAGCAGTACCAAACAAATGCCTAATTATTTGCTGATAAGTTATATAAACACTTTGCGGAGATGAAACAAATTTGTTATCAACAATCTGCGCCGGAGTGTTCGCTATTTCCCAACCACCCTGACCGGTTAAATTCCCCAAATTGTAAGTGTCAAAGTTATCAGAAAAATAGGTAGCACCTAAAGCCAAATTGGCACTCATCACACCCAATAAAACAAAAACCCCTACTACAATCGTTTTGAAGGGGTGTTTTATCGTTCTAATTGCCTCAACAACAGATTTAATAGCCAAAGTGGTCATATTATACCTTTAAGAATTGTTTTATGATATAAAAGCTAAAAATCAGCATCAAACTAATCGCTATAACTGAAATTATCACACTCCAGTAAGAAATAGCATTAAAGACAGCTAAAACATTGGAAGGAAAGACCCAAATTTCTTCAGCCGGTACAGGTGGAGTTAGAGCTGATAAAAAAAAACTTTTTACAAAGGTAAAAACATACTTAACTGGTGAGATAACATAATTCCAAATCGCACCTAAATTCTGCCAAAACCAACCCAAGAAAGTAATGAAATCACTCGCTATCTGCCACATAGGTTTTAATGTCCTCTAATGGCATTTAAAACAGCCCAGAAAACCAAAAGACCAACCAATACACCTATAATTGGCAATAAAAGAGGAGTTAAATCTTCAATCAAACTGACACTATAACCAAGCATCTCGGTTATATCTTCAGCAGAAATTGTAAGGAAAGTACCTAAAAAACACATACTTTAGAGAGGGGATAAGCCACTTCTTTTACGATATGACGGACAAGTGGGTTTTGCCATATCAACCCCCTTGTTTTACCACCAATTATCTTTCTCTCGCCACTTTTCAAGCCATTTTTCCGTTCCTTTAACATCTTTTTCTTTTAACATCTTCTCAACGCGGCGATATTCTTTTTCTTCTCTTTCAAAATAATCTTTTTCAAGGTGGGTATCCCCATCTATTTTTTTGGTACTAAACCAATCACTCTCCTAATCACAACAAATCCTAATGGCAAACCTATCACAAGCCAAATGAATAAACCGGCATCTTCAAATAAAGCACCTACATTAGCTAAAAGAGAATTTACTCCACCGGCATCAATGGTTATCACAGCTTGATTATAGCAGGTGTCAGTATCCCAATAACAAAGCAATTCAGCTTCACAGGGTTCTTGTGTTAAACAATCGCCGCAATCAGGTCTTGTGCCACAAGCACCTAAAACAACGGCCGGCATAACCGAAAACATCATCAGTAAAGCTAAAACTGAAATAAATCTTTTCATAGAGATAAGGATTTTAACTATCTTTTAGGAATTAAACTGATAACTTTCCTAATAACATAGAAACCCAAAGGTAATCCAATCGCTACCCAAAGCAATAGAGAGGCATCTTCAAAGATGTTCCCTATATAAGCCAACATAGCTGTAATATCTGCGGCTTCAAGAGTAAAGAAAGTTGCTACTAACATTGGAAGCATCAATTTAGGATTTTAAAATGTTATCTACTCGGCATTAACCCAATGACATTTTTAATCACATAGAAAGCCAAAGGAACTCCCAAAGCCAACAATATCAATAATTTAGCATCAGTAAAAATCGCACCGACATAGTCCATCATTTGTGCCAAAAATCCATCAGGCAATAAAAATAAAGTAAATAACATTTTTAGATAATTAACATTTTGCCGACCTTTCAGGATTTTCTAATTCAGAAGGGAGGGGAAAGAGGGATTTTATTGCCCCCTTGCCCACATTTCACCCTTCCACTAATTTCATTTTAGAATACCCAAGCAGCTTGTCAAGGCACTATCTTTTAAACATCAAATAGTACCAAGCCAACAACAGGGTAAAGATAAGAGCCATTGCTAAAATCCCAATGAAATGCTCACCTAAAACATACCAGAAAGCATAGAAAACATTTGATAGAATAGTTGCCGGTGTCATCTTTTTCTCGGTCTTTTGGGTTTGAAAATATCTTTGATAATTCCTATACCATCAAACACAATATAAATGAAATAAATTAGGAAAGGAAAGAACAGCACTATCCCTAAAAATTCTTCTATTGAAAAATTTACTAACTCCATTTTATTGTCTTTTAAAATTCACTAATTTAGGTATCAGAAAATCAGTAATAAATTTTAAAATTCCAAATATCAAAAATATCGCTAAAAAAGTTATCACTAAAATCTCTCCGTAGTTAAGTTGTTTTTTGATATAAAATTCCGCACCGGTAGTGGAATTTTCAATCAATTCAATAGTTTCATCAGGCAAAACACAATCAGCTTTAGAGTAAGCCCAAGAGGGATTTTCTTCAGTTCCTAAATTCACCGGTTCGCTATAAGTACAGCTCATTTCATAATCCATAGTTTTTTGCTTTTAAAATTAAGGGGGGTAGGGGGGTTATCGCCACTTACAAGGGGGTTTCAAGGTGGCTTTTGTGGAAATCCTGTTTAAC
>CAYOFL010000204.1:0-4053 GCA_964403165.1 uncultured Ignavibacteria bacterium
AGAAAACCATTGAATACGACTTGCCGGATCCTTGCGTGTGCCAAAAAACACCAAGCCGGCCTTTGTTTTTGTCCCGATTTTTTACTTTTTCAAAAGCCCGATTCACGCCAAGCCGCTGAAAATAATATGCTATGATTTTTGCTTTTTCTCCACGCGAATCATCAAAAAGAATAAAATTTTCAATAATATCCAAAAGTCGCGATGGTTCGCAGGTCCCCTCAATAGCAGTTTCCAAACTCACTTTACCAACTTCTTTTTCGTCTTTTACTTTCTTCCATTCGTTAAAATGCTCATATGCGCTAGTGATAGTGCCAACCTTACTTTCAATGCCGTTAGAAATAATGATAAAGGCGTTATACCAAAAAAGCTGTGGGATCGTATCTTTGTAATCTCGGATGTTTTGCTGATAGGCGTTGCGAAGGTTTTTATGCGATGCTTTAAGCTCTATAAGCAGTAAGGGCAAGCCGTTTACGAAACCAATCAAATCCGGCCGGCGCTTGTGCAATTCGCCGGTAATCCAAAGTTGGGAAACGAGCATGAAATGATTCTCTTCTGGATTTTCAAAATCAATAACTTTTACCGTCTCGGTTTGCTGTTCGCCTTTTTCATTTTCCGTCTCAACTTTTACGCCGTCCTTAATTAATTGCCATATCTCATGATTCGCATTCACCATGCTCATTGCCGAACGGTCTTTTATAATTTCGTCAATCGCAAGATTTAACGCTTCGGTAGATACATCCGGATTGAGCTTTGTGAGGGCGATTTTGAGGTAATTCATCAAAACGACTTCTCCCGGATTCTCGCGCCCAAATTCTGCGTCCGTTTCTCCGGAATAGGCGTTGGCAAAATTCTCGGCACCCCAAAGCTTGCCAAATATTTTGACAGCTGTTTTTTCTATTAACTTGTCCTCCGAAAACTCATTCATACTAATTTTTTCTCCCTCGCCTTTTTCCATGTGTCGGGTAGCGAAAAACCTTTTTGGCTCATTATTATACCTATCTTTTCCATTACTTTTTGCGAATATCGTTTAAAAATCGTCTTACCTATTTTGAATTCCTTATAGCAATCTTTATCAGCGCGGAGATTATTCAATAAGATAATCGCACGGACTTTTGGTTCTGTAACGCCAATTTTTTCTGCCAATTTTCGTGCAGATAAATTATAAAAATCCAACTCATTAACCTTCCTAATACCAACAACCGTTGCTCCTGGCGTTCCCTCTGGTACGACATTTATAGGAATACCATCGTTCTTTGTAAATCTTAGATCAATTGAATGTCCATATCCTTTACTAGTTAATTTCATTGAAGCAACGCCTGGAAAAATATCTTCCCACTTTTTATTTCGCCTTATATCACCCGCCAATTTCCCTAGCTCCCTATTAGTGGGTTGAATCTTGTTACCTTGAATCGCCCCCTCTGTGATTGCTAACGATCTAAGTTTTGCTATAGCTTCTGTATTCTTTCTTCTTCTTGGTCTTAAAAGATCTCTAATCTCATTTACCTCATTTTCATAAAGTAAGTTAATATCTATAGGCGGTTGTGTGGATAATGGTAAAACTCTTTTGGGAAGAACGGCGTATAATTCTTCATTAAATACATCTTTATGGATTTTTCTAAACATTGATAAACCCAATTGAGCTTGAATATATAAATGTTGTTCAGAAATATCTAATAGATGATGCTGCGCCGCATCTCTTAAAGTGTTGATTGTTTGGATAGCAATAACATCTTCTTCGTCTAGAAACTTTACCTTCCCATCGCTTAATCCTGCTCGTAAACAAGCATCAAATCCAATTGTTTGAGGATCTCCAGCTTTTCTGATTGAGCCACCCCTATGCAATAATGAAGATTTCAATAACATCTCAAAGGCATGATCCATTAGAATTAATGTGGACTCAACTCTTCCGATATCAAACGGGCGATTAAAATGCTCTATACTTAGAATGAGCGAATTTATTGACTTATTTTTTAAAAGTTTTACTTCCTTTATCATAAAGTTATTTGACTTCAACTTCTCCAGTTACTAATTTTGGCAAAAGCAAATCTCTGGCTTGGCGTAAAACAAAATTTCGTTTATTCAATTCAACTATTTCCTTTAGTATGGACTCAACCAACCCATTAAAAGAATCCAAGATTTTGACCGCAGGAATCACCATTGAGAGTTCGGCTGTTTGCACGGGACTTAAATTTTGTTGTGCCGCGCCGATAGCCAAATTTTGTAATTGTGTCTGAAAATCGGAATTTCTAAATAATCCGTAAACAAAAGGACGATTTGATTTCGTATAATCCAGTTTTGCGACGCGCTGGTTAAGCAATAAATTCTCTCCATAAACAAGACAGGCACGACCGATGTTTCCTGTTAAGGACAAAAGAATGTTGCCATCTTTTAAATAGCAATGTTCCGGCATTTTTCCCGGCGCAATTTCTACCGTATCTGATCCTTCGGGCTTAAATTGTCCGTCGTGTACACTTTTTATTGTGATGATTTTGTATTTCCCGCCCTCAACGAAAGTACCGCCCTTGAAAGCATAACCGGATAACAGATTTACAACATCTTTTACTTTTCCGATTTTCCATCCTTCTGGGATTTTGCCGAAATCGGTTTTGCTATCAACCATCTTTACTTTTTCATGGCCGAGAAAGCGGAAATACACAAACCACTCCCGATATATCGCCTGTGTCATTTCTTCCAAAATCTTAATCCGCTTCGTGTTGTTTTCGATAAAGTCATCATAAGTAGAAAGGATGTCGGCTATTTGTTGTTGTGTTGAAAATGGAGGTAGCAAAAAATCAAAAGAGGTGAGAATTTTTGCATTTGCCTGCGGTTGGGCGGCTCCTGTCAGATTTGACTTGATAAAATCTTTATATGTATCTGATTGAACAATCAATCCTACAAATTCAGCGTCAACATTTTTGTTTGGCCTGATTCGTACAAGATAAGAAGCAAAAACCGCATTTTGACCGCCCTTAAATTGTTTTGCATACCCCGTAGTCGCTCCAGTACGCGCAATAACAATATCACCTTTTTCTAATTTATAGTTTTGCAATTTCTGTTCATCAATTCTGCAATACGGAACAGAATCCCAGTCAATAATATCAGGGACAATATCGGTAATTCTCAAGAATTTCGGGCCGATCGGATTTTGTATTGCGCTTGCGGTATAACCATAATCAATTCTTTCTGAAACATCTTTCAATTTGACTCTCTGCCAACTTTTTAATTGTGATTTTGTTTCCGTCATAGTTACGATTTTAATTTCTTCAAATTCTCAAAAATTTTCTTTTCCAATTTGTGGGCTTCGCCGGTTAGGTTTCTAAATTCATTATGAAGATTTTCAATTCTTTCCTCAAAATCACCGTCATCACCGCCATTATCGGCAACGCCAACATACCGACCCGGATTCAGTGAATAACCGGCCTTTTTTATCTCTTCAATACTCGCCACTCGACAAAGCCCTTTTACATCTTTATATTTCTTTCCGTTTTCCTTGCGATAGCTTCGGACAATGCTTGCGATTTGCTCTATCTGTTCATCGGTCCAATCGCGATGTGCTCGATCTATTTGCCGGTAAATGTTGCGAGCATCAATAAAAAGAATTTTATTTTTGCGGTCAGTTTTATTTCTACCCCTATCCAAAAACCAAAGCGTTACCGGAAGCGTCACATTATAGAACATATTCGGGCCCACAGCGACCATTACATCCACCAGGCCGTTCTCAATCATCTTCTGACGGATCTCTTTTTCGCTATGCCCGGCATCGCTCGCCGAGTTTGCCATAACAAATCCTGCTCGCCCTTTTTCATTGAGCGAATTTAAGAAAATTTGAATCCAAATATAATTGCCGTTATCAGCTCGCGGAATACCATAAGAAAATCGCGGGTCGTCTTTAATACGTTCCTTATCAATACCCTTAACATTGAAGGGAGGATTGGCCATTGTGAAGTCAAATTTGCCGACGCTCTTATGCCGATCCTCATAATAAGTATTGCCCTCGCGGATGTCTCCGGAGAGACCATGAATTGCGAGGTTCATTTTTGCGATGCGGACGGT
>CAYOFL010000205.1:0-3971 GCA_964403165.1 uncultured Ignavibacteria bacterium
GTGGCGCGTCAGCGCCGAAAGAGGGCATGAAATTTACGTTTAAATAATATGTAAAAAATATATCTCTTCAAAGACTTTATTCGCCATAATTACTGATTTGCCAACAGGTTTGCTTACTAAAATAATTTTTGTTTCCCAAATTAGCGTCAATAAACTTACCGCTACAATGCTGGCTCAAGAGGCAGTAGAGATAGTCAGAAACATTCGAGAAACTAATTGGCTTCACACAAAGGCATGGACCGAAGGGTTGGCTGCCGGTACTTATATAGCACAGTACGATTCTTTAACACTAAAGCCATTTGAAGATAAATTTCTTATTTTAAATCCCCGACTGGTTCTTTATGGATACACCGAAGAAATCAATCCCGAAGAAGGAGTGGTGGAAAGTATTTTTAAGCGAGAAATAACCATTATTGATAATCCGGATGCAGACCCCCTAACAGATGATATCGCCGTAACTTCAGAGGTGACTTGGGATGAGCGCAATCGCGAACAATCAATTTTATTAGAAAATCGGCTTTATGATTGGAAGTCAAGGAAGTAGATATTAGATTATAGATATTAGATTTTAGATTATAGATAAACGAAGTCCGATGCCCAACATCCAACATCCAACATCCAACATCCAGCATCCAAATAAAGCTTTTACTTTGATAGAACTTCTAGTCGCCATGACGATTTTTATCACGGTGATTTCTGCAGTGGTGGTTATTTTTAGCCGAGCCCTAGAGGTACAAAGGAGAACCTTTGCCTTACAAAGCGTCCAAGATAATGCCAGGTATGCTCTTGAAGCAATAGCTCGCGAAATTAGAATGGCTGATGTTGTAACCGGTGAGGGTGGTTATGAAGAATTGGATATTATTAATTACAAAGGAGAAGATGTTAGATTCAAGTGGTTTTTGGGTGAGGCCCAAAAGCAGCTTAAAGTAAAAAGGAATGGCAGTCCTTATAGTCTTTTAACTTCCGAGGATGTAGAGATAACTAACCTCCAATTTTATATAAGGAAATGCACGACCGAAGAGCCGATTATTGATATACAACCTCGAGTGACCATTTCAATGGCTATCCGTTCAGCTAATCCTAGTTATCAAGACACAGCTAAGATGCATTTAGAAACAACTGTGTCAACGAGAATATACAAGTAATCATACAACATGGAACATATAACATGTAACAAATTTTTCTTAATGTTATGTGTTATGTGTTATGTGTTATATGAAATCAAGGGGTGCCGTGGCTCTTCTTCTTACTATTTTAATTCTGTCTGCTATTTTAGCTATTAGTATGGTGGTAGCTGCCATAACTCTAACTGAGATGAAAATGTCCGAGTCAGCCAGACAGTCAACACCAGGCTATTTTGCCGCAGAATCTGGAATTGAAAAGGCACTATATTATATTAGGATACTCGGAGATAGACCTTCTCCAACTCTCGAATCCCCTTATCTTATCGGCAGTGTTTTAGCGGGTAAAGGAAGCTATGAAGTTTATATTGTTGAAACTTCTCCTGATTTAATAATGAAATCTATCGGGGGATACTTAGATGTCCGCCGAGCATTAGAGATAACTTTTTATGCGGCGGGATGGTAGTAAAAAAGTTAAAAGTTAAAAGTTCAAAGTTAAAAGTTGAAGCTCTTAAGAAGAGTTTTTTTCATTTGCTTTAAGAAGTAGATAGATTATAATAGAGGTATGACTAGGACAGAAGCAAAGAGAAGAATAGAAAAATTAAAAAAAGTGATAAATCATCACCGTTGGCTTTATCATGTTTTAGATAAACCAGAGATTTCAGATTCTGCTTTTGATTCTTTAAAGCACGAACTCTTTAGACTTGAGCAAAAATTTTCCGAATTCATCACTCCCGATTCGCCCACTCAAAGAGTGGGAGGAAGGCCCCTGGAAAAGTTTGAAAAAGTTTTACATGGTGTTCGCATGCTTTCCCTAGAAGATGTATTTACTCTAGAAGAGCTTGAATCTTGGGAGAAAAGAATCCAAAAAAAACTCCCGGCTAGGAAATTTGACTATTTTTGTGAATTAAAAGTTGACGGTTTTGCTATTTCTTTAGAGTACAAAAAGGGGATGTTCTTTCGGGGCTCTACTCGCGGTGACGGCAGAGTGGGGGAAGAAGTTACTCAAAATTTAAAAACTATTCTTTCTATTCCTTTAAGGATTCGCCTCCCTGAAGAAAAAGAGTTAAAAGCCCTAGAATTCAGTGGCTCTGAAATTAAAAAAATCCTCGGCTTTGCTCAAAACGGAAATTTAGAAGCAAGGGGCGAAGTGTATATGACCAAAAAAGAGTTCGAAAAAGTAAACCTTGAGCAGAAAAAATTAGGTCTCTCTTTGTATGCCAATCCTCGCAATACGGCTGCCGGAAGCATTAGGCAGCTTAACCCTAAAATTGCTGCAACTCGAAAGCTTGACTTTCTGGCTTATGATATTATAAATGATTTAGGCCAGAAAACGCATCAACGAGAACATGAGCTTGCTTTACTTTTGGGTTTCAAGGTAGATAAGGGACTATATTGTAAGAATCTCAAAGAAGTGGTTCGTTTTTGGCAAAAGATAAAAGCCAGCAGAGAAAAATTACCCTATCAGATTGATGGCATAGTGGTTAATGTTAATGATAATAAGACTTTTGAGAGGTTGGGAGTGGCTGGCAAGGCCCCTAGAGGAGCTATAGCTTTTAAATTTCCAGCTAAACAGACTACCACTCAAATTGAGGATATTATCGTTCAGGTAGGCCGTACCAGCGCTCTTACTCCGGTAGCGGTACTGGGACCAGTTAGTTTAGGCGGAACCACTATTTCTCGAGCAACTCTTCATAATGAAGATGAAATTAAACGGCTCAATGTAAAGATTGGCGATACGGTAGTTATTGAGCGGGCTGGAGATGTTATTCCTCACGTAGTGAGGGTCATTCCGGGACTTCGCACCGGCAAAGAAAAGAAATTTAGGATGCCCCAAAAATGTCCTATTTGTGGTTCAAAAGTTATACGACTCCATGGGGAAGTGGCTTGCCGTTGCACTAATCCAGATTGTGGAGCAGTTCAGCGGAAATTACTTTATCATTTTGTTTCAAAAAAGGCCTTTGATATTGAAGGGCTTGGTCCGAAAATAATTAATCAGTTGATAGATCAAGGACTTGTCTCAACTGTCGCTGATATTTTTGAACTGAAAGAAGGAGATTTGTTGCCTCTGGAAAGATTTGCTGAAAAATCCGCCTCGAATATTGTGAAAGCAATAGAGAGAGCAAGAATAATAACTTTAGCAAAATTTATCTATGCTTTGGGCATAAGACACGTTGGAGAAGAAACAGCTCTGGATTTAGCTAATCATTTTGGCAGCGTTAATGCTATTAAGAAAGCTACTTTAGAAGATTTAGAGAAAGTGAAGGATATCGGGGGAGTCGTTGCCAAAAGCATCCACCAGTGGCTTTCTAATAATAGAAATTTAAATATTTTGACTAAACTTTTGAGGATTGTTAAAATAAAAAATCCGTCACAAATTAAAAGAACTCTTCAGAGCAAAACCTTTATTTTAACCGGCATCCTTGAAAGTTTAACTCGTGAGAAAGCAAAAGAAAAAATCCGCCGCTTAGGCGGCGATATCTCAACTTCCGTGAGTAAAAATACGGATTTCGTTGTAGCAGGCATTAAGCCGGGGAGCAAATACGATAAAGCAAAGAAGTTGGGAGTAAAGATTATTGGGGAGAAGGAGTTTTTGAAATTAATAAAGTAAATCGGAATAGTTCACCCGCCAAAGTTTTGCCTAGCAAAATTTAGGCGGGCAGGCTTTAGTTCGCGATTATAATATGATTTCTAAAAAAGAGGTCCAACACATCGCCAAACTGGCTCGGATTGATTTTTCCGAAAAAGAGCTTCTTAAATTAAGTAAGCAGCTTTCGGCTATTTTAGATTATATTGAGAAACTCAAAGAGGTTGATACCTCAAAAGTTGAACCGACAGCGCAAGTAACGG
>CAYOFL010000206.1:0-3951 GCA_964403165.1 uncultured Ignavibacteria bacterium
AGCTTTTATGAAAAAGATCAAATTCGCTTTCGCCATTCATAATCATCAGCCCATTGGCAATTTTGAGCATGTGTTTGAGCATGCTTTCGCCCATAGCTATCTCCCTTTTCTGGAGATTTTAGAAAGACACCCTCGCTTCAAGATAAGCTTGCATTTCTCTGGAATTCTGCTTGAATGGATAATGAAGCATCATCCGGAAACTCTGGACAAGCTGAGGTCTTTAGTAGAAAAGGGTCAGGTGGAGATGCTCACCGGCGGATATTACGAACCTATACTTGCGGTCATCCCTGACAGGGACAAGACCGGACAGATCAAGAAGCTGACAGATTTTATAGAAAAAGAATTTGACACTCTGCCTGTGGGGATGTGGCTGGCGGAAAGGATATGGGAACCTCACCTTCCCAAACCACTATCTGAAGCAGGGGTAAAATATACCATTGTGGACGATTCCCATTTCAAATATTCCGGGCTGTCAGATGACGAGCTTTTAGGTTATTATCTCACTGAAGAGGAAGGCCATCTTCTGGCTCTGTTCTCCTCCTCCAAATTTTTGCGTTACTCCATCCCCTTTAAAGAGCCAGAGGAGACCATTAAGTACTTCAGGAAAATTGCCTCCGAGGATGGCGAGAATCTCATCGTGTATGGAGACGATGGGGAGAAGTTCGGAGTTTGGCCCAAGACGTATGAGCACTGTTTCAAACACAGATGGGTCGAAAGATTTTTTGACCAAGTTGAGCGTAATGGAGAGTGGATCGAAATGATCCATCTAAAAGACGCTAAAAACCTGCTTCTCCCCAAAGGGAGGGTATATCTTCCCACCGCCTCCTATCATGAGATGATGCAGTGGGCTTTGCCTGCCCGCTCCTTTGCCCAATATGAGGAATTTGAACATATACTAAAAGAGCAGAATCTGTATGAACGATTTGGTATTTTCGTGAGAGGAGGCTTCTGGCGAAACTTCTTAGCCAAGTATCCCGAAGCGAACAACATGCACAAGAAGATGCTTCACTTAAGCCAGAGGATAGAAAAAATCGAAAGTCAGAAACGAAAAAGCAAAACCAAATTAGAGAAAGCCAAAGATTTTTTGTGGAAAGGGCAGTGTAATTGTCCTTACTGGCACGGAGTGTTCGGAGGCCTGTATCTGCCCCATCTCCGTTCCGCAGTCTACGAAAACCTTATCCAAGCAGAAAAGCTTACGGATGAGCTAACTCATCGGGATAAAAATTGGGTGGACCATCAAATCTTCGATTTTGATAAGGATGGCAGAGATGAATTTTTGGTGCATACACCCATTTTCAGTCTGTTTTTCTCTCTTTCTTGTGGAGGAAATCTGTTCGAGCTGGATTTTAAGCCAAAAAGCATAAATCTTTTGGATACCTTGACCAGAAAAGAAGAGGGATATCATAAAAAGCTTTTGGACTCGCAAGAAAAACAGAAAGGTGGGAAGGAAGGGCAGGTTGCCAGCATCCACGATCTTGTCTTAACCAAAGAGGAGGGACTGGAAAAGTTTTTGACCTATGATTGGTACCGGCGTGGTTCCCTGATCGATCATTTTTTAGGAGAGCCGACTACACTGGAGGATTTCTCCACTTGTAAATATCCAGAACAGGGAGATTTTGTAAATCAACCATATCGCTATAAGATGGAGAGTGGAGAAAAGGGATTTGATCTTACATTATACCGGGATGGATTTGTGTGGGTTAAGGAAAAGAGAGCTCCCATCACCGTGGCAAAAAAGATATCCTTCACACCACTCGATTCCAAATTGGATATTTCCTATCTTCTGATAAATAATTATCATGAGCGGGTCAACCTGTGGTTCGGGATTGAATTTGGCTTTGCCGCCTTGGGGGAGCAAGATGAAAGAAGCTTTTGTTACACCAGAGAGGGCGAGATCAAAGCCAAAGAGCTAACCATGATAGGCAATGCACAAAGGTGCCAGGAGTTCGGAATCAAAGATCATCATCTCAAGCTGGATATAAACTTTAAGCTTGACCGGCAATCTCAACTGTGGCGTTTTCCCATCTATACCGTCTCATTATCTGAAGAAGGATTTGAAAAGGTTCAGCAGAGTTTAGTTTTGTTTCCCAACTGGAAGCTATTTTTGGAACCGCATGAGAGATGGGAAATGAAAATCCTCAATAGTTACAACTCCTTGAAGTAAGAGATTTGTGTAGAAGATAGCGTTCAAACTTGCCCTGAACCATACGGATCAGGGCTTGTTTCGGACGAGGACATGTCTTTGCATGAAACTCAAAAATCCAGAACCTAACTTAAGTTAGGTTCTGGCTAAACCCCGCGCCATACCACAATATCACCTGTTGGTCAGGGGTACCCTTCAGGGTGTCCTTCGATCCCGAAGATCTTCCTTCGACACCCCGCCTATGGCGGGGGACGAAGCGCAGGACCGAAGGGCAGGATGAACCCTTACCCCTGACCTTGATTCGCATCGGGGCAAGGTACTCCGATGCATCGGGCAAAAAGAGTCCTGTCTGTTAAAGCCCGCCCTCTTTTTCTGCTTGCAAAAACCTCGGTTTGGCTTATATTTATCAATAGTAGGATTGTCCTGAGGAGAAGTCCGAAGATTTGGTTCTCTATTTGAGTCCCCTGTTGGTTGAGGATATCCCTTCCTTTACCAATGGAGAGCAAAGGATGTCGGACAAGAAATCTGGCACCTACAAGTTCTTGAAAGCAAAGACCTTAAAATCTTCTGGAGGTAATATGAAAAGGACAACCGTGAAGGTTTTCACTCTATTGATCTTGATTTTTGCCTTGGCTGTTTGGGCAGAAGCACACAATCAGTTTGAAACAGAGCAGGTAAAAAATTTACAAACAAAGATCGAGGCATACCAGAAAATAAAATCCCTGCCCATTGAGCTTACCCCGGAGGAGATGACCCGCTTAAATGAGATCGGGATCACTCACCAGAAGACTGCTCCACCCACAGGTCCGGCAAGAAACCCAGCCGAATGGGAGCCCATGACCGGAGCCATAATCAGGTGGCCCTTGGGAATTCCTGTCTCTCTGATTGCAGAGATGTCTGAGGATATTGAGGTGCATACCATTGTGGCTAACTCCTCCGAGCAGGCTTCGGCAACTGCCACTTATCAAAGCGGTGGGGTAAACATGGACAACGTCAAATTCATAATTGCTCCCACCAACACCATCTGGACCAGGGATTATGGACCCTGGTTCATCTTCGATGGAGCGGGAAATCAGGGAATTGTGGATCACATTTATAATCGTCCCCGACCACAGGATGACCAGATACCCGTAGTTATCGGCAACAAGTGGGGTATTCCTGTTTACGGAATGGATCTGACTCACACCGGCGGAAATCACATGTCGGATGGATTGGGGGTTTCCATATCCACCCGGCTGGTTTATAACGAAAACCCAGATAAGACTGAAGCAGAGGTGGACTCCATAATGGAGGTCTATCTGGGAAATGATTATACGGTTTTAGATTATATCGAATCTGGAGGGATTCATCACATAGATTGCTGGGCAAAGTTTCTGGATCCCACCACCATTCTGGTAAAAGACGTTTCTCCCGGACATCCCAGCTATGATCTTCTCAACGCCAGGGCTGACTTTTTGGCAACTCAGATAAGTGCCTGGGGAAGACCATATACCATTGTGCGGGTCTATTGTCCCTATGGGACCGCATACACCAATTCCATTATTTTGAATAATAAAGTATTTGTCCCCATCTTTAATGATCCCTGGGATACTGTAGCCACCAGGGTGTATCAGGAAGCCATGCCCGGATACGAAGTTTTAGGATTTTACGGCTCCTGGTATGATAACGATGCTATCCACTGCCGCATAATGGGGGTGACCGACCGTTACATGCTTTTTGTCGACCATATCCCACTTTTTGACACGGATGACTATTCTCACGATTATCTGGTTTCGGCGAAGATAAAAGATCACAGCGGGACAGGTTTG
>CAYOFL010000207.1:0-3904 GCA_964403165.1 uncultured Ignavibacteria bacterium
AAAAGGCAAAAACTTCGTCTCCTTTCTGTTCAATCATAGATCATTTGATCTGGAGTTTTCTAAAAATGAAGCCAAGGTTTCGGTGTTCCTGAATGGAAAAAGATATGAGTGTGTGCTGGAGGATGAGAGAACTCGGAGATTGAAAAGACTGGGTGTGCTTAAAGTTGACACCAAAAAGGAAAAAGAGCTAAAGAGCCCCATGCCCGGTCTGGTGACAGCCATAGAGGTAAAACAGGGGGACATGGTGGTGGCAGGGCAAGGGGTGGTAATAGTGGAGGCCATGAAGATGGAAAACGAGCTGAAAGCAAAGTTCGACGGAAAGGTGAAAAAAGTTAAGGTCAAAGAACACCAGGCAGTGAATAAAGATGAGGTGTTGATAGTTTTTGAGTAAAATAGTAGCCGCAACCTTCAGGTTGCGTTTTGGTTGCTGAAATGTCACCCTGAGCGAAGCGAAGGGTCTCCGGAGTGCGGAAGCGAAGCTTCCGCTGCGTCCTGCCAAAGGCGGGGCGCACTCCTTTCTTTGAGATTCTTCGCTACGCCCAGAATGACACAAAGCAGATTGGCATCGGCATTTCCTTCAGGATGAATCCTAATGCCGATGTATAAAAAATGTCGCCGAACAAATGAAGGAAAAGGAAGATGAAAAGGCAAGATGGGATTAAAGAAACACTAAGGCGGTTTAAACCAATCCTTAGGGAGAAGTTTAAGGTCAAAGAGATAGGAATTTTCGGCTCTTACGTGCGAGGGGAAGAATCTGAAGAAAGTGATGTAGACATCCTGGTGGAGTTTGATGAATCTATAGGATGGGAATTTATTGATGTCAAAGAATTTCTCGAGGAGATTTTGGGCAAAAAGGTGGATTTAGTTACAGTGGGAGCCTTGAAACCGCAACTAAGAGATAAAATTCTCAAAGAGGTTATTTACGCATGAAAAGAAGAAACCACAAACTATTGGTTGAAGATATAGTGGACGCTATGGACAAGATTGAACGCTACATAAAAGATTTGACTTATGAGACTTTTGTCAAGAACGATATGGCTATGGATGCGGTTGTAAGAAATCTGGAAATCATCGGTGAAGCGTCGAAGAATCTTCCGGAAGACGTCAGAGCAAAATATCCCGATATCCCTTGGAAAAGGATGATTGGCCTGAGGAACATCGCAGTTCATGAATACTTCGGAGTGGATTTAAGCATTATTTGGGAGAT
Organism: uncultured Ignavibacteria bacterium; assembly: GCA_964403165.1. Taxonomy (GTDB): domain Bacteria; phylum Zixibacteria; class MSB-5A5; order MSB-5A5; family SM1-73; genus SM23-73-3. Next base: position 1,208 of record CAYOFL010000207.1, read on the forward strand.
TATAACCAAGAATCTGCCAGAAACGAAGCCTAACATTGAAGTGATGTTGCAGGGCTTCAATGATAGCTAGGAATCTTGTATAGAAAAAGGGATTGCTGTCACCCTGAGCGGGCGGACGCCGGAGGGGCGTCGGCCCCCCGTCTGGGAAGCGAAGGGTCTTTCGAGAAATTCCCTCTCCCCTGGGGGAGAGGGTTAGGGTGGGGGGGCGAGATTCTTCGCTACGCTCAGAATGACACAAAACAAATTGGCATCGGCATTTCCTAATGCCGATACATCAAGAAATTGTCAACCACCCTTCGGGATGGCTGACCTGCAAGACTCTAGAAAAAAAGTGTAGGTCAAATGGGAATCATTATATCTATAATAGCACTGATTATTGCAATTTCGGGTTGGATAGTTACCTATATTTTCACAATTAAGGCTCAAAATAAGAATTTTATAAATCAAGTCATCAATCATGCTCGAATTGAAATTATAAAGGTCATTAGAGACTATCAGGATTGGCTCGGGACAGTACAGATTGCAATTCATAGCTCAAGCTATAATGTTATTCTCCAAGAACAAGGTTTGTCCGTAGATTGGCGGCAGAAGCGTGCGCAGCTTACGGATACACTTTTCTCGGATAGAAAGGCTGTGGAATGGATTTTTCGTTTGGAGGAACATGAAATTTTGTTTCCTAACACTGCGGAATGTCGAAAGGAGTTAGTGGACCGACAGCACCAAATAAACGAATATCTCCGTTTATTTGTGGAAAAGCTACCGTCTGGTTTTGGGAAACCACTAGACTTTGACAAGCGCAAAAGGGCAATAGAAAAAGCACTAAAAAATGATAAAATCCTGTTTGATCAGATGGCTTTAATGGAAGATTTACGAGTCTATCTGCAGAATCTTTGCTTGAGTTCTTTCACGGGAAATAAAATTCCAGAGAGAAAGCCAAAAAAATTATCTCTTCCGAGGCTGGGTCAAGATAAAAGAGGAAACCTTCAGATAATCGTGACTCAGAATACAAAGACTAAGTAACATTGTCTTAAAGAGATCAGTTTTGGACAAAGAGAAAAAAGTCTCAACCACATCTGACATTGAAATCGAGGGCCTTTATACGCCCGAATCGGTAAGGGATTCAGCTTATGAAAATGATTTGGGATATCCGGGGGGGTATCCTTTTACCCGGGGGATATACAAGAACATGTATCGGGGCAGGCTGTGGACTATGCGGCAATATGCCGGGTTTGGCACAGCCGAGGAGACCAACAAAAGATATAGATACTTGTTGGAGCAGGGGCAAACCGGCCTCTCCGTTGCCTTCGATCTTCCCACCCAGATAGGCTACGATTCCGATTATCCCTTAGCTGAGGGCGAGGTGGGCAAAACCGGCGTGGCGATAGATACACTCGAGGATATGGAGATTCTGTTCAAGGAAATCCCCTTAGATAAAGTCTCTGTCTCCATGACCATCAACTCAACCGCCGCGGTGCTTTTAGCCATGTATGTGGTTCTTGCCAAGAAGAACAATATCTCTTTGGAGGTTCTTTCGGGCACAATTCAAAACGATATCCTGAAGGAATACATTGCCCGCGGAACCTACATCTTTCCCCCCAAGCCCTCCATGCGGCTGATCACCGATACTTTCAAGTTCTGCAAAGACAATCTGCCCAAATGGAATCCCATCAGCATAAGCGGCTATCACATACGCGAAGCAGGCTCCACCGCAGTTCAGGAGATCGCCTTCACCCTGTCCAACGGCATAGCTTATGTGAGGGCGGCACAGGAAGCGGGAATGGACATTGACCAGTTCGGCAAAAGACTTTCTTTTTTCTTGAACTCTCACAACCATTTCTTCGAGGAGATAGCAAAATTTAGAACCGCCCGAAGATTGTGGGCAAGGATCATCAAAGAGAAGTTTAAAGCGAAAGAAGCGGATTCTGCCAGGTTTCGTTTTCATACACAAACTGCCGGTTGCACCCTAACTGCCCAACAGCCGGAGAACAATGTGATCCGGGTGACTTTGCAGGCTTTGGCGGCGGTCTTGGGGGGAACCCAGTCTTTGCATACCAATTCAAGAGATGAAGCATTAAGCTTGCCATCCCAGGAATCCGCCCAGATCGCTTTGAGAACTCAGCAGATCATCGGGTATGAAAGCAGAGTGCCGGACACGGTCGATCCTTTAGGTGGGTCTTATTATGTGGAGTATCTGACTAATCAGGTAGAAGAAAGAGCAAAAAAATACATCAACTATATCGAAGAGAAAGGAGGGGCGCTCTGGGCGGTGGAGTCGGGATATTACCAAAAGGAAATTCAAAAAAGTGCGTATGAATATCAAAAGGCTATCGAGAAAAAAGATAGAACCATCGTGGGAGTGAACAGGTTTGCCCAGACGGGCTCAGACGAGCCCCCGTCTGGGGGCAAGCGTCTGCTTGAAACTGAAAAGGAGAAGATCAAAGACGTCTTCAAAGTCAACCCCAAGGTGGGAAAAGAGCAGATAAAGCAGTTGAAAGCGGTAAGAAAGAGAAGAGATGATGGCAAAGTTAAGGCTTCCTTAGAAAATTTAAAAAAGATGGCCTCCACTGATGAGAATCTTTTGCCTTCTGTCATTCAGTGCGTTGAAAGTTATGCCTCGCTGGGTGAGATATGTGATACTTTAAGATCAGTGTGGGGAGAGTATCGGGAAAGTGTGCTGGTGTGAATACGTCCGCAGTC
>CAYOFL010000208.1:0-3872 GCA_964403165.1 uncultured Ignavibacteria bacterium
TCATGACTCCATCCTCTCAAGCTTTGAACTCTCCGGCAATCCCGGGGCGGTTCATTGTGGGTGTTTGATATCTCTAACATCTCGTTACCGCTAGAGGTTAGTCTTTGCACCGCTCCAGAGTATGCCAGAGATGTTTTCGTATTGGGCACCCACGCTTATGTTACCGAAGAGGATGGGGGTTTATTTGTTATCGACATCTCTGATCCCTTAAACCCACAGGCGATTGCCACCTGTGATGTTCAAGGTTCCGCACGAGGCGTTTTTGTTGCAGGCATCTATGCCTACGTGGCAAGTTGGTGGGGATATGATGACGGACGTCTGCAGGTATTTGATGTTTCTGATCCCTCTAGTCCTCAAGAGATGGGCTTCTATGATCAAGAGTCTCATTTTGGGGATGTCTTTGTATCGGGGACTTGCGCTTATGTAAACGCTTCTGGGGGTATGGAAATACTCGACATTTCTGACCCAGCAGATCCCGTGCGCGTTAGTGGTTGCTACACGCACGGCGGTACTTCGAGTGTCTTTGTCTCGGGGATTCATGCTTACGTGACCTATTCATGGGCAGGGTTGCAGGTGGTTGATGTTTCCGATCCAGCAGATCCCACGGACATAGGCTTTTTTAATGCGCCTGCGGATGCCCGGGACATCATCGTTTCAGATTCCTTTGCCTATTTAACCGGTGGCAGGGTAGAAGTAATTGACATCTCCAATGTCTCAAACCCTCAGCAGGTGGGTTTTTTCAATTTCGAGAACCGGCCAGGCCTTTCGTCCTATGGAGCGTTTATTTCAGACTCATTCTTGTATGTGGCAGGAATCGTGGCGTTGCATGTCATTAGTATCGCTGCGCCGTCCAACCCACAAGAAGTCGGCGTCTTACATGGACTGGGTTTCCCATATGGTGTTATCGTTTCCGGCACCTACGCGTATGTGACCGAACACACGGATGGCGGGCTGTGGGTAATTGACGTCTCTGACCCATCCAGTCCTCAGAAGGTTGCTTTTTGTGATCTACCTGCTCGTTCAGAGCATTTGTGTGTTCTGGGCTCATACGCCTACGTTACGTACTGGAATCATCAAGATGACTCCGGCGGTTTGCGAATAATCGACATTTCTGATCCTACCAACCCCCAGGAGATCGGATTCCTCGATACACCGGAACCGACACGTGATGTAGCTGTCTCGAACTCGTTTGCGTACGTCATCGGTGGTGGATGGTTGCGTGTAGTTGACGTCTCTGATCCCACCAACCCTCAAGAAATAACCGCTTTTGGCATACGCGGGTTCGGCGATGGCATTTTTGTCTCGGGGGGGCATGCGTACGTGACTGCCGGATGCGACGGTGGTTTGCAGGTCATCGACATCTCTAATCCCACTAAACCTCAAGATGCTGGGTATCACGATACGCCAGGCTGGGCATATTCAGTTTTCGCTTCGGGTGGCTATACGTTCGTAGCCGATGGCGAGGCGGGTCTACAGGTTTACCAGTTCGTTGGTGGGAGTCAGAGGACCATAACGGTCACGTGCCCCAATGGCGGGGAGGACTGGGAGATAGGGTCTACCTACAGCATCACCTGGACAAGTCAGAACGCTGGAGACAACGTCAAACTGGAGTACTCCACCAACAACGGAGGCACTTGGAAGTCCATCACGAATTCTACCCCAAATGACGGCTCTTACCCTTGGACGATACCTAATGATCCCTCAACACAGTGTCTGGTGAAGATCACCTCCACGACCTATCCAGACATATCAGATACAAGCGATGATAACTTCGCTATCATCGCACCCGCTGTGGACCATCCACCCAACGCTCCCACGAACCTGCAGGCAGTTACGATTGACGCCTTCGAGGTTATGCTCTCATGGGTCGACAACTCGTCCAATGAGGAGAAGTTTGTCATAGTCCGGAACGGATACCTCCTTGAGATTGTAGGGGAAGACGTAACTACCTGGACAGATAGCTCCTGCCAACCTGATAGGGACTATTGTTACAAAGTGTACGCTGCAAATTCTGCAGGAGCCTCAGCTACCACGAATGAAGCGTGTGTCCATACACCTCACGGCGGTCAACTGAAGTATGGATGGGTTGTTCCAGACATGGGCACACTGGGGGATGACTTTACCTTCAGGGTCACCTTCTACGATAGCGCAGGCCGCCAGCCAGACGTGGTATACCTGTACCTGAACGACGAACCGAAAGAGATGCAGTTTCAGGAGAGCTACGAACTCGGCCTAAGATACAGCTGTGGGCCCACTCCCTGTCCAGTGGGTTTGAACCACTACTACTTTGTAGCCGAAGTCAATAATGATACGTACCGTCTACCAGCCGGATCAGGCGAATTTGTCGGTCCGTGGGTGGGTCTGTCAGATGAACTCCTGGAAGCATACCTAGCTTTCACAGACAAACTGAGGTCAACCGCGAACCAGACCATTGCGTCTGCTGACCTTCTGATCGACGAGATCCGAGAGAATCTTGCCGAGGTGGGAATTGAAGCAATCTTCCTGCTTGTGCCCACTATTCTTAAGGAAGCAGGTATTCTAGACAAGTTTCCCCGGCCCCTTGCCGACGCCATTGTAAAGCACACGGACATAGACCATGAATTCCTTAAGATGGTTTGGGTAATCGACACTTTCGCTGCGGTCCAAGCTGTGCAGATGGGTACCGAAACCGAATTCAAAGAAGTGGTGAAGTTTCTCATTGGTGGTGGTGCAGTCTCCTGGCTAGATGGTGGGCTGGCAGCGTTGTTTGGGTTCGACACAGATGATGGGGAGCGGGCCAGCCTCCTCGATCGGATCGGAAAGAACAAGGATGCTTTTATCTCTTTTTGGGAGTCACCCGACATACTGGGAGCCTTCCTTACAAAGTCGGACTTAGAAAGGGTTATTGATGATCTTGATGCAGCCAGAGAAAAGGTTGAAGACTACCGGGAGTGGATGGTAGAAAGACTGACAGCCAAATATAATGCGATACTCACTGCCACTGGTGCAATTGATAAGACAAGTGAGGGTGCAACGGCGTTCGCTGTGGGGGGAACTGCTGTCTGCCTTATACTCGCGCCTTTCACAGGAGGCGCAACTTTGGCAGCAATCCCGATCATCGTCTATACCACAACCGGAGCAAAGGCAGCAACTACAGGGCTAAAGTTCGGTTACAACATCGCTCAGGCGGCGGACGCAACCACGCTATCGGCGCAGATTCTTTCGGATACAGTAGATCATGTGCTCATGCATGCGTTGCAAACCGGCCGCATTCAGTTGGCACTTCAAAATGGAACCTACGAACGATCTGAGGGAGAGGTTGAGCTTCATGATCCTCCAGAGGAACAGATAGCAACAGGGCGGACCGTTACATTCAAGACAGACTTCACGAATAAGTCGCCATTCCCTGTTGCTGCCAAAGCACACTTTTACCTGACTTCGCCCGACGGGGCTATCCAAGCGATTCTAACAAATACTGTGCAAGTACTCCGTGACGCATCGCATACATTCTCCGTCGACCTGTACCTTGACCTCGGTATCCTAGGGTTCTTTGGCAGTGCTCTTGGGGAATGGAAGGTTCGCTGCTATATGGAATATGGCCCTGCGCTTGAGGAAGCCCTTTGGAGCGAGATTAAGACATTTGAAGTTGTTGATCCCATTGTCTCCGGGTTTGTCTATGTGTTCTCTGGACAAGCAGTAGGAGACTTACTATCTCCTGAGGCAATCATTGCTGCAAAGTCCCAAGGAGGCGATGCGCCCCTACAGGTTGTCATCCAGGTCACGAACCACACAGAGTTCGCGTTAGAAGACGTAGAGCTATTGGCTGTCCTGCCCCAATCATGTCAAGGGTCGGGTAGGTTTCCCCGGTGTGTGGTCGGCTAGATGTCCCCGCC
>CAYOFL010000209.1:0-3823 GCA_964403165.1 uncultured Ignavibacteria bacterium
GAAACCAGAGATAAATCCCCAGAAAATCGGCATGCAGATGTTCTATTTTAGGCTTCATCTCATATACCTAATTATCTTCTTCAGAAACGCCTTTAGCTCTTCCAGGTTGTTTATTGCTAATTGTTTGTCTTCTTCGTCCATTGCCATTTTATTCTCTTCATCTCTCTTTGGGAATCGTCTCTTTCGGCTCTTTAGGATCAAGGATATTCCACGCCTGTCCCACTATGAGAGGCGAGCCCATATCTGCTATTAAGTCTTTAAGGAGCTTGATATCATCAATAGAAAGGTCTACCTCACTTTTGGCATTATGGATTTGTAGTGCTAGGCTATATCGCCGTATCTTCTCATTCCCATCAATAAGCTTCATTGGGCGTCCCGTCTGGGGATTAACTGGCTCTATTAATAAAGCATTCTCACAGACTTGCCTGAAAGTGAAATCCTTACCCTGGTTTTTAATGGCTATTCCATCAAGGGTCTTGAAAACATAGTTCAATTTAATTTTCATTATGCCTCCTAAATATATCCGTTATCTTCAAGCCAAGTTTTTAACTCCGATAATTTCGTTATCCTCTGTTGCACCCAAGTGACGGAATAATCAGGATGAATATCAAGAATCTTTTTTACCTCAGCTAGTCTATCAGCATCATCTACAATGTCAGCCTTGTCTTTCTCAAGTCTGGCGATTCCATTATATAAACTCTGCATCTCATTGATACACATCTCTATCCTGGAAATAATAACACTAAAATCACGCCATCCTTGTTTTGTTGCCATATTAATTTCTCCTTATGTTCCTATGAAGAATACCTTTACAGTTTTTGCCGCCGCCCATGTATTCTCAACCGTTAATAAATTCGCAGCGATGTAAACGTTGATTTTGTCATTTGTGCCCTGTGTCGTGGTAAATGCGGCGTTCTGATTAATGACCGTCAATGCCGCCCCATCAAGATGATAAACTCCACTTGTCGTATCTGTTGTATTTTCGACGATGACAATGCCTGTCCAAGAATCGGGAATTGTTGTCGTAAAAGTATCGTTATCAGCCAATGCAGCGGATAATGTTCCAGCTCTGACATAACCAGTGTTATAAGTACGGAATTTACTTACAGTCGATATCCTTAAATCCATAAGTGCGTTTGGATTACCGCTTGCTGAACCGTCCCCCAGATTCGTCTCTGTGACATCCATAAGTAAACCGATATAATTTCCTGTGGCTGGCGCTGTGCCCATGTTGATTTGTGGTTTAAGATACATCCAAGCTTGCTCTGCGTTTGTATCTGTAAGTTCGTTGCTAGCTCCAAGTCCTTCAACTGAAAAAACGTTTCCACTACTTAAATCGCTAGTAAGAAAGAATCTTACTGCATTAGTAACCTTAAAAAAATAACTCCAACTCGCAATCATTTCGGCCCAGCTAAACGATGCTTTATTTGTACCAGCCGTACTATATATATACATAGTTGGGTCAGCGCTTGCGATCAACCCAAAATCAGTATTAATATCCCCCCTATCACAGATAATTAGAGTGCGATTAGATTCATCAAGTCCTATTCTCAAATCAGCACCAGCCAACCCCTCTGCCTGAGACTCTTGAATCAGGGAATAATACGCACCGCTTTGAAGAAGTATCGTCGGTTTGTCATCGGCTGTGAATCCGAGCCGTATCCGTGAATCAAGGTCTAAATCCACAAGATTAATCTCAGGGAATCCCGTGGCGGTTATAAGTCCCGTGAAATTCGCTCCGATATCGGCAACGTCACAGAAGATAAGCCCCCTTTTTGGATCTATGGGAAGCCCCCAAATTACAGCATCGTTTGTTGTTTCCTCATAGGGAATCAGAATCGAATCAGAGCCGTCGCCACCTATTATTTGCAAATCATCTGATATTGGTGTATCACCCTGTATTATCTCAAAACAGGCAGCGGCTTGATGGTGGTAGAGTTTTTCATCATCTGAGTCCGAGACGATCATTCCAGGCTGTACTTGGGTTAAATTTGTGCAGGGATCGGACATCCTCCAGTGGTTTTTGAAGTTATTTATAAGGTCAACACAAAACCAGTCGTCAAGTATAAAATCCGCACCTAATAAAAGAGCTGGTCTTACAGGCATTTTATATCCTCCTTACACTTAACATGGCCCAACCCTTTTTCCAGGATCGCCATTCGAAAATCTGCCAGTGGTGCAGTCCGAAACGGCTGCGTATATTCTGTCATGCTCAGATCCCAATGTCCAATCATTTGGTAATGCGTCACAATCGCCTATTATAAGATATTGCCCTAACAAATACTGAAGATCTATTCCCACGATATCGATCGATCGGCTTTGAAAATCATATGTCAGACTCGATATATAATAGTATCTACCCTTTTCGCCTTCCTTCGTCCAGCTCAATCCGAACGGGTCCTGGTAGCGAAAGTTCGTGAATATGTCTAGGTCATCTATCATCTGGATAGGCACTTTGATATGTATCTTTTTATAACCGAACGCATGCTTCATAAGTTCTTCGCTCATCCGATGCGCAGCCAATCCGAGGGCATCACCATCAGCTGAGATATCAGAAGTAATCCAAGGAAAATGCCAGGGCGTTGACGGATATTGTTTCTTTCCATAATTCTCAATGCTTAAAGGGCTGTTAATTTCTTCCGCTTTTTTGAATGTGTTGTATGTTGGTATGTAATCCCATTGCACATTAGCCGCATTCACGAAATCCTGGAGGCCGTATTCCTTTTTTGCGTGTTCAAAGGCATGTATCTGTTCGAAAACAATAAGATCGGTTTCAAAATTGCTAATATCCTTTCGACCGATCGTCAATCGCCCGTCTCTTGCGATCCAGAGATTCGCGCCGAAACTGTAAAGTAGCTCCTTCAATACCTCCATCGCATCTCGACCATCCTGGAGTATTAGTTTCGCCTCTTGATGCCAACCATTTGTCGTGCACAGCGCCGCATAATCATCGAACGATTCCATATCAAGAAGTGCCAATGGCATGCCAACGATCTGAGTCAAGAAAAAAGATATAATATATGCAGGATTCTGAATATAACCATTGGCTGGATCGTCCCACATGCCGACTGAATAACCTTTGCAGTTGAATGTTATCTTGTTGTCGCCCTGATCTACGACAAAATCGATATAAGTCCGTCCGCCATCTCGATAGGCAATGGTATAATCAGCCGGTTGCGTTTTCGCCACGTTGTTAGAATAGACTTCAGTTATGCCGAATAGACTGAATCTCGCGGCAAGATAGGAAAATGGAGCTCCTGATGTGTCGATATATCTTGCTTCTATAGCGCCTGAATTTTCACCCGCCACTACTGGAATTAAACTGCATAGACCAAGCGCATCAGGCATCGCCTTTCCCACGGCTGATTCATGAATATTTGGATATTCCTCAAGCGTACAGATATATTGAGCCGTATCCATGCCAAAATATTTCTGAGTTACATCTCTTATCATAACATCAAAATGCGTGCCAATTAGATCATGATCGATCACGACGCCTTGAAAATAATGTTTATCCCTCGCTTCCGCATCCCGCCCCCAGCCATAAAAGAAATCAACGAATTTATTCTTCAAAAAATAACGCGATAACATTTTCGACATTTCCATATCGTTATTAGCAAGCGTCACAGAGGTATCGGATACGGCAAAAAGTCCTGTTCGATCATCGATCGACCGTATCACAGGAGACATATTTTTTATTCGACCCTCCCAGAACGTGTCTTTTCCTCTTGTATCAAGATACGAATAATACGCTAAGACTTCGCCATCATGTTCACCCCATATCCATCTAGTTCTCGGATTAGTTGGTTCATCTTCATCTTCA
>CAYOFL010000210.1:0-3780 GCA_964403165.1 uncultured Ignavibacteria bacterium
CTGGATATTGTGATGCGCAATCCAGTCGAGCAGGTCTCGCTTCGTGCGCTTCTGGGTGCGGATATTTATCCCGGCTAATACTTTTTCCAGGCTGCCCTGTTTTTTGGCCTTCAAACCGCCTCCGTATTTTTAGCTCTGGCCGTCAGAACCCTGTGCAAAATTGTGCATTTTTATTTTCTGGTACCTATGTAAGGGCGGAGAGCGAAAAACCCGTCTCAGCGCAATTTTTCTTTTAATCTTTTTCCGAGATCATCGAGGATTTCCGGGTCCTCGAGCAGAGATTTTAATGTGGGGATCTCTCTCATTGTTTCGAGCAGCATCTCAGCATCTCCGATCTCGATTACTTTTTCTCGCGCCGCGCCGGTGCGGACATATCGCTCGTACATATTGAGGAGCGCGTGCAGTCGCTGGTCGCTGGGGTCTTGCCCCTCGACCAGGCCCGCGTCGATCATCTTGTTCAGCAGCCGGCCTAATTTGTCGCGCATGCCCAGAGAGTTTTCCCGGCCCTCCTCCCAGCCGCCCACTTTTTTCCATCGATAAAACGAGGCCAGGGCCACTCCGGTGCGCTCGCAGATCTCCGCGGGCGAGAGCAGCTCATCCACGTAGAGCCTCTCGCACTCGGATCTCAAATTGGTGTCGTGGGCCATGGCCTCCCCTCCAGGCGAGCGATCTCCTCATCCGTCCAGCAGATCGCCAGGCGATATTTGAGATCTATCATCCGCCGGCGTATTTTGTTTTCATTGATTTTAGCTGTTATTTTCAGGATTATTTTTCTCACTCTTTTCAGCCCTCAACTCAAATATTTTAATTATCCTGTCCGATAGCTCGATGTTGCGTCTGACCTGCTCGATGTTGCGTCTGACCTGCTCGAGGTATCGCCGGGCCAGCCAGACAATCCCCACGCCCAGGACAATTATAGTTGCGGCCTGGCTGGTCAGTATTTTTTCCAGCGCAGAGAGGCCCATTTCAGCCTCCAGCTCTCCGTTTCAGTTCATCAATCAACGCGCTGTCCGCGAGCAGATCGGCCAGGACATCCGCTTTTTCTTTTTCGCCGAATGCTCTTTTAAGCCTCTGCCTGGCATGATCCCCAGCAATTTTCGGCAGCTCGGCGGCCAGATTATCGCTGTCCCCGGGAATAGAAATATCGAGCACGGCATCGATCATTATCCCGCGGGCATCCTCGATCTTTTTCGCCTGATCTGATCCCGGCGGATAACAGCCGATAAGGTTGCCCATCTCATCGATCACTATTTTCATTTGATCAATGATTCTTTTATATTCGCTCATTCTTCCCCTCCATCTCGCCGCCGGCCAGGAAACCGGAGGCTAGTTTTGATAATTTATTGATATACTTTTTCCTGAGTTCTTTGTCCTCACAATCCTTAAGTTCCTCGAGAAGAAAATTAAGGGACTCGCTCAGGGTCAGGCTGGTTTGGCCCTTGATCTTTTGTTTCAGCCCCAGCCGGTATTCCGACAGCTCCGCAATCGACGCGTCCAGGGAGGGCACCAGGCGGGGATATTTCGCCTGATGTACCTCCGCGATAATCGCTTTTTTAATCACCACTAAAAGCTCGATTGCCCGGTTGGTGATTTTGAGCAGAGTCTCGTATTTTTGTTTGCTCAAAACTTCTCCTTTTATGCGGGGAGGCCCTGGCTGGCAAACTGGAAAAGCTAGAACCAGCCAGGGCTATGCGGGTCAGTCCGCTTCTCCCATCAGTTTTTGAAGCTCGAAACAGCGGCCTCGATCAGGAGATTAAGGGTATGCTCCTTTGTGAAAAGTGCCTTACCCTTGTCGATTAGCGCGACTTTCAGCCGGCTGAATGCCTCGGCCCTGCGGGCGCTGTTCGAGGTCAGGTCAGAGGCGTTGATCGAGCTGATTATCTCGCGGGCCGCCTCGAGACCATTATCTAATATCTCCTCCAGGGCGTCACCTTTGGCCCTGGTAACCTCCATCTCGATCAGCAGCCCGATAGCATGGTCAGCAGCCTCCAGGCCCTGTTCCACCGCGGCGGCCAGGATACTCTTTTTAGCCTCCTCGAATTTCTCGGGCCCGGACATGTCGCTGTCCATCAGGCCGCCGACAACATCCCTGGCGACCGGCGTGAGCTTCTCGATAATATTCCCTGTGCGGCCTTTGAAAATGGCTGCTATCAGATGGATGATACCGAAAATAATTGAACTTAACATGACGTTCTCCTTTCAGACGGAAATTGAGGGTTTGTAATTCGGTTCGTCCGCGCCGGCCTGCAGATGAAAATGCACGCCCAGGCCGACATCGTGATAAAGGATTGAAAACTTCCCGGCGGCGCCCGAGTAGGGAAATATCAGGCGGACTATGCGCACGATTGTCAGCGCGATTTTTTTGTCGATCTCGCTTGCGCCAATATCCAATCCGCGCCAGAGCTGATGGACGCTCTTATATTTTTCCCCTCCTTTGATATGACACACCCAATCCTGCTCTTTGTCGGTGCGATAAACACAAGTGATCCGCGCAGTTTTGCCGGTGTAGAGAAATATCAGCCACGCGACAACGACCGCCTGGACACGCAGGACAGTATAAAGCCGCGGGTCGTGGAACTCTTTTTTCAGGCGGTCGGTTTTAAATTCGAGCGGAATTTGATCAAGCATTTCTGATGTCCGATAAATTATCAATTATAAAAGGGGCGAGCCTCGCCGGACCGGAGGGGCCGGATCCGGTTTGCTTTTTATTAGCGTACCGGCGAGGCTCTGTGGCGCATTGTGGCGGCGATGCACTTTAACTATGAGATGGATTTGCGGATAAGTCTATAGAAGAACGGAAGGTTCGGAGAAATCGGAGAAATAAAAAAGCCCCGCCGGAGCGGGGCTTGGGGGAGGGGAATTAGAGATGATCGCGGACAAGGCTGTCAATTATCGCGCCCAGGGACTGGCTGGTCGCGGCCTGCTCTTGCAGCAGTTTTTCGTTTACGTCCGGGGCGAGATAGAGATTGGTTCGTATCCTGTTCCTTTTTCTGCTCGTCTTGACCTGATACAAGCCCTTTTTAAGCGCGGCCCGTTCCTCCGGGGTCGCAGAAATTATTTCCACCTCGGCGATCGAGGCATCCTGCACGTCCAGGGGCACGCCCTTGATCAACAGCACAGGCAATCCATGAGAGCTTGAGCTGTGCTCCGTGGTGATTACAGCCTCGCCCTCGTAGGTTAAGCCGGTGGCGGGGTCGCGAGATTTTATAATCATTGTGCCTCCTATAGATTTTCGGGGCGCCCGAGCTCATAAAAATAGGCATCCCTGGTGAGAGTACAGGCAACCCAACCCCTGGCCTCGAGCTTTTCGATTCTCGGCGTCATCCGCTCCCGGTTTTCCTCATCGAGGATCACTGGCAGCCGGGCGCGGGTTTCGGGGTTGATTAGTAAGATGAATTTTATCATGGGTAAATCCTGCGGGGGCGCAAGGCCCCGGGCTACATGCTTTTTTTGTAAGCCGTAGGCATATGACAAGGGCCATACTGGGGGGAGACATTAACACCCCAAGAAATCGGCTTCCATTTTTTTGCGACTAAATGTTTATATACTTCGCCGAGGTCGAAATAAAACATGTCCATACCCCAAAATTTCATCTTGGGCCGGAGATAATGTATGTTTCCCCGGTGGGCATATTCGTAGTCTTCCCGACAGTCAAATTTGCCGGCTTTCGGGCTGCCGACTGCTTTGTATTGCTCTTCAGAGATTTGTGTGTATTTCATCTTTCCCTCCATGCTGTGGCCCGCGGGCCGGGTGAGTGTGCGCCGGACTTGGGACCGGCGC
>CAYOFL010000211.1:0-3779 GCA_964403165.1 uncultured Ignavibacteria bacterium
GCGGGAGGATAGGGTTAGCTCTTAACCCGAGCCCGACAGCTAACTTCGCAGGCGTAAAGAGAGGAACAGTCAACGGATTAAACGGACGGAGCGGGTGATCCGTTACATCCGTTGACCCATCCGTTGACCGGCATCAAGACCACAGGGTTCCCCTCTCCCAGACGGGTCTCCGTGGTCTTTTTTGTTTTTACAGAGAAATTCTTGATACCAGACTATGAGTAATAAAGTAAAAACTGCTCCTGGGCAGGGAAAATCCGAACTTAGAAGGGACGTCTCGGTATGGGGCTCCTACATGTGGGGTTTTGCTGATGTGGGAGCGGACACTTACGTTGCCTTGGGCTTGGTCATGGCTTATGCCCAGGGAGCAACCAGCTTGGTATTTGCCTTAGCCGGGATCGTCTACATAATGATCGGATTGGCTTATACCGAGCTTGCCTCCGCTTATCCGGTGGCTGGGGGAGGATCCTACTTTACGCTTCGTGGCTTAGGGGATTTCTGGGGATTTTTGGCTGGCTCAGCTTTGATTTTGGATTACACCATCGACATCGCCCTTTTTGCCACAGCGTCAGCCGGGTATATTAATTTCTTCATGCCCTACGTCATAGGTCGGGACATAGCCAGCTTCGTAACCACAATCGGGCCTTTCCATAATGTCAATCCGGTGTGGTGCATTGAGACCCTGATCCTGATAGGATTTTTGATCTGGCTCAATATCCGTGGTATACGCGAATCTTCGTTTGTAAATGAAGTCATAGGTGCGGTGGTGATCGCCACTGAATCAGCTTTGGTCATCTTAGCATTCCTTTTTGCCTGGAGACCTGAGCTTCTGGTTCACCAATGGAATACTCAATTCCCCTCCCTTCACAACTTTATGTATGGCTCATCCATAGCCATCATATCCTTCGTAGGACTGGAATCCATCTCTGAGGTAGCACAGGAGACAAAACGTCCAGCCACTGTCATCCCCCGCACTTCCATCACTTTGATCTTCACCGTATTTATATTTGCGGTGGCTTTTTCCACCTTAGGTTTAGGAATCTTGCCCTGGCAGGATTTTGCCGCAAACATCGATAATCCTATTGCCATTTTAGCGGCAGCCATACCTTTCGTGGGCTTGATCGCCGGACCCTTTGCCGCCGCATTGGGCGCATTGATCCTTTTTATCTCCGCAAACACAGGGATAGTTGGCTCGTCCAGACTAACTTATTATCTTAGCAAGTTCGGAATCATCAGCTCCTGGTTTGATGCGGTTCATCCCAAATATAAGACCCCCATCCGCACAATTTTAGTGTTTGCTGGAATCGGGGTAATTGAAACTATTCTATCCTTCCTTACCCCCTCTGCCATGGACACTCTGGCAAACATGTATGCCTTCGGGGCTACTTTGGGATATACTATGGTATTCATAGCCTTGATTAAACTGCGATTTTCTGAGCCGTGGACACCGAGGCCTTATAGGATGCCTTTGAATATAAAACTGAAATACAAGGGGAGAAAGGTCTTTTTCCCTGTTTTGGGGGTGATCGGAATGTTGGGAGTTGCTACAATTCTATTCATGGTGGTTTTGACCCACGACATTGGACGAATTGCCGGACCTGCTTGGATTTTGCTTTGTTTTGGTTACTACGCCTGGTATCGAAAGTCAAAAAAGCTTCCTATCTTCAAGAGTATAGATCACAATTGGGAGAAACAGCAGATGGATGTGTTAAGCTCGGCAGAGGAATTTGATTTATTAGAGCAGTATAAATTGGCTCTGGCTGAGAGAGATAAAAAGAGGGTGGAGTTAAAATGAGTTTTTTTAGAATCGGCCAATCTGATACACCTATGCCTGATAAATTATGTAGGACCGACTATTATCAAATTTTCACCAGCATTCTCATGGTGATATTGGGAGCGATAATTTTAATTCGGTCTTTGAGTGGGACAACCACTATAATGATCCTCCTTGTGGGTGGAGGATTTTTGGCTCTGGGTTGTTATAGGCTTAATTTCGTTATAAAATATTTCAAAGAGAAACGAAAATGCAACTACAGGTGACCTTTCTGGGAGTGGTATTAGCTGTTCTATTCACCATATCTATGGGTGCTCTGTTGTGGTGGATGCTCCATCCCCCTCGACAGATTCAGCCCGCAGTGGCTGTTGCCCGCCATGCAGTGGGAGCTTTTAAGCGAATCTTGGTTCCCACATCCGGTGTGCCTTATTCGGAAAAAGGTATCGAGTTAGCCTGCCGCCTGGGAACAGAGCAGGAGGCGGAGATCGTGTTGACCTATGTGCTGGAGATTCCCAGAACCCTCCCATTGAACGCACCCATTCCGGAGGCAGAAGAAGAGGCAAATGAAGCTTTAAAGAGAGGAAAAGAGATCGTGGAACTACATCATTTGATTCCCATTCTTAGACTGGAAAGAGCCCGGGAGGCAGGGGAGGGAATCGTTAAAGTGGCTAAAGATAATGATGTGGATGTCATAGTTTTGGGAATGCGTCCCACCTGGCGGGGAAGCCAAGCTGGTTGGGGAAAGACCACGGATATTCTATTGCGAAAAGCTCCCTGTGAGGTGGTAATTGATAAATTGCCGGAGTAATAGCCTATTCCCAATAGATGAAACAGATCAAACGGATGGCAAATCTGTTTAATCCCTTCATCTGTTGGGAATTAATTAGGAGAATGATATGAAAGTAGTAATTTTAGGATGCAGTCGAGTGGGAGCCATGTTAGCCACCGGGTTGGCTAAAGATGGAAAAGAAGTTGCAGTGATAGACTCTCAGGAAAGCTCTTTTTTGAGGCTTCCTAAGGACGTAGAGATAAAAAGGATAGTGGGCATGGGAGTCGAACACGACACTCTGATACGAGCGGGAATAGAAAAAGCGGACGTTTTCTTAGCCCTGACCAACAGTGATAACACCAACCTTACTGCCGCTCAATTGGTCAAGCAGACGTTCAAGGTTCCCAAGGTGGCAAGTCGGGTATACGACGCTCAAAGAGCCAAGGCTTTCCAGGGATTGGGATTAAATATCATCTGCCCGACAGAGATGACAGTGAAGAAATTTCAGGAGTTTTTGAAGTCGTAATGAAAGGTAGCCGCAACCTTCAGGTTGCGCAATAAATGGAAGCACGTAGGTAGCCGCAGCCTTCAGGCTGCGAAGAATCGTGACAGAAGCACAAGCAAAGAAAAGAAAGAGGACAAAATTATGTACATAATCATCGTAGGTGGTGGAGACGTGGGCCTCTCCCTTACCAGACTGCTCCAGGAGGAAGATCATGAGGTAGTCTTGGTGGAAAAAGACCCCACTCGATTTGCCAAGCTTTCCGATGAATTGGGTGAATCGGTGATATTAGGAGATGGGGCGGAGCTGGGGACACTCTTGGACATGGGAGCTAATCGGGCGGACGTTTTAGTGGCTGTCACCGGCACGGATCAGGACAATCTGGTCATCTGCCAGTTAGCCAAGCTGATATATCTTATCCCGCGCACCATAGCCAAGGTGAACGATCCCAAAAACGAGGAGCTTTTCTCCTCTCTGGGCGTGGACGCTACTGTCTCCAGCACAAGAACCATCGCCTCCTTGATCGAAGAGAAGATAGATGCCGGAATGGCAATACCGCTTTTAGCATTCAAAGAGGGTGGAGTGGAGATCTTCAAAACCGAGCTTTCCAAAGAGTCATCTTTGATCAACAAAAAGATATCTAAGCTTAAACTGCCCAAGGATTGTATAATCATCGCCGGCTTGAGAGGAAATGAGGTTATAATTCCCAGAGGCGATACCAGATTCCGGGAAGGGGA
>CAYOFL010000212.1:0-2571 GCA_964403165.1 uncultured Ignavibacteria bacterium
AAATATTGTAAAATAAAAAACAATAAAGCTCAATAACGCAACACCCTAGCGCGCATCACTCATTGATAATTATAATATTTATACAAATGCCGGCGCACTAAAACTGCTTGTTTATTTTATATACAAAAATGTTTAATTCGATAGGCCATTAAATTAGGTTTATCTTGACATTCAGTACAGAACTAACCGCGTATGTACCCCATCATAGAGATGACTGAAGATGGTGAATCTAACAGAACTTCCTTTGAAGAGTTCATATGATTCTGATGTTGACGATATTTTATTAGATTTTTATGTTCCCGCGTTATCTGTTTCTTCCAATTATTTTCGATTAAGCGGGTTTTTTTGTTCAACTAGTCTCGCTGTTGCTTCAAAAGGAATATCAAGATTAATAAAGAATAATGGCCAAATACGACTAGTTACCGGAGCAAAATTCTCCAAAGAAGATATTCAGGCAATAAAAAATGCTTACGAAAAACCAGAAGAGTTGCTTCAAAAGAACTTTTTAAGTGAATTAGATAACTTGGAAAATGAGTTTGTTCGAGACCATGTTCGTGCTTTGGCATGGATGGTTGCAAACAAAAAACTAAAAATCAAAATAGCAATCGTCGTTGATAGTAAGGGATTACCCTTACAGTACAACAAAGCACTTCAGAAAGGAATTTTCCATCAAAAGGTAGGAATTTTGGAGGATTCTGAAGGAAACAAGATTTCTTTTAGCGGTTCTGATAATGAGACTGCCTTTGGTTGGAAGAATAATATAGAAGAATTCAAAGTTTTTCGTAGTTGGGTTAACAGTGAAGAGCAATATTTTGCTACTGATCTTTCAAAGTTTGAAAAATTCTGGAAGGGTGAAGCAAAAAGGACAAAAATTATTGACATTCCTGTTGCCATCAAGGATAAGCTGATTGAAATTTCTCCCTCCGATATTGAAGAGCTCAAGTTAGATCGATGGATTACTAGACGAACTTATCCAATAACGTTCAGAGGATATCAAGAAGAGGCAATTTCAAGTTGGTTAAACAACAAGAAACGCGGTATTTTCGAAATGGCAACTGGTACGGGTAAGACAATAACGGCTTTAGGTTGCTTGATAGAATCAGTAGGTTCAACTGAAAAAGAGATTGTTGTAATTAGTAGCCCATTTATTCATCTTAGCAAACAATGGGAAGAAACTTTTAATCAGTTTGGTATTGATTGGCCAAAATTCTTTGCGGACAGCAGCCAAACAAATTGGAAAAATCGCCTTGCTGATAACCTTTTCGATATCGAAAATGGCATAAATGATAGACTTGTTATTTTTACCACTCATAATACATTATCTTCAGAGGATTTTACACAAATAATTAAAAAAAGCAAGGAAAGAAATCCATCACAAGTTTATTATTTAATTGTTGATGAAGTTCACGGAATTGGTGCCCCTGAAAGAAAAAAGGGATTGATAGAAGAATATGACTTTAGATTAGGTTTAAGTGCAACACCAAAAAGATGGTACGATTTAGAAGGAACTCAAGAAATCGTTGACTATTTTGAAGATGTAGTTTTTGACTTTTCTCTAAAAGACGCCATCAAAGCAGGCTACCTAACTCAATATATCTATGTCCCACATTTTGTGAAATTAACGCCCGAAGAGATGCAAAGGTACAAAAAAGAAACTCGGAAGATTATAACTGCCTATTATGCTTCAAAAGATAATAATGAAAAAGATCGCATATTTGCTCTACTCTGCATTAAGAGGGCAAAAATTATACGTAATGCCGAAAATAAGATAGTCATGTTGGAGAATATTTTGGACGAATTAGGAGAGATTAGACACTGTTTGGTTTATTGTTCCCCACAACAGATTAGAACAGTACAAAACATTCTCAATAAAAGGAATGTAATCCAACATAAATTTACCCAAAAAGAAGGAACCAAACCTGAAAAAAGATATGGATGGCTCTCAGAACGAGATTTTCTCATAGAAAGATTCGCCGAAGGATTCTATCACACATTAGTTTCAATGCGATGCCTCGATGAAGGCGTGGACGTACCGCCTGCTCGAATTGGAATTATGCTCGCAAATTCTGGAAACCCTAGAGAATACATCCAAAGAAGAGGAAGGTTGCTAAGGAGATTTCCCGGCAAAGAGAACGCTGTTATTCATGATATTATTGTTGAACCTCCACTTTTGTCTGATTCATCACCCAAAATTGAAAGTATCGAAAAGAAAATATTCTTGAAGGAACTTATACGATATAGGGAATTCGCTAGTTCGGCTAAAAATGCAGAAGAATGCCTCAGCAAAATAAGCGAATTTGAATCCAAATATGGATTGTGATTTGAATGACGCGTCTAAACAAAAAGATTCTGGAAGGAATTGAAAAAAGTAATTATGACACAAATCTAAAATCGTTTCTGAAAACTCTCTTACTGTTTGAATTAAAAACCATGAATGATTCTAGACCAATATATTCTAAAGATTATGATCGCGCAATTACTACATACTTGTCTACTTTTGAAAAAGATATGGAGGAAGAATAATCTGGAAATAGATTACGTTGATATTAAGAATTTTCGACAATACAAAGA
>CAYOFL010000212.1:2581-3772 GCA_964403165.1 uncultured Ignavibacteria bacterium
AGAAGTAAAGATATTTTTTTCTAGAGAATCAAATGCAAAATTCACCATTATTCAGGGTCCAAATGGTGCAGGGAAAACCAACCTGATGAATGCATTAACTTGGTGCCTTTTTGGAAAAGAGCTTCACGTAGACAGTAAATATCCAGGATTACCAATGGTAAATACCACATCGCTGGATGAAGCTGATCGTAATCCAGTTGTAACAAATGTTGAGATTCAATTTATTAAACCTGATGGAAAAAAGATAGTAATCAGACGACAGGAACATTTTAAGAAAAGTTTAAGTGGAAAACTAATGCCTTTTCCAACTCCAAATCCTTTTACAATTATGATCGAAGGGGAACGTGATTGGATAGGCCCTATTGAAAGTGATGATGCAAAAGACATTGTAAATAGGTATATTCCTGAATCTATTGAAGAATATTTCTTTTTTGACGGAGAGAGAATGGATAAGTATTTCACAAGGACCACAGGAACCCAAATAAAAAATGCTGTCTTCCAAATGTCACAAATCGACCTTCTTGAAAGGGTCATTAAGCATTTGACATCTATGAGAAACGGATTTATAAGATCTGCAAAAGGCTTGAGTTCTAAAGCAAAAGAAATTAGTGAAATACTTGAAATTCTAAACCGTTCTGTTGAAACCGACAATGAACAACTTGAAGAATTCAAAATCAAACAAGCTGAAGCAAATAAACAAGAACTATTTTTCAGTGAAAAACTAAAAAATTCGTCTTTGGCAAAGGTTGCGAGCCTAGAAGATCAACGTGTTGAATTAGATAATGATCTGATAAGAATCAAAGAAGAGATTGAAGAATATATTAAAAAAAGAATTAAATTATTACATTTGAATATGTCTTCAATTTTTTGTTATGATGCTCTTAAAGAAACAAAAGAACTAATTGAAAACAATAAAGAGGCGGGGTTAATACCGCCTCACATTCGAAGCATCTTCATTGAAGGTTTGTTAAAAAAAGCTAAATGTATTTGTAAAAGCGATATTTCTGAGAAAGACGAGTTTTGTCTTAAACGAAGAAATAACGTCAAACGTTTACTAGAAAAAACTATGCTTTCCGAATTAAGCAATGAAATAGTTGATACCAACGTTCATATAACAAAAATGTTAAATGGGTTAACCGATTTTTCAATTGAGATTTCCGATGTTGGAAAAAAATTGAGGAATTTAGAAGA
>CAYOFL010000213.1:0-3722 GCA_964403165.1 uncultured Ignavibacteria bacterium
CTTAAGAAACGTATATTAGAGATATGGTTATCAATTAATAATAGATTTGCAGCGAGTACATATATTCATATATATCATCGTGGTGGAGACACAGTTGGAGAACTTGAAAATCAAAGCTGGACTGAGCTTGGCACAGTAGACATGAAAGATAGTGCTAAACCGGTTGTATATTGTGATGTATGTGAGAGACTCAATCAATTTAAAATAGAAACTAATGCAAAAGATGAATATTTTTCTATTACAGAAATGAGGATAGGGTATATCGCACAGGGGGGAAATTAATAAATGAAGCTTAATTATCCACTGCCAACAGGAAATAAAGACTTAGATTTGTGGGCCGGAAAGTTAATGCGGGAATTAGAAGTTGTATTTGATATGGATTCCTATACATCTAATATCTTTATGGGCATTGATGCTGGTGGTGGTGGTAATATAGCAGGTGCAGAATATAATACATTTTTTGGAAATGAAGCTGGATACAGTCTAACAAGTGGTGATTATAATTGTGGATTTGGATATAAGGCTTTATATGAATTAACCAGTGGATCATATAATATTGCTATGGGTTCTCAGGCAGGATTAGCCCTAACTGATAGCTCTTATAATACTGCCATTGGCAATAATTCTCTTGCCGCTCTTACTGGCGATGGTGGCTCTAATATAGCAATTGGTTCTGGGGCATTACGCCATGCTACCGGAGAAGCCGGACATATGTGTTATGAAAATACAGTTGTTGGTGTTAATGCTGCCAGTAGTGCTACTGGTGGATATAAAAATGTATACATAGGATTTTCAGCTGCCCTAGGCGCTTCTGCTACAACCCCAGAACAAAATGTTGTTATTGGATATATGGCTGGGTATGATTTGCGTGGTAGTGAAAACGTTATTATTGGCAGTAAGGCTGGTTATGAATTAAAAGCTAATGGTTATAATGTATTAATTGGAGTAGAATCTGGGGAAAACATAACATCAAGCCTTAATGCTCTAGTTGGCTATAAAGCGGGTGAAATACTCACTACTGGTGGATATAATACGGCTTTTGGTCCATATGCTCTACAAAGCGCTTATACCTCAAGTCAAAAAAATACTTCCGTTGGTTATAGGGCTGGAGCAGGTTATGGCGCAACCAATATTCGTCATAATAATACATGTATTGGTTATCAAGCTGGTAATTTCCTTACTACAGGCAATAATAATCTTTTATTGGGTTATAATGTCGGTGCCACTCTCGCTGATGGTAGTAACAATATCATTATTGGATATGATTTAGATGCTTCGGCCACCGATATAAGCAACGAACTTAATATTGGTGGGGTATATAAAGGTGACACTTCGTCATTGGCAGCTACATTAGCTGGATCATTAACCATAACAACTATTGCTGCTGCTGAAAATGATCTTGGTAAATTTCTTGTATCTGATAGTGGTTTAATTAAATATAGAACTGGCGCTCAGGTGTTGGCTGATCTATCTGGAGATGCTGGAGCAGCGTTTAATTGGAACTCTCAGAATCTTACTAGTGTGGGAACGATAAATGGCCTTACTCTCACCGCCGCCGAGACAGGATTTACAATCGCTGGGGGAACTACCCCTAAGACACTCACTCTGAATGACAACTTCAATGTCTCTACTCAGCTTGCAGCGATTGGAGCAAATACAGATAAGGTGACTTGCAACTTTACCAATGTGCAAACAGCTCTTGGGGCAGCAAGCGGAGCGGTTGATTTCAATTCACAGAACTTGACAGGCTTGGGAACCCTAGCTTCTGCCAGTGGTACACTGACAATAGCAGGAACGTGTTCACTCCCAGCTCTTGATGGTCAAACGCTTCAAATAGATGGGATCAATTCTGATGGAGGGGCATTTTCATTTGCCACAAGTGACGATATTACGTTTAATCACAGTCTTATTTTGCCTGATGGTGGCTCAATCGGGGTGGCAGATGCCTTTCCACGGCTGGAATTTGACAGTGCCAATGATTGGGCAACACTATGGTCTAGGCTTGGTGTGGGGACCGGAAATGTCGCGGGAAGAGCCTTCTCTGTTCTGAGTCCTAATCAGATAGTAGCAGAGGTCGTAGGATCGGCGCCTGCCGGAGTTGGTTTTGATATTAGAGGCATCCATGCTTCTTCTGTGTATTCTGGCTTTAGACTTAGAAGTGGTGTTGCTGGATCTACTCAGTGGTGGTTTGCTTTGCATGTAGCCGACAGTAGTAAGTTTAAGATTGGTACCGGGACGAGCCCGGGTGCGGGAACCCCTTTAATGACAATATTGACGACTGGAGAAATAGGATTCGGTGGAGTAGACGCACCAGCTGCCCAACTCCACATAGATCAATCTTCAACAACTGCCGCTATTCCAGTTCTTACACTTGATCAAGCTGATGAGAGTGAAGGAACAATCGATTTTATTGCCAGCGCTAGAGGAGTAATAACTGGTGCTACAGACTCAACTGAAAGCGTAAGAGTTGAGCTGAACGGTACGGTATACCGTTTAGCACTCTACGCAGACGCATAAGGAGAAATTATGTTTGAACCAGAACAACCAAAAACCCCTTCTGCAATCGGGGATATAGCCGTTGTAATAACAGATCATGATGGGATGGAAACCGATGAGGTCAATTACGAGGTACAGATCCTTCAGGCCGATGGCTCAATATTCAAGGTAGCCAGTGGAGATCTCGTTCCTCATTTGACATCCCAGCAAATCAATGGCTTACAGACTTTTATGGCAGGTATGAGGGCATTGGCCCAAGGATTGTTACCGCGATAATTAACAATATTAATATTTTAGTAAAGGAAGTATAATGGATAGAGTAAAAGAAACAGTAATAGGAGTCTTAACTAAATTTTTCCAGGAAGAGGTTGGAAACAGGGTTACTCCTAATAACATGGAAGGGCTTGGCATGAAAATGCTAAAGGCTTTAGATGAGTTAGATAAGTCTAACAAAGAGTCTAAGCCTGATAGTCCTAACCCTGATAAAAAATAAAGACATGGAGGGGAAAAATGGCTTTAAACAGTAACCTACAGGACTTTATCTGGAGGTCTTTTGGTGCAAATAATGTATGGGGTGTTGAAGACCAAGCCACAAGAGTACCAGATCTAAATGAAATCTTAAATAAATTTACTGAATCTGCCGGTGGTGGCGGTAATGCTCCTGGTTTTTCTATGCCAGAATTGCCAAACATTTTACAGGGTGAAGGCCCAATGCCAACAGAGGGATGGTATGAGGGTCTTGATGAGAATGTACGTGCTGGAATAGAACGACCATATGATATAGCCCTTGATAAGCTAACAGAACAACTTGCTGGTGAAGGTGTTTTAGGTACTGCAAGAAGTGGTACTGGTGGACCAGCCATTAGTGGTGCTGGTGCTAAGGTTCTTGGTACAATGGCTCAAGAAGCCGCTCCTGTAATGGCCAAATCTGCATGGGAGATGATGCTTCCTGGTATGATGATGCCATATCAAACAGCATTAACTCAATATACAACTGAGGCTGATTTATCTGGACGAAAATATGCAACAGAGATGGAGCGGTATTTGACAGAAAGGGGTCAAAATATTGGTAAGCAAACATCATCTCTTGAGGCATCAATGCAGGATTATCTTGCAAGACTTCAGAATAGTTTTAGTACGCAACAAGAAGGTGATGATGCATGGGCTGAAGAGTTACGAAAATGGGGACAATATGCACGTATACCAAAGTCTTCAAGTATATATGC
>CAYOFL010000214.1:0-3712 GCA_964403165.1 uncultured Ignavibacteria bacterium
AGCAAAGGAACATCGGAAATGCTGGGGGCGGGGCTTACAATCCAACAACAGGATCTAGGTAATCGTGCTAAACTAGCAGAGGGTAGGGCTTGATCCCTGAATTCAGAAGGTCATCAGGATCCAGCTGCCTCATTGTCAAAACGCTTCTACTAGCTAAGACCGCAGAGCACATGGTGTTATGGTCCAAAGCGATCCGGAGGGCAAAGGTACTTCAGCAAATTCAAAGGCAAAGTCAGACCCTGACACACCACTCTCGATCAAATCTTACTTGGTAGTTTAGACGAAGAAATCTTTCTGGTTGACAATGAGTAGAGATTGCTGTAAACTGATTAGTGATTTACAGCAGATAGCGATAGTTTACCAGGAGTTTGTATGGCACTGTTGGAAGGATATTATCATGGCTAGGCGAACTCCATGCCGTTTTCGGCATGAGTGCTTCGCTACCACTGACGTAAATCATACGACAGCCTTGCTGCATCTTGAAGACTACCTCCAGTCATTTACGAATAAGATCTTCTTTCAGCTCACATTGTTGGAAACTGGGATAGTCGATATGGTCGTCATCGCTCTTTGCCCCCGAGCGCCCGCCTGCACTTGCAGGATTTTGGAAGGATGTGGACAGGGGATGCAGTCATGCCTGGTGTAGAGGATACCCTTTTCGAAGACATATACAGGAACAGGTGTATTCCGTTTATTGGTGCTGGCTTCTCAAAAAATGCAGCTGGCAAAAGTATGCCAGATTACGTCGAATTAGCGCAAGCTCTTTCTCGTTTTGTCGATATAGCAAAAGACGAAGCCACTAACTGCCCTGAAAAGGTATTCACCGCCTATTGCGCAAAATACGGCTCAACGAAGCTCAAGGAAGAGATCTGCCACAGTCTGGAGAGCGCCAAGCCTGGAGAAGCTCACAAGTTGTTTATGACACTTGGTTGGACTTACATACTCACGACGAATTTTGATTCGCTTTTGGAAGATGCCCTGCATGATGCGGACATCACAACTGACATTTGCGCTTGTGAGAGAGACTTCTCGATCATCTCTGATCCTAATCGAGTAGGGAAGCCTAGGATTACCGTGGTGAAGATACACGGTGACTGCAACCATAGGGCGGACATGGCTGTCGATCCAACAGAACTTACCCCGAAAGACTACGAAAGGCAAAGGCCTATGCTGGCAAGCTTCCTAAAGGAAAACTTTGGCAGGAAAAGTGCGCTCTTCATTGGCTATAGCCTACGTGATCGAAATGTCTCTTTTCTCAAGAAACTGGTTGAGGTCGAATTACATATTTCCGGCGGAGACGCAAGGAGACCCTACATCGTAGCAATTGACCACACCGAGGAGGAGTTGCGACGTTACCAACAAGATGGCTTTATCCCTGTCCCTCTTGTAGCATCGGAAGTGGGGATATCTCGAACTGACGCTGTTGTCAGCTTCCTAAGAAGAGCAAAGGCGTACTGTCTTAAGCAGCTTGTCGAGGAGCAAGCTAAGTGTCACCAACGAGCGGCTACAAAACCCGCTATCCTGGTCGTCCTACCGAGGGAGACTCCAGATCTCTATCAAGGCGGGCCTTTCCCCGCCAAGGCGGTTGAGATAGAGGATTTCTCTTCCTATCGCGATGCCTCGGAGAAGTATTGCGTGATTGTCATCGCGCCAGCGCAAGATCTGCCTTCGTGGATAACCGGGATAGCTCCCCACCTAGAGCTCTTCGGGATCGAATTAATCTGTGTGCCCCAAGAAGTACTCTTACGTTCCATCGGTGATGAAGATGGATAACTTACTCCGGTCGCTTTTCTCATCAGATGTTATTCTTGTGGTGGTCGACTATTCAAATTGGTGCGAAGCCTTTGAGCAAGTACAGCGGATCTGCTTCTCGCAACAGGGCGACACCTTTCTCGTTGGAGTGGCAACCCATGAAAGACATCTACCAATTGCACTACTCCAGTCAAGTGTGATTTATCGTCCGAAGGAGCGAAGTATGCCTGACTCTTCCGTCGCTAGGTATCTTTCCGCTCAAGTTGAGGAACTGTATTTTGAGGTGTTATTGAGACGGTTCGCCAGGGAGTACAAAGCCAAAGCCTATGATATCGCTATTGCAGTGTGCGCGATGATTCTGGAGCAAGTACTCACACACTTGGCAAGCAAGCTTGGTGCGACCGACAAGCTCGTAATGACCGAGGGGATTAGAGCGGTAGTCAAATTCATAGACGACGAGACCAGTTTTGACCTTCGAATGGATCGTCGTACTTTCAGGCGTTTCCTAAGCCTACGAAATCGGACTCTGCATCCGCGCCGCGGATACAAGCCCACTGCCTCTGATGCTGACGAAATGCACGATTTTGTACGCGGCGTTCTCCGCAGGAACCTCGGGCCTGGCCTCTCAGATGCAGGTGTAATTTCGCGCAAGTAGCTTTTCATGCTTTGCCTATACGCTAGAAAGGGAGTGAATGTCCAGAAAATCGAGGTCGTTGGTAATCGATTATCCCTTTCTTCCCTGATAGAAACCTAGGAGGGACAGATTGTCCGAAAAGAATAAGGGAGTCCAAGTGGAACGAGCGAGAAGTGTGCTTTTTGTCCATGAAGACATTGCAGGTGATAGCTCTTGCAGATTGCTCGAGATTGCTCTAAAAGGGTCGGGGTTCGACGTTGAGGCTATCCCAACTAATCTCAAACAAGCGAATCCGCCCGATGAGCTGATAAGACGGCAACAACAAGGACCTCTCTTTTGCTTCCTCATGGGGGAGCATGAACTTCCTGAATGGCTTCTGCTACCAATTGCAGAAGCGATCTTTGAGAATAAACTTGTGCTATTCGCCGTCCCCGAGCACGGTTCAGCTCTGCAGGAGCTCAAGAAGCATTTCGCGTACGTTGTTTCCATTCAAGAAGATCCAGTCTATTTTCTGCGCGACGTATTCTCTTCCTTACATGATATAAAGGAGAAGTTTCTTTGGAATCCCGCCCAATTTACCCCAAAAGATAAGGTTACAGGCGAAATGCAGCAGCCCTACAATGTTCTCGCAGCGACCAAGGATGTCGTAATTGGTCCAGATGGACACGGTTACATCGAGTTCGTCTGGGAGATCCTGATAACAGGAAATAACTTCAAAGGGACTACCCATTATTTCGGGCTAGATAAGCATGTTCCATCAAATGAAGTGCTTCCTTCTTTTCAAAAGCTCCTCTCTGCACCCCAATCAGCGAGGTTCAATGGAGCTAGCTTCCATTGCCGAGTTCTTACATCTATGCCTGATCAACTCACAGTTAACGCTATCGAGATTGCTGGTGACAGTACCCCTCGCGTCAAGGCTGTAAGGCTTATCTTCACTCCTGAACCACGTCCAAACACTTGGGTAAAGTTCGCGTGGTCGTGGTCTTATCCGAACTTATTCGTGACAGAAGGAGAAGATGAGTCGAGCTTTCATTGTTTGCGAAACTTCAGGGATCTGCACTTAACATATCATTTTGAACATCCTGATATCAGGCGTTGTGTGACATTTCAGAAGTTGCAACAACCGACTATCAAAGTCATTAACCCCACCGGTCTTTTCCAAGCGCAATGGCCAGGCACGCCACGACAGAACCTTCACTGCACTGAGTATAGATGGCGGTTCCAAGCTGCGCCAGCAAACAGTAAGTTCATCGTTCGCTGGAGTCTTGCACCTGTCACTGGCCGGGCTAGTATCCCCGGGTGAGGGTCACCTGGTGTCCCCGGGGT
>CAYOFL010000215.1:0-3701 GCA_964403165.1 uncultured Ignavibacteria bacterium
ACACTTTGTTAGCTGTTTTCACTCTGTCCATTCTTCATTATAGTTGTCTCCGTACATTTTTCTTCATTTCTTCACTCATAATCTTCTCTGATTCTTTGTTTGGTACGCCGTGTCTAGGCTGGTTTTCGTGTCCGTGAAAGAGGTCTACAGCTCCGTCACTCCAATTAACTGAAAAATGGCGTTTGTTTCTGCGTATCCACTCGTTACAAAAATCACATGTGTTATGCGAATCAATAACCCATGTTTCTTTAGGTCTTAACCCTAATAGCATAAGCCTAACATTTTCGCACTTTGCTGGATACTCGGCGTTATACGGAACATTGCCTAAAATAGCTCTAAGTCCAGTTGTTTCTGGACTGTGCCTCTTTGATTCTTGCTCTGCATTATGTCTGTGACGGTCTTCAAAGTACATCTTTTTGTTTACCTTATAGCCCATATCAGCGTAAAATTTCTGGTACTCTTCCCATGACATGAAACCGTCATTTAATCCAGCGTTTAGGTCTCCCTGTTTGATCTGTTTCTCGATTTCAGCGTCTTTCTCTTTCTTGCGCTTAACCCTGTCTTTTGCCCTAGAAAGCTTTTTCCTTATGCGGTCTCGAAGCTTAATTTTGCCTTTGTTCTTTTGCCTATATTCCCTCATATATTCGGCTCTTTCTTCTTTGTTCACTTTTTCACCACCTTCTAGGTTCTGATTTCGCCTTTGATCTCTCCCCTCAGTATCAAAACTTGCTTACAGGTTTCGCAGTACTCATATTTGGGCGGAATTTCCGCATCGCACCTTTTACACCTGTTTTTAGGCTCTGGTTTCTGAGGTTTAGGATTAGCCGTTCTTTCGTAGTTTTGCCAATAATAACAACCTGAACACAAATCATGATCTTTGTGTTTGGTCTTAAATTCCCTTCCGCAACTTTGACAGGTTTTTTTGTATGTTGGCATAGGATATTTCCATATGATTTTCTCGATTTTTTCCTGTAGTTTCTCTAAAATTTCGCCTTTTCCCTCAATTTTCTCATCTTTTTTGATTCTATTGAAAAGTTTCGTTAGCTCGGCGATAAAAACCAATATTGCCGTTTTCTTGTTTACACCTAAATGTCTCTGAAGAGTCTGTATACCGTGTCCTATGTAGCTCTCAGGATACGGTTTGTTTTTAACATAAAAATAAGTCTGAATGACAGAACCGTGATAATGTACGCGCTTAAATATTTGATTTTCGCCTTTCTGAAAAAGACTGATTTCGATACCGTTCAAAAGGCTTCGATCTAACCCATACAGCTTTTTCTCTATTAATTCGATTTTTTCTTTAAGTGTTATTGGTTGTGGCATGATCTAAACCTCAATTTTGAAGGGATGGGGAAGTTATTAGGTGATAACGCCCTCCCCATCCTTGCGGAGACTAGAACCGTCTTCCCGAATAGACCGTTGAAACTCTGTATCTGTCTCGATTGGTTCTTGCGTTAGGGTTCTCCTCGAAAATTTGAACTCCATGTTTGACTAATTCGACAGCCTCTTCAGTTGAAATTCTCTTTATTTTTGAATCGAATTTAGTTTTATATATATTACTTTGTATAACTGGACAAATCGGTTGACAGAAAACAGAGTCACCGTCAAAAGTGTGGAGAAATACCTTATTGTCTGAGACGCTTAGTTTAGTGTTAGGCATTACAGTAGAAACCACGCATCTACCTTTGAAGAAACCGAAAATATTTTTGATTTCTTGTGTATCAATCGCAATTCTTTTGATTATGACCTCTAGGCTTACCTGATCTTTCAGGTCTTTGTGAACTTCCGCAAAACTTACGATACTTGTCTCTTCTCTCGCTTTTCGCCAATGTCCGTCTACTTTCTTAAACAATATTCGCTTTTTCTTGTACTTTAATTCACCGTCATAGAACGGAGTTAGTGTTTCATGCACTTTTTCGGTTTTGTCAACATCGAAAACTCTAACTTTTACGTTATTTTGTTTATTTTCTTGCATTTTTCTTCACCTTTATTTTTTCTCTTTCGCGTTCTTGCATGACGCTTATGATTCCCTCATTTTCATATGCCTTTTCCGCATCAGCTAAAACTAGATGTTGACCGTCATGCTGTCTTTGTGCGCTTTTCATCCACTTCTCAGTAAGCTTATCCAAGATTTGACCAGCTTCTTTATCTCCTTGTGCTTCTCTCTCTGTCAAGTGATCGATCATTTCTTTCTGTGAATTGAAAACTTTTTTAGGTTTTATTTGCTGGTTATCGCTTAAACTAACGCTTCCAGCACTACCGTGTCCTACATTATCTTCAGTTCCGCTATCGTCTTCGTTTGCATGTTCCTTCTCCCATTCCATAAGCTCTCTAGGGCTAGAAATGGAATCAGGCGCGCCTAAAGCCTTCTTTTTGTCATTAAGCATCTGTTCGCCAACTATTCTTAATTTCGCCTTATAATCGTCTTTTTCTCCTAGAGCATCCTGTAACATTGCATTAAGTTCTTTGTTGCGCTCCATAAGCTCTTGCATCGGTTTTGGGTCAATCGTAACGTTTAGTTCTTTGGCATGTTTTTTCTTAAACTCTTCATAATCTTCACTCATCTATTTCACCTTTTTTTCTTGTTTTTTAACATCACTTTGGTGTTTTTTCGCGCATCTTTTACACGCATCCACTTCAATGATGTTTTGTTCGTTATAGGTCAGCACTCGAAAAGTGTTCTTTTCGCCTAGCACTAGACCGCAAAAATAACAGGTTGTCACTTTTCATCACTTCCAAAAGTTTCTTCTAATTTTTCGTCTATCTCTGATTTTTCTTTGTTGAAAACAGGTTCTACCGTTCCTTTTATGATTGCATCTTCTTGCTCTGGTGTGCTGTTTTGATCTGTCGGAGCTACACCAGAAATTATGTTGCTTTTTCCGTAACTGTTAATGATTAACTGGTTTCGAGAAACAGTATACATTATGTTTGCGCTTTTTGGATATTCGTTAAAAATGTTGATTAGCTTCTCGAAAAGTTCCTCAATGAAAGCAGATTTTTTCATGTTTAAAATTTTGGCTAGAAAATCTAAAGACTCAAAAGTTTTTTTGCTACACTTTATCGCTTTCCATTCTTTTTTTCCCATAGTTTATTTCCCCTATTTAAAGGTTTGTGGTACAGTAATGGAACAAACTATAATATAAGTTTTATGGTTCGAAAATTGTCGTATGCTATTCTTTTCCCAAACTGTTATTTTTAATCTGACTGAAAGAGAAAAGAAGCTTGTTTTGTGGTCGTTTAGAATCGAACACCATAAAGTTTAAATATTACCAAGTGGTAATATTAGATTAGTTCGGGGAGCGTCTCAATTCCGTGAGGATTGAGGGGTATTCTGTGCCTTTACTGCGCTCCCCCTTTTCCCCCAAAATTTTTACAGAGTTCCCCCCCGCACTTTCTGATTGATGTAAGAAATATGAAATATTCTTCATATGAATGTATAACCAGTAAAAAATATGTAAAATGAACAAACATTCAACTTTTCTGTAAAAAACTGAACGTTTATATAGAATGGGTAAGAAGTGGGTAGCCGTTAAATTTAAATATATAAGTGTTGTGGTTTTTATTAGTACACGACCTTATGAACCGTGTGTATGAACTATACAGGGGAAAAGGAAAAATGACAAGTAAGACACAAAAACTAAAGCTGATTTGTAAAGCATTAAAGCAAGTGGTAGACTCTGAGGCTGTACATTTTAGAACAA
>CAYOFL010000216.1:0-3679 GCA_964403165.1 uncultured Ignavibacteria bacterium
AAACTAAAAAAGGCAAAAGAGTTAATATAAAGGAGAAAAATTAAAATGGTTAGAAATGTACATCCAGCAAGAGTTTTATACGATCTAAAATCAATTAAAGGTTATTTTCATTGTGTTCCAAAAGATACTGCTCCAGATAAAGATAAGGGAGTATATTTTGAGAAAGCAATTAACTACTTAGATTCAATGATAAGAGAATATGAAATTAAAGTTGAGAACTATAATAAATTTAAAGAGGTAAAAGTAAAAATATGAGTAAATTAGGAAGACCATTAAAATATGGTGAAAAATTAGTTGTTGCTACTGTTAAAGTTCCTGGAAGTAGAAAGGAAGAGATTCAAAAAGAATTACCCATTCTTGTAGAACAATATATTGAAGGAATTACTTCCATATCAATTGATACTGAAATTCTAAAGAAAATGATAATTCCATTTACTAATGCAGGAATAAAAGTCGATTTAGAAACAAATGAAATTGAGAGAATAAAAGAATTATTCGGAGAGGTAAAAAAAGATGCCTGAATTCGATTTTGGAAGTTTAATAGTAGAAAAACCTAAGAAAAAACTTGATTTAAGACCACCAAAGCCACCAGTAAGACCTAAAAAAATTGAAGCAATTCCTTCATTAAAAAAAAAGGAAGTTGATAGAAAAAGAGAAGTAAAAAGGATAATAGAAATCTTAGAAATAAATAATACAAATAAGGAAGATATAGAAGACATTCAAATTGCAATAAGTTCAGAATTTAAAAGATTTCGAGAATTCCTAGATTCAAATAAACCAACAAGAGACAATACAATAAAGATTCATAGAATAAGAAGAGAAAGAAGAAAAGTAAGAGATAAGATTCAGGAGTTAAAGGATAAATATAGAATTCCTTATAAGGAAGTAGTTAAAGAACTTGATCAAGTTCTAGCTGAAAGAAAGGCAAAAATTGAATCCTAATTTTTTTTTATTTTTTGGACCTGAAGATCTGATTTTTATTTTTAAAATTCAAATTTCCATACTCTTAAAAGTATTATTTATGAATCCATGGATTTAATTTTTTTTATTCTAATTTTTCTTTAAATCTTATCAGATTTTAAAAGTTCTTTTGCTTTATCCCTGATAATTTCATTAAGAAACTCAGAAACAGAACGATATCCTAACTCTGGATGTTTGTCGAGATATTTTTTAAAAACTTCAAATAATTTATAATTTATTTTCAGATCATATTTCTTTCCCGACATATAAAAAGTAAAAATTAATACTTAAAAAATCTATTAATTGGGATATAGAAGGGATAAATATATAAGAAAGGAAGGATAGAATTAGGCGACATTTAATAATATAGGATTTTATATTAAAATTAAAAAAAGGTTAATAAAAAAATGAAATATTGTAATAATTGTAGGCAATTAGTAGAACCAATTAAAAAATTCAATACCATTGCTTTTCTACTTCTCTGTTGTTGTACGTGTTTCGGTTGGATAATATATTTAATATATTATGGTCTAAAAGCAAGTAAATGTCCAATGTGTAATAGTATTAATTGGGGAGTAAAACCTGTAGTTCAGTCTCAATTTACACCCCAAATATCATCACAAGTACGATTCTGTCCTAATTGTGGAGCAAATATAAATCCTGAGGATGATTTTTGCATTCAATGTGGAAAGAAAACTTAAATTTATTTTTTTCAAATTTTAAATCAAATCGATTTAAAAGATTTTAAATAAAGGAGATAACAAAATGAAAGAAAGAACTAAGGATATAATCATTTTAATTATTAATGACATAATTCTATTATTTGGTATATTTACCCTCCTCTTATCTTTTTTCATAATGAATTATATAGTTGAAAATAATTTCTCTATAGAATCTATTAATGAATTATTTGCTGCAATATTTGAATGGTTTAAGGAGTTATGGAAATGATTTGTGAAAATTGTAAGAAAGATTCAAATTCAGGAATTGTTTATAAAAAGCATATTTTTTGCTCCCATAAATGTAGAGATGAGTATTTTAAAATAAAAGAAGAAAATAAGGAAAATAAAACTATTTTTCAGAAATTATAAAAGTACTTTTAGAAAACCTAAAAACACTTTCAAGAATTATAAAAATAAATAATTTATA
The DNA here is from genome assembly GCA_964403165.1 of uncultured Ignavibacteria bacterium. Classification (GTDB taxonomy): domain Bacteria; phylum Zixibacteria; class MSB-5A5; order MSB-5A5; family SM1-73; genus SM23-73-3. The sequence continues at coordinate 2,110 of CAYOFL010000216.1, forward strand.
ACTAATTTTAAAATTCATTTTTTACTTTCAATCTACTCTCTCTTGTTAGGGGAGAGGGTATGGAAATTTACTGATTTAGTAAAGAGTTAAATATTTGATTAACTTACTTTTTTGTCGTTATAGGGATAAAAATTTTAAAAAATACAAGACAAAAAAAATGTTAAATAAAACAGTAAATAAAAAGAAAAAAGAATTAAAATCTATTTTTGAGAAAGTTTTAGAATATGATAAAAAAATAGGGTTGCTTATTCCAGTGAAATGGAAATACCCTTCGCTAAATCGAAAGAGGAACTATATTGCTGTCATAATCGGACTACATAAAGTATATGAATTTGAGAGAATTTTTTGTGAACCGGAAATATTCGAATTAGATGAAAATGAAGAGAGAAAAATTAAAATCGGTTTTAACAAGTCTCTTTTTAAAGAGGACTTAATTATTGAAGAAAAATATAGCTATAAGGAAAGTAAAACATTCGTTTCTAGGGTAAATTACTTTGAAATAACTATATTGCCTGATGGGATATATGGAATAAAGATTAATAAGACAGAGATTAAAGATAGGCTTCAATTAAAGCAGGAACATATTTATGAGAGATTTAAGGATATAATAACCGACTTTGGCGAAGCATTTGTTCTCTATAGTATGGAATCTGTTTTAAGACAAAAGAAAGCGATCCTTAAAGAAAAGAACTTCTCATTATTAGATGGAAAATTCTGGTAAGAGGTTTTGAAAATTAAAATTGAAATTGATCTTCCTGATAAAAACTATGAAAAATTGAAATCTATTTATGAGCAATTAGATCAGGATCTAGATAAAAGTTTGGAAAAAATAGCGACAAATTTTATTAATGATTCATTAAAACAATTAGAGGGATTAATTTAAACTATTCATTTTAATTTATCTTTCCTAACATATTTTCTTCTTTTTTCATCGTAAATATAATCATTTGATGTTAGAATAGTATGCTCTTTCTTAATTTCAGATAATTCTCTACGAATCGCAGATTTTATAAATTCAGCTCTGCTGACATAACCTTTAATTCTTTTTTCAATAATTTCATCAATTTCTTTAATGAGTATTTCTGGAAGAGAAACAGTAACATAACGCATGATTCATCAATAAATTATAGTTCTATTACACATAATAATATTGAGCTTATTTTATAAGTCCATAAACTTTTTATATTTTAGTTTTTCACAAATGGATCAATTACTGATTTGTTATACTTCTTTAAATTAAATTAGAAAAAAAATAGATCTTTAAATAATAATTTGAAAAATATTTATATAAGCTCAATCATATATGGTTGATAGGTAATTGATGATAATTAAAAAATCTAAAAAATATTCAACTGTTTCATTACCAAAATCATTGATTAAGAAAGTTGATAAATTAATTGGTGATGAGGAAGATGGTGGATTTAGTTCAAGGGCAGAATTCATAAAATCAGCAATACGAAAGGAATTAGAAAATATAAGACTTTTGAAAAAATCTCAGGAGGTTTTTTAATTTGGAAAATCAAAAAAAGATTCTTAAACAATCGATGGATGAGTGGGGAGTCACTTATCA
>CAYOFL010000217.1:0-3676 GCA_964403165.1 uncultured Ignavibacteria bacterium
CTGTTCCGCTTCTTTTTGAGATTTAGCAATACGATTGAGTAGTTCTTCTGGATCTGGCAATTCTTTTTCTGCTAACTTACTCGGATTCTTTGGAGAAATATCAAAATTACATTTCTGAATTTCTTCAATTGATGCTATCCAGGTATTTTCAGAAACTTCTCGCTTTTGCCACTTTTTAAACACTCCTTCAAAACTTGAGTCAAGAACGATTTTTTTCTTAGTAAATTTACCAGTAACCTCACCATACCAAATCTCTTTTGTTGAACCCGTTTTTTCAAAGAAGACAAGATTTGTTTTAACTCCCGCTCCCATAGCCGCAAATACCCCCTGAGGTAATGATATGATTGTGTGCACATTAAATTTCTGAAGTAATTCTTCTCTAATTTTTTGAAAAGCACCAACGCCAAATAGGATTTTACCCTCAGGCAATACAATACCGCAACGCCCGCCATTCTTTAATTGTCTCATTACATACTGCAAAGCCAATCCTTCGGTTGCCGCTACGGGGATTGTAAAATTATTTTGAACGGTCTGATGCTCTTGTCCTCCGAACGGAGGGTTGGTCAAAGTTACGCTTACCTTTTGAGCTTCGGGCACATTATGAACATCTTCCATTAAAGTATTTGTTCTAACAAGATTAGGGACTAAAATCCGATGTAAAATCATATTCATTGTGCCAATAAGAAACGGCAAAGGTTTTTTCTCTTGTCCATAAAAAGTTTTGGTTTGTAAAATTTTCCATTCCTTAACTCCAAGTTTTAACTTTTTGCTTAAGTTTTTTTCAATATAATGGAAGCTCTCAACCAAAAAACCAGCCGAACCAACAAAGGGATCTAAAATTGTATCACCCAATTTCGGGTCAACGATATTTACCATTAGACGAATGATTGGACGAGGCGTGTAAAACTCGCCAGCCCAGCCACCCTCAGCTCCCATTTCTTGAAGTATTTCTTCATACACTTGTGATAAGAAATGAGTATCCTGGTAATGAGCCATCTCAATTTTATCCAGAATATCAATTACATCTAACATCGTGTAAGGAGAGCGAATTTTATTACCGTCCAGCTCTCGGAAAATTTCTCCAATTTTTTCTTTTTCACTTGTGCCCTTTAAGTTTCTTAAATATGGGAATAATTTATTGCTAACAAAATGAACCAACTCGTCTTTATCCTTCCAGCCCTTCTTAGCCCAGGAAGACCATTGATATTCTTTGCTTATAATATCCCGATATTTTTTACCTTCCGCTTCAGTAATTTCTTTGAGCTGAGCTTCAACATTTTCAAAGACACGTAAAAAAAGCAACCACGACAATTGCTCTACATAATTACCAGCACCAACGCCATCATCCCTGCGAAGAATATCGCAAGCTCTTTTAATGTCTGATTTTGATAATTGGGATTGTCCCATATTGTAATATTTATCTTGATTTTAATATTTATATTTAAAGCGGATGCTTTTTTATTTAAAATATCATTGTTTCGTTGAAAAATCAAGCTAAAAAAGGTAAAATGAAAAAATAGGAGTATAAAAATAAATATAAATATGGATTACTTAAAATCGTTATTAGAACTTATAAAAAGTAAGGGAGAGATATCCGAAGATAATATTATCATTTTATCTCTTGAGGAGATAGTTAGTATTTGGAATAGAGGTGATGTGGTAAAAAGTTATCCTTACAAACAACACCATATTTATACAAGCGATACTATGATTGAACAAAACCAGAAAATCAAAAAAATTATTGATAATACTGATTTTCTAAAAGACGTTATTTCTTGTTTAGAAAAATTAGAAGAAGATGGAGAAATCAAATTTTTATCTATAAATAATGAAAAAAAGTTAATCAAAGATATAAATTATTTAAACTCTCCTGAAGATAAAATATATTTAAAATTTACTAAAACAGCAAAAAGGATGTATGGTTCTCCGAAATTTATTGAAAATCCTCCTCAGATAATTTGGGGAGATATAAAAATTCCTATACCTCATGGCTCAAGACAATTCTGTGTTTGCAGGGTCTTGTTTAATAAAAAAATTGATGAAATTGTTAGCTGGGATGAAATAATGGAAGAAATAATTGGTGGTGAAGATTTTAAAAAAAATGATTGGCGAACTGTTTATGATGCTGTTTGTGCGGTAAATAAAAAAGTTAAAGAAAAAACAGGGAAAAATATATTCAGAACTTCTCGTAAATCGTTCTCTAGAACCGCTTAATCGTTGACTCTCAGTTGAGTCAACTAGCTACAAAGTAAGCTTAAAACATAAGCTTATTTTTTTATGAAAGAAAAAATTAAAAAGAATGAAAAAACCAAAAATAAAATATTAGAAATAGCCAGCGATAGACTAGCTGAGATTTTCGTTGCTCAGATAGAATTCCAAAGAAATAAAAATAAAAATAATTATGACAGAAAAAGAAAATTTTAAAAGTAGCGAATATTACCTTGCCGTCACCTTACTTACCCTAAAAGAGGAATTAGTTGATATTGAGAGAAATATTGACAGAAAAAGGGCGGTTTTTGTATTTAAAAAATCTTCTACTCTTGAAAAAAAAATTAAAGATTTTAGACAAGGAAAAATTTTAGTTGAACCACAAACTTTGTTTATGAATCATAAAATTCTAAAAGGTCGGTTATATAACGATTATTAGTCCTAAAATAAAAATGAAAATAATTATTGAAAATGAAAATCTTAAAATAAATATGAAAATAATTGACGACCCGGATTCTAAAGAAAAAGCAATTGTTACTATTGCTCTTGGTCCTTTCAAAATTAAAGGATTTCGGATAAGGGAGGGCGAATATATGACGAATAAAGAAGGAAGCAAGCTTTGGCTTACCCCGCCAGCATACCGAAGCAGAACTGGTAAGTTTCATAAAGAGTTTTGGTGTGAAGATAAGGTTTTATGGAAAGAAATTGAAGAAAAAATTCTTGCCAAATATAATGAAGAACTAATGAATAAAGAAATTAAAAAAGATAACATTCCTATTATAGAAAAATGACTATATTACTATATGGAAAATAACCATATAGTAATTATGTCCAACTATAGTAACCCTTACCTTATAAGCAATAAAACTATAGAGTATTAGTTACTATAAGAATTTAGATATGAAAAATGAAAACTTAGAAAATATGAAAAAATGTCCGCGGTTTGATGTTTGTTCCTGTAACATATGTCCGCTTGATTTAGGGGCAAATTTAAGAAATAAGCTTCCAGAGGAAAATAGCTGTCCATTTACGATAAAAAAGAAAAAGAAATCTAAAAAAGGTATCAGGACGCTCGCCCCCGATAGTATTATTAAATTTATACCTAAATTAAACCTGAAAATGCTAAATATGAGAAATCAAAAGCGATGGAGAGAATTAAAAAATAGAGCAAGCTCTTAAGCTTGCGAATCGCAAGACGTAATCCAATTTAACCCAATTTTGAGGGCAAGTTTAGGCTTAAATTGTTGAAAAATTGGATTAGCATAAAAAGGCTTTATTTTTTGTTAAAGACCCGAATGAAATAGTTCCATTCTTAAATTTGTTCCCAAATCAAATTTAAAAATACTCAATACAAAAAAAATCGGAGTCGATAGACGGAATTAAAAAATCAACGCTAAACCTTGCGAAATTGCAACAAAGCCAAGAAAGCCAAAATAAAAAGGGTTTTTAAGGCTAAATTGAAATAATT
>CAYOFL010000218.1:0-3638 GCA_964403165.1 uncultured Ignavibacteria bacterium
ATCATAGAGGTGAATCGAGGAATATCGACTTGACACGGCGCGCGCTTTCTAAAGATGTCCCTTGAATAGACCGTAATGATTGTGTGCGTTTGAGCCACTCAGAAACGTGGCAATGAAAGATCTGAACCTGATTCCTTGCTAGATTATTCATAATACAAAATGATACTACTCATCCCTAATCGGCTTGTCAAGCAGTTTGCAGAATAGTACACTAGAATGCATCGAGTAGCAGCCGCAACAAGTTAGAAAGGAGATAACCATGTCTGAGACTTACGAAGTTATCGAACTGGAACTCACACCAATTCCGCCCGACACTATCGCCTCTGCCAAGGAGGAATTGATGCCCTTGATCGAGACAGCGCTCCGCGAGGCAGGACGAGCCGACCTTCTCTCCGATGAGCATATCCAGATCGAGATCGAGAAAACCTTCCCTACTGACGCTGCGATCATCGTAGGCTTGACACTACTGTCCGGGATTGCCTTAGAGACATACAAGGTGTTAATCTTGCGAGTGTTGCAGGAGCGGTTCGAGGTAAGACAGAGGTCTAGAAGCAAAAAGAGGAAAAGCAGAAGGAAAGAGTAGGTAAGGCGAGATACTACGAGGGCGCTACCAGAGATTGTCGCTATCAAGATCGATATTTACACGCTGGCCTGCCGTGAGTTGCTAACCCGGCTGCACGACCTCCAAGATGCTACCCAGGGTGACCTGCGCATGGATTACGAAACTTGCTTGAAACGCTTCGACAAGGCGTTGCATGAATTCTTCGATTCCGATGTGAGAGACGTTCATCAAGCAGCTGAAGTATTCGGAGACCAGTTACACGCCGAGGCCAGCAAGTTCCGCAATACGAACAAGGTTGCTGCAACCATCTTCGACGACATCGTGGTAGCCGTCCGAGACAAGGCCTCTTCCTGGAACTATCAGGCTGATATAGAGCAGTTTCATGCTCAGGGTCGTGAGCTTGCCCGTCGCTTCTTTAAAGGCTCCCCTTGGCCGGAGACACAAAAGCGACTCGGCGTTGGATGCCGTCTCATGTTCGACCATGGCGCACCGGATCCAGATGACCGTATGGCTATGCTGGCAGAGCCATTCGGTTATCGTGCAGCCCCTATCGTTTACTACAGTAGCTATGAGGGTTATGAGTATGTGGTGCTAGGCCGCTTCACATTCGAGCACGATTTCAATATGTACCTGGCCTACCCCTTCCTTTTCCTTCATGAATACACCGCACATGTCTACGCTACTGATTACGGCAATGAGCGTTTCAACGACGGTTGGATGCTTCACGCAGCTTTTTCCTTCCTCAAACGAGAATGGAACAGATCTCCTAATCAAACCGGCTTGAACCTAGACCAAGTCGACGTTTTTCGCGGGCACTTATATTACAATCTTAACCCCATCCCACGCAACGCCTGCAAATTTGCGAGTTTCTTTGATGACTGGCTCTCAACTCGCCTGCCAGAGCGATTTATGCAAATCACATATGAACTCGGGGCGTTTTCACCTAAACAGGAGGAGAACATCTACTGGCTCACTCAGTTCATCAACGCGCTCGAACATGAGTTTACGACTAACCGAGATCGGCTGCTGCGTAAGATTCAGGCTTCGGCGAATGTCCGAGAGTTGATGGCAACTCTTTCACCAATTTGAAACCCTCAACTTCTAGTGATATACTTGCTCAGGTGAGCAAGAATCAAGGCGAGGAGGGAATATGAATCATCGGGCTAGTATGAGCGAAGTCAAGTTCAAAGTTCGGCACAACGCGCTGCTGCTACGAGGATTTACCGTGGCTGACATAGTCCGAGCGACCGGTCTGAACCCGGAAAGCGTGCGCACTGAGCTGCAGCGCATGAAGCGGGAGGGGCTACTGATCTCCCGCCCTCACCCCGACAAGCCGAAGAAACGCGGTGGCCACCCGGCTCTCTACCAACTGACTGACGACCCTGAAGCTAGGCTAGCACTCTCCGAAAGCATTGAAGCTTTTTACCCACCAACACCTCCTGCCGGCCGACCAACCAGCCGCCATTACCTATTGGCCCAGCAACTGCTCAATCTGGCTCAAACTGCGGAGGACCCACAGCGCAAACGGCTGCTCTTCGAGGCTGAGCGCGATCTTAAAATGGCCGAACAGGCTGAGGGCGGCGGTCTTGCACCGAAACGGATCCAGGCTTACCTGCGGTATGAACGTGCCCGCCTCTTCTATCTGCGCGGCGAACACGAAGAGGCCAGGGAAAGCTTAGAATCACTGCGTGAGTTCTTCGTTGAAGTCCAGGATGAAATGATGATCAGGCACACTGACGAATCTCTACTGTGTCTGAAAGCCTGGGACTGTTTTGCAACAGGGATGCCCTATGGGGTGGGTGAAGCTGCTTTGGCACGTTGTTTATTTAATACGTTGACCAAGGAAGCCTACCGGACCGACAGTCCTTTGACCTCACTATTAGTGCAACTGGTCGACCAGTTGTCACGCACGGCTGACGAAAAGGTTCGTGCCGCTGCATTCGATCTGACTAGAATGAGCCAGTCCGAAACCTGGAGAACACTGGATATGCTCACTGCTGAGCTACGCCAGATAATAGGAGGGGAATTTAGTGACTTAGATGTAAATGATCGCTCAATAGACGGTGTATTCAGGAAAGCCCGCAATTATAAGTACTTCCTATAGGAGAAAATGACTGGGAAAGAAATAGAAGCTACAATTGCAAAAGAGGTTTATGAGGCCTATCTGAACCTGGGTATGGCTCTTCGCCGAGCAGGTGAATACACCGAAGCTTGCAGGATACTGCGCCGAGCGATCAGACGAGCACCTAACTCGAGCGCTGCTCATCTAGCCTTGGGGCTAGCCTTCTTTGATAACAAACGGTACTCCGAGGCTAGAAGAGCATTGAAGAAGGCGATTAAACTCGCTCCGCCCGATGACCAGGAGACACGCGCCGCAGCATACTCCAGCCTAGGACGCGTCTGTTTAAGCCTCGGGGATTATAACAAAGCTGCTAGATCATTTGAAGAAGGCATTAAACTTCAGCCTGATAACGCTAGAGTCATTGCCAATCGAGGCCTGGCATATCGGGAATTAGAGCGCTATGAGGAGGCTCTAGGAGATTTCGGTCAAGCGATAGAACTGGGGGTGGAACCCTTGGCACAAGCTTATGCCAGCCGGGGTTATACCTACCGGCTGATGGAGCGCTACGAGGAGGCCTTGCCTGACTTCAACCGAGTCATCAAACTGGAGCCTGACTACACCTGGGCCATTGCCAGCCGGGGTGAGATCTACCGGCTGATGAAGCGCTACGAGGAGGCCTTGCCTGACTTCAACCGAGTCATCAAACTGGAGCCTGACTACACCTGGGCCATTGCCAGCCGGGGTGAGATCTACCGGCTGATGAAGCGCTACGAGGAGGCCTTGGCTGACTTCAACCGAGTCATCAAACTGGAGCCTGACCATACCTGGACCATTACCAGCCGGGGTTATACCTACCGGCTGATGGAGCGCTACAAGGAGGCCTTGGCTGACTTCAACCGGGCCATCAAACTGGAGCCTGACTACACCTGGGCCATTGCCAGCCGGGGTTATACCTACCGGCTGATGGAGCGCTACAAGGAGGCCTTGGCTGACTTCAACCGGGCCATCAAACTG
>CAYOFL010000219.1:0-3634 GCA_964403165.1 uncultured Ignavibacteria bacterium
TTCCTATAACAACATCAACGATCTGGATGCCGCCTTAGCCATGCTGGAGGATTTTTCCGAAAGACCATTTGCGGTGATACTTAAACATACCAATCCGTGTGGAGCCGCCTGCGCGGACAGGCTGGATAAAGCATATGAAGATGCTCTGGCTTGTGATCCTGTGTCTGCTTTCGGATGCATAATCGGTTTTAACCGGCTGGTTGATATGGCCACAGCAGAAAAGATTCATAATACATTTTTTGTGGAATGCGTGCTTGCTCCCGGTTACGAATCGGAGGCGTTTGAACTTCTGAAAAAGAAAAAGAATCGAAGATTTCTGTCCTGTCCGGATCTTTTGAACTCTCAAGGTAGCAAACCAGATATGGTAAAGATCATCAAAGGCGGAGCCTTATTACAGACACCAGATGATTATCAGATAAAAGAAGATGAGTTGAAGGTGGTAACAGAAGCTGCCCCCACTCCCGAGCAGACAAAATCGCTTCTTTTCGCCTGGAGGATGGTGAAGCACGTCAAATCCAATGCCATTCTTCTGGCACAGGGTGAAAAGACCGTGGGAATCGGAGCGGGACAGATGAGCCGGGTGGATTCTTCGATAATTGCCGCCAGGAAAGCAGGAGATAAAGCTAAGGGTTCGGTTTTGGCCTCGGACGCCTTCTTTCCTAAAAGAGACGGGGTGGATGCTGCTGGTGGTGCAGGTGTGGTCGCAATTATCCAGCCGGGAGGTTCGAAAGGAGACCAAGAGGTGATAAAGGCGGCTAACGAGCACAAAATAGCCATGGTCTTCACCGGAATAAGGCATTTCAGGCACGGATAAATCTCTCTGAAAAACTGCTTGGAAAGGAGAATTTGGAGTGTTCACCTTTAGGTGAACAGGGTAAAGATTTTTATGTAGGGACAGGGCTTGTCCCTGTCCTAACTCTATGCAGGGCAGCCACAAGGGCTGTCCCTACGAAAACTTGACCTCCAGCAAAACCTTTCCCAATTTGGCTTTTAAGAACGCTCAATGAAAAATCTTGATTTTTCAAGAGGAATTTGTTATATAATTTTAGATAGAATAAACTTGCCCGCTAAAATTTAAAAAGGAGGTGGTTATGTTCAAAAAAACCGCTATCATTTTAGGACTAATGCTTGTAGCATCTACAAGCTTCGCCCAGGAAGGCTGGTTCTGGCAGAACCCTCTGCCACAGGGAGATGATCTCTATAGTGTCTCGTTCGTGGATGCTAACACCGGCTGGGCAGTAGGAGACGGTGCCAAAATCTTAAACACTACTGACGGAGGGAGCACCTGGGATCTTCAGAGCTTTGGTACTTCAGATGAACTTAAAAGTGTCTATTTTGCAGATGCCAATAATGGATGGGCGGTGGGAGGCTATGGTGCAATCCTGCATACCACCGATGGTGGGAGCAGTTGGAATGCTCAAACCTCCGGAACTTCGGAGTGGCTTTATGACGTCCATTTTGCGGATGCCGACACCGGTTGGGTAACGGGGGATAATGGCACAATGTTGTATACGACGGACGGAGGCGGCAATTGGAATCCTCAAACTCCAGGCACCGCCGAGGGATTGGAGGCTGTTCACTTTATCGACGCCGACACCGGTTGGACGGTGGGAGCTAACGGCACAATCCTGTATACCGTGGACGGTGGAGACAACTGGAATCCTCAGACCTCAGGGACCCAAAGGCGCCTTAAGGATGTCTATTTCGTGGATTCGAAGACCGGTTGGGCGGCTGGCTTGCTGGACACCGTTCTATACACCACCGACGGTGGAAGCACCTGGGGTTTCCAAACCTGCGCCACGTCGGAATGGCTGTCCTCCCTGTACTTCACAGATGCCGACACCGGTTGGATCGCGGGAAACGATGGGGCCATCGCTCATACAACTGATGGAGGCGCCAATTGGATAACTCAAACGTCCGGAACCTCTAACGACCTACGTGATATTCATTTCACGGACGCCAGAAACGGGTGGGCCGTGGGCCTCAGTGGAACCATGGTATACACCACGGATGGCGGAGCCAACTGGACCGCTCTAAGCTCCGGAATTACAAAAGGCCTTAATGACGTCCATTTCATAAACGCCAACATCGGCTGGGCAGCGGGAACCGCCACCATCTTGCACACGACCAACGGCGGAGACAATTGGAATCCTCAGACTCATGGTTTTGACTATGGCTTCTACAGCATCCATTTTGCCGATGCCAATACTGGCTGGGTGGCTGGACAGAGCGGTTTGATCTTGCACACAACTGACGGTGGAGACAACTGGGATCCTCAGGCTTCAGGAACCGGACATCATCTTTATGACATATGCTTCACAGATGCCAGCACCGGGTGGGCAGCAGGATGGGATGGTACGATCTTGCACACCACCAACAGCGGAGACAACTGGAATCCCCAAACGTCCGGAACGTCCGATCATCTTCAAGGTATCTATTTTTCTGACGCCGATACCGGCTGGGCAGTGGGGGGTCCTGGCACGATTCTCAAAACCATCGATGGTGGCACCAACTGGGATACCTTAAGTTCCGGAACGTCCGAATACCTATATAGTCTCTATTTTGTGAGTTCCAGAATGGGCTGGGTCGTCGGATCAGTCGCTACCATATTGAAAACCACCGATGGTGGAACCAGTTGGATTCCGCAGACAGCCGGAGCCTCAGGTCGCTTCGAAGGTGTCTACTTCACGGACGCAGACACCGGCTGGATCGTGGGAACGTCCGGCATTATTCTGCATACCACAGACGGTGGAGCCAACTGGTTCACCCAAAGCTCTGGCACCGTGATCGGCTTTGAGGGCGTGCATTTCAGTGATGCCAATACCGGCTGGGCAGTAGGTGGTGGCGGGACAATCTTACATACCACAACCGGCGGTTACAGCGCCGTAGGAGATGACGACAACCAATCGCCCAGCTCACCCAAGCATTTCAGTTTGGCGCAGAACTACCCCAATCCGTTCAATCCTCAGACAACGATCTGCTACACTTTAGCTAAACGAGGCAGAGTCACCCTCAAGGTTTATAATTTGTTGGGGCAGGAAATCAGGGCACTTGTTGACGGGTTGCAGGGTTCAGGCGTCCGCCGGGTCGTTTGGGATGGAAAAGGGAAGAATGGAAAGCCTCTTGCCAGCGGCATTTACTTTTACAGGCTAACTGTTGAGAGAAACGACGTTCGCGTTTCTGAAACAAAGAAGATGCTGTTGCTGAAATAGCCGAAAGGCAGGGACCAGGGGCTAGGGTCTAGGGGCAAGGGTCAAGAAAAGACCGCGTAGCCAAACCAATACGGCTCGGGGATTTCCCAAGACAATCATGCTTAAAGATAAAAAGATAATCCTGTTTTCGTCACGGATACCTCGTCCGTGATGAACAAGGCATTTCCGGCATAGATGAAAAAACCCTTGTTTTGTGATAGAAATCCATTAAGTTATAATATAATGGATCAAGTAAGCTTGCCTGATAAAATCTAAAAAGGAGGTAGTGATGTTCAAGAAAATCGCTATCATTTTGGGACTAATGCTTGTGGCAGTCACAAGCCAAGCTCAAGAAGGCTGGTACTGGCAGAATCCTCTGCCCCAGGGCAATCACCTTGAAAGCGTCTGTGTTACGGATGCTAATACAAGCTGGGCAGTAGGAT
>CAYOFL010000220.1:0-3601 GCA_964403165.1 uncultured Ignavibacteria bacterium
AAATCAAGAGGTTCGGTAATTGAGAATAATCTCCCCAACCCAATCTCACCTGCACGAAGATATCCGTCACCTAAAAGCGGCGTTTTAGCTCTGAGCACCCAGAAAACAATCAGGCTAAGTAAGCTGATGGCAAAGTATTTAAGATATTTATTTATCTTTTTGAGTTTCTCTGCCAAAGGAGTAAAGACTCCGGTGAGTAACTCAGTTAGAATTTTACTCACCTTAGGAACCAAAATCAAAAACCCGATTACAGAAACGATAATGCGGAACTTGAGTGGAAAATAGTGAAGCTGATTTATTCCCCAGAGTCTTAAATGGGGAAAGAATGAGGCTACCAGATGAATAAGGATCAAAAAAGCGCAGAAGAAAAGAACAAGCCTCTCCATTCTTGCGCTAAAAAGCCCTCTGATGGAGTCTTCATTTGTTTCTGCGCTTTTGGAAATCAACGTTCCCTCGTCTCCTTTTTCAGTTTTTCAATCATCGCCTTAATTTGAATCTGATCTTCAGGCGCTGGAGCATTATCAAGATAAAGTTGCAGGTGTTTTATAGCTTCAATATAATTTCCTGAATTGGCGTAAGCAAATCCTAAATTGCGCCAGTTAGGAAAGAAGTCCGGTCTTATCTGCAAGGCTTTTTTTAAAACCTGTATCGATTCCTCAAACAAGCCAGAATTCAAAAGGAACAGACCCAGGTTCTCGTAATATACGGGATTATCCGGTTCCAAATCGACTGCTTTCTGAAAATGGATTTTCGCCTTCTTGTTCTCCCCCAGCACCACATACACCTTCCCTATGTCACTGTGGGTAAGGTGATCATAATCATCCAGCTTTAGCACTTCCTCTAATTTTTGCGCGGCTTTTTTGTATTCACCTATCTCCACGTAGACTACACCCAGATTCTTTATATAGCGGGGCTTGTTTGAAAGTTGGATGGCTTTCTTCCACTCCTCCACTTCCTTTTCCTTTTCTCCCAGCCTTCTGTAGTTATAGGCCAGACACTCGTGCCCCAAAGCGGCTCGTTGAACATCCAGATTCAATATGTGCCCGAACCTCTCGATGGCTTTATTCTGGGTTGCATTTACATATATCCAGGGAAGGGTTGAAATGAGTGCAGTGCAAACCAGAGCCAAAGTAACATATCTAACCCTCTCCAGTTGAAGTTTTCTGAACAGTTGTAGGAATAAATAAACTCCCAGGATGGTATACCCCCAAGAGGTGAAGGCAAAAAGATCCCAGTCTCGGGGGTAGCCCAGTTGGGGATTTAAAAGCATAGCAAAAAGCAATTGAGGTATGCTCACCAGCAAAAGAAAAATCACCATATTAGATTTGAGATTAATTCGTTTGCCAAAGAAAAAAATCGAAATAAACAAGATCACCACACCCACTGGGGAGATTAAAAGCTGATGATTGAAGACATCCACGATATGAGAGAAAGAGAAAAGCGAATAAAGGCTTTTGTCCAAGCTTCCCAGTGGAAAAAGCAAAATTGAATCTAAGCTTGCGGAGGGAGGAGCAATCTTTTTCAGAATCCAGAGACCGTCTCCAATTAAGAAAAATAGAAAAACGAGCAACATAAGTTTCTTCAGTTTAAGAATGATTTTGTTTTCCGATTTATTTTTGCGCATCTTTACAAAAGATAGATAGATCAGTGAAGGCAGGAGGGTAAGACCAGCCAGATGCAAGCAGACCGCTAAAAGAAACATAAATGTGGGAAGCCAAAGGCCACATCTTTTTTGCAGATAAAGCCAGGAGAAGAGAAAGAATGCTACCACGGCAACGTACATTAAGGTATAGCTTTCCACGTAGCCAAAGAAAAGTTGATTTGCGCCCATGGTGACTAAAACGGAAAAGACGAAAAATTTTTCCTCTCCGCTTTCTCCCATTCTGTCAGCTAAAAGCAATATCAAATAGACAAAAACAACTCCCGCCAGACAGCTTAACAAAGCGTAGATATGGGAGACGTTCAGCTTTAATATCTTGAAAAGAAAAGCATGAAGATAGAAGTCCAAGGGCTCGGTGAAGGGAACACTCATCCCCGCCACGATCTCGCTTACCCTCAAGTTACCATCCCCCAGAAGATACATCCTTTCCTTAAACCACCAGAACAAGGGAAAGCTCAGCAGGGAAAGTAAGGCATATTTGAGATGTTTGTTTACAGGTCTTAAGAAATTTTTGACCAAGCTAAAAAGAAAAGCCAGAATATCAACCAGCTTCCGATTGATTTTTGGCACCAGGGCCAAAAAAGCAAGCCCCACTATGATCCATCGGGGAACAGAAGGGAAATAATAAAGGAGGTTTAACCCCCAGAGTCTTTCGGAAGGAAAATATGAGGCTACGAGATGAATCAGAATTAGAAAAAAACAGCCTGCGCATATTATCTTTTCAGTCCCCGCCCTGAGTTTGTCGAAGAGCGGGATTTTCAATTTGCTCATACATTAAATCTGAAAAAGATTACGTCCCCATCCTGCACCACATAGTTTTTTCCTTCCAGTCTCAATTCACCTTTTTCTTTAGCCTTAACAATGGAGCCCAACTCCCACAGTTTGTCAAAAGTAATCACCTCCGCCTTGATGAAACCTCTCTCCATGTCGGTATGGACTGCTCCCGCCGCTTTTAGGGCATTAATTCCTGAAGGAACGCGCCAGGCCCTGACCTCATTTTCATTGGCAGTGAAAAACGAGATTAAATCCAGAAGCTTATAGGAGACATCTATCACCCGCTCAACTGCCAGCTCCTTAACGCCTAAATCTTCCATGAAGACTTTTCTATCCTCCTCCTCCAGTTGAGAAAGCTCCATCTCTAATTTTCCGCAGATTGAGCAAAGCGCGGTCTTTTTACGTTCAACCATCTCCGAGAATTCTGACTCCAACTTCTCTCTTTGGCTGTTTTGTTTTTCATCTATGTTCAGTATAAGGAGCATGGGCTTCAAAGAAAGGAAGGCATACCCCCGTATCGACTTCTCCTCGTTAGGAGACAGCTCAAGTTCCCGCAAGGGAATTCCTTGGTCTAAAGATTCTTTGAATCTTTGGAGAATTAAAAGCTCTCTTTTCTCATCCTCTGCTTTGGAGGTTGCCACGGTCTTCTCCAGACGTTTCAGTCTTTTTTCTATGATATCAAGATCAATCAAAATCAAATCCAAGTCCAAATCTTTGATGTCTCTTTTAGGGTCCACCGAACCGGAGACATGCATCACATTTTCATCCTGAAAGACTCTTACCACGTGCGCCAGCTCATCCACCTCCCTTAGGGAATGATAGAATTCTCCCTCTGAGGCCTTCTCTTTGGTCTCCTTGACCAGCCCGGCAACGTCGATATATTCAACCTCCGCCGGAGTCACCTTCTTGGGGTTATACAGGGAAGCCAGTTTGTATACCCTCTCATCCGGGACTTTAACAATTCCTCTATTCGCCTCCTTCACCCCTAAGGAGAATTCTCCCACCCTGGCTTGCGCAGAGGTTAATGCATTGAAAACTGTGGTCTTGCCCACAAATGGAAGTCCAATGATCCCGATTTTCATAGTTTAAATGTTTGATAACCTCACCCCCTATCCCCCTCTCCATAAAATGGAGAGGGGTTCACCCTGAAGGGATTTCCCTCGATCC
>CAYOFL010000221.1:0-3570 GCA_964403165.1 uncultured Ignavibacteria bacterium
CCTATTCTTGCCAGTGAAGGTCGTGGTTGAATTCCAGTTTGAAGCCGTACTGGGGGAAACCCGACGTACGGAATTTTAGAGAGGGAGGAGGAAACATGTTGCATGGACTGGTGGCTATTTGCCACGAAGCTGGAAACGGCGGTTACATTGGAAGTCACTGTCCTAAACAATTACGTGCCTCCTCTCTACTCGGCGGTGAAAGCTCTTGTTTCATAAGGGAAAAGAGTTTCTGCAGCAGCCTACCTAAGTATTGTAAAATACCGAAAACATCTTTTTCCGCTTGTACCAGCTCGTTTCTCGGCCTAAGAGAACAAAACCCAATTCATCGGCGATCTACCTCACCCTCTCCTCGGCACAATCAACCCCAA
Organism: uncultured Ignavibacteria bacterium; assembly: GCA_964403165.1. Lineage (GTDB taxonomy): Bacteria > Zixibacteria > MSB-5A5 > MSB-5A5 > SM1-73 > SM23-73-3. Next base: position 369 of record CAYOFL010000221.1, read on the forward strand.
ATTCCTTATTGATATGATTAATTAGAAACCTCATGGTCCAGTTTGATTGGTTATACCCTCCTTCATTCCTCCTCGTTAGATATTTAAGCGGCCTTCCTGTAAAAGTACGAAGTCATCTAAAAGTAGCGTTGGCTTGCGAATGACCAAATCGAGATGGAGTGGGGCGCGTATTGATCCGCCCATTGTGAAGTTAGATCCTATCCCGATGTGCACCGTTCCACGGCATCCCTCATCCTCTAGCATGCTTCCTCTCAATGTTGCCTTAGGGTTCAAACCAATCCCTAATTCAGCTATGGCATAAACATGAATAGTATTATATTGGGAGAGAAGTTCTTTCAATGCCCGAGCCGCACATCCATCCGTGAACTTCATTATTCTTCCTTTTAGTACTTCCAACTTTATTATTTCATGCTTGAGCACTCCCAGACCAGGTACGGGAACGCTCCCATCAATAATAAGAGTGCCCTTTGCAGTTCCTTCCACGGGAGCAATAGCGGCCTCGATATCAGGAGGATGAGCTGATTCTCCGGGATGACGAGCCATTCCCGTACCTGTGCTGCCGGTCCGGCCTCTCAAACTTATTTCTAGACGAGTACCTTTCCCCGAGGTTAGTATGGCTGTTTCTGCCTTGCTAAGCATATCTGCTACTTTGTTGACGGTCGGTTCGATTTCCTCAAAATTAACATCGAATGCTGGAGAGAGCATTAGCTTTTCGGAACAATCCGGGATCATAATTAGTCGGGTTCCTGATTCACACGCTTCTTTTCTAGCTTCTGTCTGTGAAATGGCATAAGTAGTAGGTGCGAAAACAACGGGGCTCGCACACATGGCTTGCTTCACAGAACAGGGAACTTCCTGGTTGTGCATCGTGCGAGGAATCATTACACAAGTAACTACATCGCTATTTTTCTCCTCGCATGCCCTCTCGAGTACTTCGGCGACAGCCATAGCTCTTGGGTCGCGGTCAGTTACGATTAGTGCTTGCTCCCCGTCTTTCAGATCAGCACACTGTTCAACAATTTTTCTCGCTGTTTCTAACACTCCAACTCCCCCTCCCCTACAACATTTTGGTTGCTTCTTGTCCACCTCAAAGACTAAGGTTATATAACCTTAGTCTTTGAGGTGGCTAAACTTCCGCTCTCAGTTACTCTCCTTACTCTTTCCAGGTGTACCTTAGTATCGGATACTCATAACAGGGTTTGATATACCCGTGAACATTCTTTCTGATAGACACAATTAGGGATTCGCTCCATAAGAAAACGATTGGCGCATCCTGCATGTAGACTGCCCAAGCTTGCTTTAATGCTTCTTTTCGTCTTTCGGGGTTGCCGATAATTTGCTCCGACTTTTTGTATAGTAAATCGAATCCGGCGCTCTGGTAATATGGGTTGTTATATCCGTGAGGTGGTACGGCAGAAGCAAGCATTAAACCTGTCACAGGACATATGGGATCCACTGGGGCTGGGGACCAACCATCATAATTCACGGCCCACTCCATTCTCTTCTTAACGTCTTGCGTTTCTGCCATCCACGCAGCTGCCTCCATTCCCTGAAGCTTGACCTCCACGTTCAAATTCTGTTTCCAGTACGAGAGGATCACTTCTATAGCCTCAGTCGAACCCATGTAGCGCCCTGGGTTGTATAAAAATGGAACCTCCAGAGTAAACCCATCAGGATATCCAGCGTCTGCCAAAAGTTCCTTTGCCTTTTCGACATTGTACTCATATGTCATTACTGGGCTATAACCAAATGTGCCAACTGCTACTGGACAATCTGAAACGGAAGCATATCCTAAGTAGATCGCGTCTACTATCGCTTGCTTATTAACAGCGTAGTTAAGGGCCTGGCGCACGCGGCGATCACCCAATGGTGCAATGTTCATGTTCAACTGTAGGTAATGCGATCTAAGCCCCGGACGTATTAAAGCATCAACCTCCGAATGCGCCTCTACCTCCTCTACAAAGAGTGCTGGTATTCGACGAGCTATATCAACCTCTCCGATAAACGTTGCAGACTTTCGGACCAAAGCTTCAGGGATTATGATAAACTTAACCTTGTCAAGATACGGGAGGCCCTCCTGCCAGTAATTATTGTTCCGCTCCAATAGTACATATTCATCCCGCTTATATTCAGCAAATTTAAATGGCCCTGTTCCAATAGGGTGCTCACCATACTGATCTCCAAGCTTTTGCATTTGTGTTGGGCTATTGACAGAAGTTAGCCAAATACCAAGCACATTAAGCAGGGGAGCATATGGGTTGCTTAATATGAGCTTAACTGTATAGTCGTCGACTTCTTCAACTCTCTCTAATGGTCCCAGATATCCTGCCCCGAATGCACCTTCCTCAGGGTCCATAATCTTATCTAGGTTGAATTTAACAGCACTTGCATTAAAAGGCGTCCCGTCATGGAATTGAATACTTTTATGAAGATAAAATGTGTATTCTTTACCATCCTCTGAGACATCATAGCCCTTTGCAAGAAGAGGCTCTGCTTCGCCTGTGTCGGGATCTATTTCAAATAGCGATTCGGTAATTTGATTTAGTACTGAGATTGAAGCGCAGTCAAAGGTAATCATTGGGTTCAAGCAATATGGATCTGTCTCTATACAGATTCTCAATTCACCGCCATATTGAGGTTCTTTTTCAGCAGCTATCCCAAATGGAGATATAACTACTATAAGCACTAAGGACAGCCAAAACCACATACTTGCTTTCACGTACATATTACGTACCTCCTTAATGTTGCCAGCAAATGTTAAATTTCTATCCAATAGACACACTTCATGTGGGTACTACAGGTCACTTGACACATAAGCCTTTAGCAGCTTCTCACCTCCTTTTCTCCCCAAATAGCATTGGTGCAAAACCACCTCCTTTCATCCCATAAATTGTTGACCACCTCTTACCCGATAGCCTTGATCCCAGCAAAGTTACGCTACCTCCTCCAATAAACTCGCCCCTTAACAACAGGTCCTTCCTTTAATGTAATTTGCGTTATTAACTCACTTTCGATATGACCGCTAACAGCCCGAGCAGTACGATCTCCAGCATTATCAAGATGCTGTTGTACTGCTTTTTTCGTCCTTTCAGAATCTCCGTCTATTAAAGCCTTTATGATTGCAAGATGCTCTTCATTATTCATTCCTATTATTTTAGCCTCACGGGGTTTTGAGATTGCTTCTGTAAATGAGCGTACCCGT
>CAYOFL010000222.1:0-3566 GCA_964403165.1 uncultured Ignavibacteria bacterium
CTATCACCAGTTTTGGCTCAAAGCCCTCTCCCTGATCGGCAGAATAGGCTCGCATCTGAGTCCATAATCCCCCTAAACCCGGATGCGTAGGCGTGCCTGCACCGACATCATATAAGGCTTCTCGCTGACCAAGTTTTACTATGCCATCACCATCAAGAGCTGCCTGTATAGCTGCTATACCGGCAGCATTGAAATCAAAAACATTATTATAACCAGCCGCCGTACTGAAGGCCGCATAAGTGATATTTGTATCACAAAAAGGTGTAGTTCCGAGTGTGGTAAAATCAGCCGCAATGATTTCATCATTGTGCGCAGGGTCGGCAGAGTAAACATTGGATACCGGTGCTATGCCACAAGCATCGGCTTTAGAATCACCATAAAATGAAAGACTTGTGGCCTTTACATTTCCGCTGGCAGCCGAAGCATCAAAAATAGTGATTGCCCTGCGAAGGGATTTCCAATTTGGGTTGGTATTCGATTCAATACCGACAAGATCATGATTTGTTAAACTATCCCAAAACCCCGAGCCTGCACCCGCTTTTATTGTAGCCCAAGCTTCAGCGACATTGTGACGTTGAACGCCCCCGTCTACGCTGGTGTTTTCCGGGTCTTTATCGGGATAAAAAGTCCCACCAGCCGACACTATAAATGGATATTCAGCTTGCTGAAATACTGCCAGGGGAATAAACTCGACATCCTCGTTAATCGAATATTGACCGAGCGAGAAAGGGCCTTTACCGATCCTATTATGTACGATTCGGACATCCGCCCCAGGATTTGAGGTGAACACCCACCGCTCGAACAGCCGCCCCTCGATGGTGCGGATAAGACGCTTGCAGATACCGTAATCCCACTCGATCACATTATTACGGTAATTCGGGTTCCAGGGATCGAACGGAAGTAAGAGGGGTCTGCGGATAGGCTTGACTTCCACGCCACCGAGAAATAACTGCGGCTGCCAGACCAAAAGATCGCTGATCAGCATCCCCCCCGGCTGGTCATTCGTAGGCGAGAGGGCAATCCTGCCGGAGTTGTCAATTTCACCTTCAAACAGGTTAGTCCGGGCAATGAATTTTTTAATTCCTTGTTCCCAGCCCGGAGTCAGCTTTGTCCCGTCCGCCCGGCACATCGGCAAGCTCTTATTGACATAGAACTGCCTGCCGCTTTTCTTATCCTTATATCGCTTCGAATAAGGACTCCGGCCAGGGCCACGGGCAGCATAATCCTGCACGAATTCGACATAATCCTTATCAATTCCATGCTTTCCCAAGTGAGACAAAAGAGCAGAATCAGTTACCCGTTTCAGAGGATCGGTAACCCTTTTAATCCCAACCCGCCCAAGCAACCGCCGTGCGTCCGCGGGAATAGCCGTTCCTAATGCCAGTATTTTTAGAAAGGTCAGCCTATCCACTATTTCATCTCCAGTACTGTTAAATCAGGATCATAATCTATTACATCTGCCGTCTCAGCAATTCCTACCTTCTGGCTTTGGTCTCCGGTTGCACTTACCTGGGTCTGCGTAAAATCCCCAGGCGTCAGGCTTGGATAAACATATCCGCCAATCGTTAAATCCCAATCATCCGCCCGTATCATGCCTTCCTTTAGGAACAAACCCCATCCCTCGGCGCTTATTGTCGCCAGAGCCACTAATCTTGAAGGCATTGTAGCGGCGGCATCAGAATCTGTTTTCCAATACTTACCATCTGATTTCAGGTAAGTCGATTCACCGAATACAAGGTTCTCCCCTGCCTGTCGTAGAATAATCTTTCCCCACGCAGAGGAATCTACTGGCGGTATCTTGATTATTGTCGCATTTACAATTAAGCTGTCCTGTATCCAGATTTTACCATACACATAAAGGTTGCTGTCAACAACCACAGAATCCTCATCAAAGGACATGTATTTTAAAACTTCATCCTTAAAGCTATGAAAATCTGTGAGACTATCACCAGCAAGACCACCGGCTTCAGCGAACGTAGGCAGGGCGGCTATTTCACTTCGTATTTCTACAAGAGAGTCCTCAACTACTTCTGCGGCAGTATCCGGCATTTCTCCCCGTAAAACATTTGCCGAGTCACCAACACCGGAAGCCCCACCTGTTGAGGCTATCGTTAGACCTGAACCGTCCCAATCTACCGTAACATTATCACCCGCCTTGACAGCGCTCGTATCGAGCTTTGCATCCAGAGAATCCTTGATCTGCGGCCCCGGCCACCATCTGTATGTGCCGATATACTGCGCCTCAGACCAGTTCGTGCTCATTAGAATCCAGCTCACGATCCAGAACAGGACCCCCGCCCAGAGCATTATCCGTTTGTTTTCTCTTTTCACTTTCATTGTCCTGCCTCCTGTATTTTCTTTTAATTCGTAAACTCATCGTCTGTGCGCACATGCAGCAATATCTGGCTGTCCCCCGTCACCGCCGCCTCCGTGATATTCAGCGCAACCGCGCTATCCCCCGTTACGGCTATCTCGACGATATTCAATGCAACCGCGTGCGGGGCGATCCCCATGATCTTTGCGCCGCGATAGTAATAATCGTAAACATGCGGCGGCAGATTGAAATCAATCATCGTTTCCTCAGCTTCCAATAAACATGGCGCTGAATTCCGCCTCGTCTATACTCCCATTGTCCAGGATATCCTTGCGCACCCAGATCCCAAGCTTGAACGTATAGGATCCCGGCACCGTATCCGGCATGGGCCAGAATCCCTCAAGCACCGGGAAATTGAAAGGCTTTGTATATTTGAGCACATCATCGATAAAGAATCCGGCTCTGAAATCCACGTTGCCGCTGATCCACATCCCGCGCAGCGTCTCGGTTGTGAACGCGTGGCTCAGCAAGGAAGTGGCCGCGGCCAACCTTACCTCCTGGTTGTCCCCGTGCGCCGCCGCGTCCGAGGTACTATAGCCCCGCGTACAGCCCGTGCATGTAGTCCCGTGCGTACCGATCAGGATTTGCTCCTGGCCGATTCTGATCACGTTGGCATCTGAGAAAATATCATCATCAATATCAATAGATGTCTCCGAGTCATCTAAGGCCTCGGCCAGCAAGGTCATGTTCGCGCCGATCACCTTGTCCGCCACGGATGCTATTATCAGATTTGCAATTACCGCCATAGTTCATTCCCCCCGGTTTAAGGGCTGTATTCCTCAATAGTCGCAGTCAATCTATGTAATAAATCTTTTTTGTATTCAGCCGTGCTCAGGGCGTCCACTATCGCCCTGCGGTGAATAGCCTCACTCTCATCGTGGGCTATATTGCTGATCGAATGCGGTGCCTCCCAGTTCCCGTCAGGATCACCCCCGCCGTCATCATCGCAATAGGTCACCATATCCGATTCGTCCGTGCCTGTCTTGTCGTGGCAGTCAATAGAGATAGATGTAAAGTCATAACAGGCGATAACCGCAGATTCATCAGCGTGCTCCGCCTCAGTAGTGTCATCGTAACCTCGTGTAACCGTGAGCGTCTTCGTGCCGTGGCCGGCCGTAATTAGCATTTTCTCAGTTCCGATTATGATCACACTATATTTTGTATCCGCAAATCTGGCCGCAGCAACCGTGAT
>CAYOFL010000223.1:0-3528 GCA_964403165.1 uncultured Ignavibacteria bacterium
TTTTTTTTCTTTTTTTATACAAATTTTTTATAGTTAAATCGCCTTAATTTTATTTGTTATGTCAGATGAGTATAATAAAATATATTCAGCTCTTGTTAAACAAGCCTTTGGTCTCAAGGATGATAATAAGGAAATCAATGAATTAAAGAACGAAATAATCCAGATTGAAGCGAATACAGCCACTATTATAAAACGGTTGGTGAATTATATCGAGGAGCAAGGAAATAAAATTAATAATTGGAAGGAACAATTTTCTCAGGACTATAAAAAAGATATAGAAAAACTATTCGGTAAAAAGAATAATACAAATCAAGGATTTACACAGAAACAAATAGAGCAAATGATTGATGACAGACTCAGGGAGGTCAAAGTAATAAGCGAAGATATCTATTCTTCAAGAAGTCTGCTAAAAGAGAATGAAACTATTGATGAAATACTGCGATTCATAAATATTACGGGTACGGGAACTGTCTATCAAATATTAATAGAATCTCCCTCTAATGATTTTGAAGTATATGTTATGATTGATGATAGTATTATATTTGATAAGAATTATACTTGGTTTAGTGATTATTCACATGAATTACAGAATGCGTCTGCATATCTAAAAGGTGGGAAGTACTATCTTAGCATACGGAATTTACCATTTCAAGAGAGATTGAATATTAATATTAAAGTGAATACATCCATTACTTTTGATCAAATTCTAATTAGATATATAGTACGAAATGAACAGCATATTTAGGGGTGAGTTAAAATATCAGATTTAGAAAGAATAATGCTACAAGAAAATGTGGATATAGAAGTTATAAAAGCGATAAATGATTTACTTTCTGACCTCGCAACAACTTATCTTAAACTTGATTGTTCTAATGATCCTCTAACCGATAATTTGGATTTAGGCTCAAATAAAATAATAAATCTATTAGATCCTACTTTAGCACAAGATGCTGCTACTAAGGCTTATGTTGATGCTGCTGGTGGTGGAGGAGAGATAAATACTGCTTCAAATCAAGGAGTAGGTGGTATAGGATTATATGATACAAAAATAGGGGTTGATTTACAATTCAGAAATATCAATGCCGGTTCAAATAAAATAACAGTAGTGCTTGATGCTGGAAATAAGGAAGTTGATATTGATATAGATGAAGCAAATCTTATATTAGATGGAAATACCTTACAAATAGATGGAATAAATAGTGATGCCGCAGCATTCTCTTTTACTACAGGTGGAGATGTTACATTTAATCAAAATTTAATAATTCCATCAGTATTATTAGATTATATTGATATAGTTGAGAATGCAGTTCCACCTGCTCCACCTGCTAATACACTACGATTGTATGTAGAAGATTTTAAAGGATTCTCGTTTTTCTCGTTTGTTGATTCTACTGGTATGCATAGAAAGATTGTTCGAGATTCAGTATTTGTCGGTAGAGCAACTGAAGCTATAGGAGCAGGTCAAGGTGTATATGCAAGTGGTAGCGTTGGTAATGTTCCCAGACTTAGTCTTGCCAAAGCAGATGTTATAGCAACTATGCCTGCTATAGGAATTGCCATAGAAGATATTGCTATAAATAACTTTGGGAGAGTTATGCAAGTTGGACTACTTGAAAACATGGACACAAGTGCATTTGCTGAGGGAGATATACTTTATATTTCTGCTACAATTGCTGGAGATTTAGTGAATGTTGCTCCACTCTACCCAAATATTAGACAAGAGATTGCTACTGTTTTAGTTAGTGGGGTAGGAAATGGAGCAATTCAGGTTGTTGCTCGGTCAATGTTTAATGAAGGTATTATTGATCATGGTGGACTACTCGGTTTAATAGATGATGACCATATACAATATCTTCTTATAGATGGGACAAGAGCAATGACTGGAAATCTTGATATGGGAGCTAATAATATAATTGTTGGTGGAACGGTTGATGGTATAGATATATCAGCAATTTCTTTATCTAATATGCCTGTTGCGGCTACTGGTAATATAGATTGCGGAGCACAAGCAATAACAAATGTGGGTAATGTCGATGGTGTAGATGTTAGTGCAATAGTAGTATTTACTACAATTAGTTGTCCTGCGGGAACAAACCCCGTTGCAGATTTACTTGCTGATACTTTGAATATTACCGCTACTGGAGATATTATAATTACTGGAAATGCTGGAACTGATACAATAGATTTCTCAGTTACCAAATATACTGATTTAGAGGCTGTTGCTGCTGTTGCTGCTGCGGATAATTATATTACGAATAATGCTAATGATGTTATGACTGGAGATTTAACAGTTAATAATTTAATAACTGCTGGAAATGTTGATGGAGTAGATATTTCTGCAATCTCCATAACAAATATGCCTACTGCCGTGAATAATTGGAAAGTTTATTGTACTAATGGAGCTGGTGTAATGACAGAAATCGCGACTGGAGCTGCTGGAACTGTTCTTACTGGGAACGGAGTGGCTGCTGCTCCAAGCTTTCAGGCTGCTGCTGGTGGTGGTGATGCTTTTAAAACGATAACTGGTATTACCAATGATGTAGTGGCTGATGCTGTTGCTGATACTTTAACCTTAGTTGCTGCTGGTGGATTAACTATAGTAGGAACAGCTGCTACCGATACAATTACATTTACCAATACAATTACACAATATACAGATGCACTTGCACGTGCTGCTTGTGTTTCTGATGCTGTTTATGGAGCTGGTTGGAATGGAGTTCTAACAATTGCTGCAAGTAAAAATGCGGTTTATGATAAAATTGCTGCTATGGATATATTAATAGCTGCTAATACCACAGTTGCGGAAGTAGAGGCTGTTATTACCGCAGAATTAGTCAATGGTCAGTCAATAGATAATGCCATTGACGCTCTGATTAATGCACATAACGTAGCCAATAGACATATAGACCATAGTGCAGTTACTATAACAGCAGGAGTTGGTTTAAGCGGGGGCGGTACTATTGCAGCAAATAGAACAATAGACTGTGATATTACACAATATACTGATGCTTTAGCAAGAGCGGCATGCGTCTCCAATGTGATTTATGGAGCTGGTTGGAATGGTGTGACTACAATAGCACCAAGTAAGAAAGCAGTTTATGATAAAATTGAAACATTAGGGACAACTCCAGAATCAATTATAGTATCTCATCTCATAGGCGGAATTAATGGTTGGGAACTTAGTACATATTATGCAGGGGGTTGGGCGGTTCTCTTTTCAGATGTAGATGCCAGAATTGCTTTTAGTTTTTATGTTAAAGATGGCGGTTCTTTCAAATTTAGAATGATATTTATTTCTACTGTAAATAATGCAGGTAAAACAGCAAGTGGAAAAATTTATGAAACAGATGATATAGATGGGGATACACAAGGTTGGGACATAAATGGTGTTAATTTTGATATAGCATTAAAAAATCAATTTATTGTGGATTATGCAGAATTCGGAACTGCTTTTGATGTAGCAGATAATAGTATAGTAGGGGTTAATTGGATAAAAGATGATAATGCTGGAGGGGCTGGGGGACATAT
>CAYOFL010000224.1:0-3510 GCA_964403165.1 uncultured Ignavibacteria bacterium
TTCAGACCACCTCTTCAAAGTTTTTAATTTATTTGAAAAACAAAAAATCGATTCTTCCTCCTTGTTTTTCCTTTGGAGTTCTTCTTTTAGAATCGAAAACAAAATCTAAGGTGATCGCTCCTCCGTAGGCAAACAAAAAATAAAATCTACACAACTGCAACAATCAAAATTCATACCGAAAACATCCAAACGCAAATTTTTTGTGCGTTCTGTAATAACAACACTCTCAACCACTTAGCAGTGCAATAGAAGGGCACGAAACGTGAAGCTTCTCCACTTTTTTAAACCTTCGCCAAAAACTGCGATGACAATAGGTCTCAGTCGCTTATGCTTTTGGGAAGTATGAAATTAGTGGATTCGCAAAAATAGACGAATTTTGCCCCAAAAAAGTAAAAATCTTCGAAAAAAACAGATATCCTAACGGGAAGACAGTTAGAATCTATTGATGATCATTTTCGTTTTTGCAGGAGCACTATTGTGAGCATGCCCAATCAGCACTCCCTCACCGGGACCAAAAACAGACTGATCTTAAGAAGGGATAATTGTAATCTTCCCTGGACTTCCTTCCTCCCCCTCAACTAAAACCTCTGTCGGCAAAAACTGTTTCACCACCCATATATTGGTCAAAAGATGTTTGGAGATCTTCGATACGGTGAAAGTTGACCTCTCCTCTGCCAGGGCTAAATAGGGAACCAACTGATCTGCCAGATGAGGATCAATCGCTCCATCTGTTTGCACAAATTGCAGAAAATAATCACATGCCTCCTCCGCCACCCTCTCCGCCCTTTTACCTCGCTCTCCCAGAGCACCAAAACCAGCCACCGAGTTTTCGAATTCCGCCTTCAGGAAAAAGAAGGTTCCCTGACCGATGGAGGGAGCTTGAAAAAGCCCAATCTCCGGCGAAAATCCTTTATCCTTTAAGATCTTTATGGCTTGATTTTTTTGTCTTTCCGCGATGGAGTCTGGAAGATTGGAGATCACGGAGATTCCAGACAAATGGAGCAATTTACCTCTCTCAGTCAAATTTAACGGAAGGAATTTCTCAGCTAGCTGGATGTTGCAGAGCACCTCTCCTCCACCTTTAGGATACCAGCCCCATTTTTTGATCTGGAGGTTTATCTCACATCCAATCTTTTTCACCATGGGAACGAAAATCTCCTTCATATAATTGAAAGGAGGGCTCCATGACACGTGTGTGCCACCCAACACTTTTATCTTTGAGCTGTGCTGGCAACGGCTCAGAGGCAGAAAAAGCGTCTGTAAAACCAGTGAGGTTGATCCTGCGCTTCTTTTCTTCTCTGCCACATCAAAGATATAATCTCCACCTTTTGTCTGTTGCGGTGAAAATCTCAAGGTCAGTGACTGAAGACTGTCCCCCTCCACCTCAGCATCACTTATTTTTTTGCAGGCGTTAACCGAGGTGAGGTGCTGGGGTTGTGAGCCCGGAATCTTTCTCCCTTTCCGTATATTGATAATCTTCACCGGCTTTTTCAAGATGCAGGATAAGGACAGGGTGGTTCTTAGAATCTGTCCCCCACCCTCACCATAGTTACCATCTATCTGCAAATACATGCAACCACCTTTCCAACGGTCCAATATAAACGCTGTTTTTTAAGTTACAAAAGTTCACCTGTTTTTTGTTAACAAATTCTAAGATATTATTATCTGTTAAAAATCGCAAGCCAATTCAAAAGTGATTGCAGGAAAACTCTTAAAGCCAGAACCTAACTTATGGTTTCAAATTAAATAAGTTAACATATTTGTGTTGCGTTGTGTCAGGACCTCAGTTCTGACACCTTTTAATGCGTCAGTCACCCCAGACGGGGGCGTCTGCCCAGGATTCCCCGTACGGGGAAGAGAAAAGCTCCTGACGCAACTATAATCTGATAGAGCCAGAACCTAACTTAAGTTAGGTTCTGGCTACTACACTATACCATTGTCCCAAGTCCGGGCCAAAGCTTTTCGTCCGAGCCAAACTCCGACGCTATATCTTTACAGAGATGTTCGGGATTGTACCTCAAACATCTAAATAAAATCCGGTTATTCTCACAACAGAATTCCATCTTCCCAAAAAGGTGTTTAGAAATTTCTATGATAATTCTCCAAAGATTTTAACTTAATCAGCCGAATTTATAAGAGGTAATCGGAAGGCGACTTTGCTCCATTTCTGCATTGCTGTGATAGGTGAGTGGATTATCACAGAAGAACAATTTAGTTTGCTTTGGATTATCCAGAGGTCTTGACAGAGGAGAATATATTCCGTGCATTGGAGGACAAATTCTTAACTTGTGCCCGTAAAAAAGTGAGATTTTTCTTGACTTTTGTGCTTATCCTTTTATCTTGTTAATTAAAGGAAGGAAATTCTTTAGAGGACGTAATTTTTAGAGTATAAAGAAAACTCCTTCCAAAATTTTGGGGGCGAAAGACAATCTGAAGGGGTTGTTTGAAAATCTTTAAACTAAAAAGGAGAAGATATGCATCTCTCCAACAAAAGGTTTGTTTGTGTCATTTTTTCGCTCATCTTAGTTTCGGGTATTTTATTCTTTCCGACCTTGAGCGCAGATGCCACCACCTCAACTTTCACTATCAATTTCCAAACCAGCGACCTAAGCTTCGAGAAATCCAAAGGATTTGACAAGCTCAGTCTGAAAGGCGGTAGCTTTCTCTCTGCGGTGGGTGAACCTTATCTGCCGGTGAAACTCTTACAGATAGCTATCCCCTTAGGTTTTGAGGTTCAGGCTGTAAGAATCAATTGGGAAATGCATCAAAAGCTTGAAGGGAAGTATAATATCTATCCCACGCAAAGAGAATACCTACGTTATGATGTGCCCTGGAAAGATCAGGTCCGTTTGTTTACGGAACCTGATCCAAAGGTGTATAGCCAGACCAAAGAGCATCCCGGGAAATTGGTGGAAATCTTGGGCCACGGTTTTATGGCGGGACAACATATTGTCGACCTGGTGATCTATCCGCTTCAATATGTTCCCTCAGAAGGGAAACTTATTTTCCACACTCAGATTGAATTCAGCTTAAATTTCGGTCCCTCCACCTCTCAACCAGTCCCGGTAGTAAATAGATCAGAAAGTCAAGCGGCCCTTTATAACCGATTGGTGAAAAGCTTTGTTCTAAATCCCGAGGATGTAAATTTTGAAAGCTCGGGTAAAGCTAAGCAGGGAGTAGCGGAATATCTGATCATCACCGACACCAACTTTGTTGACGCCTTTCAGCCATTGGCGGACTGGAAGACCCAAAAGGGGGTTCCCGCCAAGATAGTAACTCTCCAGTGGATAAATTTAAACTATACCGGGGATGATGAACCGGATAGAATAAGAAATTGCATCAAGGATTTCTATTCAAATCATGGAACCATCTGGGTTCTTTTGGGTGGGGACACCAATATCCTGCCTCATCGTCTCACTTATGCCTTCACATCCGGTGCGGGTTACTATCCTTGGGAGGATGATATTCCCTGTGATCTTTATTTTTCGGATTTGGATAAGAGATGGGATG
>CAYOFL010000225.1:0-3505 GCA_964403165.1 uncultured Ignavibacteria bacterium
CCTTTGTGGCTATCTCTCGCGGGTGTGATAACTTCTGCTCCTATTGTGTGGTTCCCTTTGTTAGAGGACCGGAGAGACACAGACCTGCAGATCAGATAATAAGGGAAATTCAGCTTTTGACCGAATCCGGCTGCAAAGAGGTGACCTTAATCGGGCAAAATGTCAACTCCTACAAATTTGGGGGCAAAGATTTCGCCGATCTGCTTCAGATGGTAAATGACCAGACAAAAATCGATTGGATTCGCTTCATGACCTCTCATCCAAAGGATTTGTCCGAAAAGTTGATCCACAAGATTGCCACGCTCCCCAAAGTTTGCGAACATATCCACCTTCCTTTACAGTCCGGGTCTGATAGAATTCTGGAAAAGATGAATCGCGGTTATACTTCTCAAGATTACCTGCAATTGGTCGAGCGGATCAAAAAGAGTATAGAAGACGCAAGCCTAACCACAGATATAATCGTCGGCTTTCCCACTGAAACCGAAGACGATTTTCAAAAGACTCAGGATATGATGGAAAAGGTAAAGTTCGATTCGGCTTTTATGTTTCGCTACTCGAAAAGAGAGGAGACCAAAGCCGCCATTTTGGTTGACGACGTGCCAGAGGAGGAAAAACTTAAGCGACTTCATACTATAATTCAGCTACAAAAGGAGATTTCCAAAAAGAAAAACCAAAATCTTTTGGGCAAAACTTTTAAGATTCTGGTGGACGAGACAAGCAAAAGAGACGAAAATAAGTGGAAAGGGAAGACTAAAACCAATAAGACCGTAATTATTGAAGGAGTTAAAGATCTTTTGGGAAAAATTGTTTTGGTGAAGATAAATGATGCCGACAGCTTCACCCTTTTTGGTTCACCGTGAGTAGTTTACCATAAATGGAAGCGTTCAAGGAAAAAGTTTTAAAAAAGAAGGCGGTATGCAAAAGATATTAGAAATTATAGTTAAACAATTAACTGAGTTTTTTAAAATCAAGCACGTTGCCATCTTTCAGCTTGATTCCTCAGGACTTGAGTTGACTCTTTGCTATTGCTCAGGATTTCCTGAAGAATCGATTCAAAATCTAAGAAGCTTGAAGGTGAAGCAAGGGGTTTTCAAGCGCGTATTTGATACCCGAATCCCCCAAATTGTAAATGATATTTCAGAAACCGAAAAGAGTTTGTCTTCGCTGACTTTGCGTCAGGGATTAAATTCAATGATCGCCGTCCCGATTTTTTCTAATGATAAGCTCTGGGGAATTCTCTCCGCATTCAGCCAGGAAAAATCTATATTTAAAGAAGAGGATGGAAGAATTATAGCACTTTTTAGTGGACCAATCGGACAACTTTTAAAACATTTCTCCCAGTCCATCCGGGACAGCTTAGATGAGATTTTAGTGCCGATTTTGGGAAGTATCGAACTTCTGAATTTCAGATACAGGGATAGAGACAAAATTCCCGTATCAGAGATTTTAGATGCACAAAATCGTTTAAAGAAACGGGTTCTTTTGTATGTAGCTGGGTTGGAGCAAGGATCTTTAGAACAGATAACCACCAAAGAGAAAACAAAAGAAGAAGAGATAAAACTCCCATCCGGAGATGGATTGAGCATAGAAGAGGTAATTACCATTGAAGGGAAGAAAAATAGCCCGCCGAAGGCAAAAAGGATCTTGGTCATAGACGATCAGCCCATCGTGACCGATCTTTTGGTAAGTGTGCTGGAGAGGATGAATTATAAGTCCAAGGTGGCTTCCCGCGGAAGAGAGGGTGTGGAGATGTTTGAAAAAGATCGGTTTGATCTGGTGATAACCGACCTGGGTATGCCGGATATATCCGGCTGGGAGGTCTCCAAATCTATAAAACAGAAAAACCCCCATGTTCCGGTGATAGTCATCACCGGTTGGGGAGTCGATCCCGATCCTGATAAGATGAAGGACTCAAAGGTTGACTTCATTATAAATAAACCCTTCCAGATCGATCAATTGGAGAAGATCATAAAAGACCTATTGGAAAAGTAAACGCCACTTCCTTGACCCTTGCCCCTTGACTCTTGACCCTGGGGTCAGGGGTCAGGGGAAAAAAACCATGCTTAAGACCACGGTAGTCGGTAACTATCCTAAAATAACTGAGGAAAAAACTTCTGTTAATCTTCGGCGGGCACGCAACAGATTTGACCTGAAAAAGACTACCTCTGAAGAGCTGGAGTCAGCTTATCAGGAGACCATAAAAAGGGTGATAAGAGAGCAGGAGGAAGCCGGAGTGGATCTGATCACCGATGGACAGATTCGCTGGGATGATCTTCTCACCCCTTTTGCCAAAAACATTCAGGGAATCGAAATCGGCGGGCTTCGGAGATTCTTTGACAATAACGTCTATTATCGCCGTCCCATCATCAAATCAAAGCTTTCTTTTGCGGACTATTCGGTGGTGGAAGAATTCAAGTTCGCCCAGGCAAATTCCAAAAAAGAGATCAAGCCGGTTATTCCGGGAGCCTTCACTTTTGCTATGCTATCTTTAGATGAATTCTATCATGACGAGCAAAAGTTAGTTTTCGATTTAGCAGAGATATTGCATAAGGAAGCAGAGAAACTGAACCAAGAGGGCGCAAAGATAATCCAGATTGATGAGCCTTCCTTATGCTTTCATCCAGATAAACTCAAACTAGTAGAGGAGTCCTTAAAGATAATCACCAGAGGATTGACCGCCAAATTTGCTCTGTATCTTTATTTCGGCTCCATTAAAAAATTAGTGCCTGATCTTTTCGATCTTCCAGTTGATATAGTGGGCGTGGATGTGGTGAGTAAGAAAGAGAATTTAGATTTACTCTTACAATATGATGGAAAAAAAGAGATTGGGCTGGGTTGTGTGGATGCGCGAAATACTAAGATAGAAAGCCAATCTAAGCTGTGTGTACTCTTTGAGAAGGTCACCAAAAAAATCCCCGAAGACAAAATCTCCATCAATCCTTCCTGCGGCTTGGAATTCCTTCCTCATGCCGAAGCACAGAAGAAGTTGAAAAATATGGTGGCGGCGGTGAAGAAGTTCAATGGATAGACTTCTTTCACGTAGGGACAGGGCTTGTCCCTGTCCTGAAACCTGTTCGGACAGCCACAAGGGCTGTCCCTACAACTGGAATTTCTGCCTCATGCGGAAGTACAGAAGAAGTTGAAAAACATGGTGGGGGCAGTAAGGAAGTTCAACGGATAATAGATTTGTAGGTCAACCATCCCGCAGGGTGGTTGACAATTACTTTTGATTTCTCAAGACAGAATGTCGGGTAGCTCCCCCACCCTTCAACAAGTTCAGGGCAGTGAGCAAAGTCGAACTGCCAAAGGCGGGGTCGCCCAGACAGGCGCCCGTCTGGACGCAACCCGACCTACCAAACTTTCAATCCATATACCTACCTGCATTCACGTCTACAACCTCTCCGGAGACATAGTCATTTTCCAGCAGATAGATAACCGTATGAGCTATCTCCTCGGGTTTGGCAATTCTTCCGAATGGTGTTAGGGATGACAATTTCTTCTTGGT
>CAYOFL010000226.1:0-3494 GCA_964403165.1 uncultured Ignavibacteria bacterium
ATACCAGTGCCTTACCAGGTGTGACCTTTGGCTCCTTGTCACAAAACGCTGGGTGGACTCCCAGCGGTATCCTCACGGGGATAGTCCCTCCAAGGTGTTCCAGGAAAGAGCAGACCTCGGACGACAACCCAACGCAAGTGTCGCTGTTCTTCACAATCAGCGACCCGATTGTATGGTCGTACGCTCGACTGAACTTGTCCACCAACTTGCTCTGAACGACACTGTGCATGGCTCCCCGTTCCGTATGCACCAGTGGCACTCCCAGCCACTTGGCGACCAGTAACCCGATGAAAGAGACAATAAAAAACCTCGTCTGTGTACTCACCAGTTCCACTTTTCGGGTGAACAGCTTAGCCAGCGCTATCGAAGGTATCGGTATGGGGAATTGACCGCTGAGCAGGTTCACGCACGGTAGCCTGGTAATCCTGACACCGTCCACGGTCTCCGTTTGAGGTGAGCGTTCAGTGTTGCAGGTCACGACTTCAACATCG
Source organism: uncultured Ignavibacteria bacterium (assembly GCA_964403165.1). Classification (GTDB taxonomy): domain Bacteria; phylum Zixibacteria; class MSB-5A5; order MSB-5A5; family SM1-73; genus SM23-73-3. Next base: position 492 of record CAYOFL010000226.1, read on the forward strand.
TAGCCTTTTTCAACAAGACCGCGAGCCATGACGTGGGTGTCGTATATGGCTCCACCGGCATGGGGGAGGTAGTATCCTGAAAATATCATAATCCTTGTTCGCATGTCTGCCTCTCGTGCCACGCTTCTCTGCCGTAGTTCCCACGTCCTCCACTTGATAGTTTTGAGCAGCACCGATACGCCGTGTTTTACAGGGTTCAGCGTGGAGTTGTCCCCGTGACCGTTGTGATATATGCAATGAACGGGAACTTCGGCAATGCGGAGTCCAGCGGTTCTTGCTTTTATCGGCACTTCAACGCTGAAGCCGAACCCATTCTCCGTGACCTCTATCTGCTCCAGTGCCTCTCTGCTAAAAGCTCGAAAGCAGGACTGACCGTCTGTGACTCTGGTACTGGCTCCGATGTTCAGAGCCTTGGTGATGACGTCAATGCCCAGCTTGCGGTAACGTGGAACCTTGTATCCGTCCAGTAGGAACCGTGAGCCGATAACCATATCCGCTTTGCTTTCGAGTATGGGCGTTATCACTATGGGTATGTCCTTGGGGTCGTGCTGTCCGTCCCCGTCCAAGGTCACGATGATGTCGGCTCCCCTGTCCAAGGCGTCTTTTATCCCTCGCCAAGTGCAAGAGCCTACTCCTCGTTCCACTTCAACTGGTGATTTGACAACGCACCCTCCAGCGTCTCTGGCGACCTGTGCTGTGTTATCCGTGCTACCGTCATCGCTGACGACTACCTCGTCAACATGCCGTCTACAGCTATTGACCACGTCCCTTATAAAGTTCCCCTCGTTGTAGCAAGGGATAACGATTACTATTTTCTTGTGCCTCATGTTGCCCTCCTGAATACCAGATCGTTGTCATCTTTTCCGTTATTTGGGAGGGTCTCAGGGACAACGTTGGCGGTCTCGGTAATTGTGGAGACGCCAACTAAGCACCAAAAATAGGGTGCGAGTTGAGACCAAATATAGTGGTCGAAAATGCTGAGAGCGATAACTGCCACCCACGCATACTTCCATCGGGTCTTTCTCAGGCACCATACCGTGACCCATAACCAAGCCAGTGCTGCCAGTATCCCTGGCCATCCCAGTTGCTGTATGATAATCAATGGGACATTATGTACGGTGTGCGGAGTGAAGTTCGTGAGCCCGTACCCTATTCCCAATGGCTGGATGTCCGTCACAGCGTCCTTTATCACCAGCCAACGCATCTCTAGCGGGGACACGGAGACGCGTTCTCCCTCTGGATTGACATAATTAGCCACGGGTGTCTGCGTGATACTGTCATGGACATAGGAGTATGTACTCTGTAGCACTCCCGTTGCCAGCCCTGCGATTAGCAATACCGCTAGCACTACCACCAGAGGTGCTATCTTCTTCGACCAGTCTCTACGGAACAATCCAAACAGACCAACTACCCCTAGAGCGAACACTGCCTCGGGAGTACCAGATATTAGTAGAGCGACTACCGCCAAGCTAGCCAACTGCCACCGCCAGCGATGGACAAATAACGCGGCACCCATCAGAATATACCCCGTAGCGATATCGCAGTTTTGCTCAAACACGAACCCGCCTGTGGCAGCACTGGGCTGAATAATCTGGTGGGCGATGATTCCCAGCGATCCTATAGCGACTCCGATTACCAATGGGTAGAATAGCTCCTTGCCCAGCATTCTCGCTGCAAGGTACAGGGTGAACAGCACAGCACCCATTCCCAGCGGGGCAATCTTGTCCTGTACGCTATCCTCAATGGCTATTCCCGACAACCCTATCGCTCCGACAATTACCAGCAACGGTATCCATATCCGCTTGTCCCCGAGTCCGTTTGCTTTTACCCTGTCCCAGTTGTAGAGCAGAAACAACCCTGCTCCCATAATGAGCACTAGGTAGCCGAAAGCAGGCAGGAAGAACAGCACCTCGTTCTGTGAGTTGGTGGCTAAGTCCGTGAGCCAGACGTTGTGAATCGGAGACAGAGCCAGTCCCATGCCAATCAGGATGACCCAGAAGTGTTCTTTGAAAACCTTAATCGGGTGCATTGCCCTGCTGACCAGTTATCGTTGTTCGCCTCCTTCTCAGAACCATTTTAACGTGTAGTCCTCCAATATATGCACAAACACCGACGATGATAAGGCCAGAAGTAATGAGAAGTGGTGTATGGAGAAATCTGGACGGGATGCCAGTACCCTGAGCGTAGTTGACCGTCCATGCGACAACATGGTCGAGGTCAACCAGTACACCAACAAGCCCACAGTAGCAGACAACGCGAAATGTGCGATTGGAGCGTAGACGATTGTAATACATCCGTGTCTTAGTGCGGATAGCGTGGAGATTAGGTAGTGCCATAGCCCAATCATGTCCGTGCTGACTGGCCCGCTCCGTTTACTGCACTGAGTGCTTCCCCAAACCCAGGAATGCCGTCTTTCAACTTCGCCAAGGCGTCTTTTCCACCGTGTACGGTGACCTTAGCCTTGTTCTCTCTGTAATCGTACAGGAACGTTATGTCAATGTGAACGACATCTCCCCAGACCCATGCCCAAGCGTCTCCTGCTCTCATGTCCCAACTCACCTCTAGGTCAGGGTAGACCTCGTAGTACTCGGTCAGGACTTTGCTCGGGAACTGCTCTCCCTGTATCGGTGTTGGATGCTTCTGTGCCCGGGAGAACGCCCCCTTGGTGTACTTCCGCGTTGCCCGTATGGTGTCCTCAAGGTCTCTGGCTGCCAGAATGTTGGTCTTGTATTCAGTTTTCATGTTATTCCATGCACCTCCATTCTCTGTTTTGCTAAGTCTTCAAACCATTCCAGAGGAACTATTGCGAGGAGATTAGGTGTGGACTTCACCTCAACGCATAGAGTATCCACCGAAATCTCCCTGCCTTCCTTCTTAAACTTCTTGATAGCCTTGTCCATTTCCTTTGGTGCTTTACTCTTTATGGCTTTAGCAAGCTCTCCTCCAGGTACCGCACCTCGCAGGTTCTCAATCTGCTGTGTAACGTCACCCTTGGACAGCTCG
>CAYOFL010000227.1:0-3440 GCA_964403165.1 uncultured Ignavibacteria bacterium
TTGTCTTTATAAAAAATATCGTAATACTTTGAATATGATTGAAATGGAATCATAATTATTTTAGATTTTTATAAAATTTAATAAACTGGCTGATAAAGTTTTTTATACTAAACTTATATAAAAAATTATTTAAATTAAAATTTTTAGGGAATTTTAGTTCTTCTACTTTTTTTATTTTCCCTGCCAAATCATCTGGACTATAATGCTCAAAAATTAAATGTTTGGGATAACCCCTTAGAACTTCCGGAATTGCCCCTGATTTAGAACCGACAACTGAAATACCACAAGCCATAGCTTCCACCAAGACCCGGCCATACTGCTCTTTCCAAAACGGCGGGAGCTGGGAAGCAAGGACAAAAACATCAAGACAATTATAGTAATCTACAAGGGTTTCACGGGGAATATAATCATAATGATAAATTCTATCTCTGATTCCCAAAGAATCAATAATTTTATCTAATTCCTCTTTATAATCCCCTTTAGGAGGAAGCATTAAATAATATCCATCAAGCTTACTTATGGCTTTAACAAGCAAGTCTAATCCTTTTTCTTTAACAATCCTGCCAAAGAAACCGGCTAATTTAATATTTTTGGGAATCCTTAGTTTTTCACGACATAAATTACGATTTTTTGCATAAAAAGTAGTAAAATCTATACCCCAAAAAGCCAGCTCCATAGGGATTTTAACTCCAAGAGCCCTAACATTTTCAAGGGCCTCAGTACTGCAGGCAATAACTCCATCTATATATTTTTTGTGAAAAGCAAAAACAAAAGGATACAGGAGTTTGCGGATAATTCTTTTAAAAAACCTTATTGAAAATTTAAAAATAAATGGGGGTGACTTAAATGGAAAATTCATGGCATTATAAGCAACAACCGGAACTTTTCTCCCATACAAAATATTTCGACAAAGCAAAGATTGCGTGAGCTGAAAACCGGAATATTCATTAAAAACCTGAATAATATCCGGCTTTATCCGTTTAATTGTCCTGAGCAGCTGAAAAAATTTAAAACCTTCTCCATAACTATTTGGTTTTCTCAAATCTACTGGAAAAAACTGATAACCCTTTTCATCATCTCTTTTGCTGTAGGTATAACTTTCAACTCCTTCAATAATAATCTTAGTGGGAATAATGACAGCCAAGTCAATTCCCTGACAGACATATTCCCGATAATAAGCCTTTGCTTCTTCTGAAAGCCCGCAGTGATAAATAATTAAAACTTTCATCGTTCAGTAAGTTTTCTGGCAAAGTCTTTTTTAACTTCCTCCAAATTCTTAGTAGAAAAATACCAGTCAATTGTCTTGCGCAAACCGTCAATAAATTTCATCCTCGGAGACCAATCAAGCAGTTTTTTGGCTAAAGAATTATCAGCCACTCTATTATAAGGACCAGTGGGCATATCCGGCAAAAACTTTATTTCAGCCTCTCGTCCCGTATAGCGCATTACTTCTTTCACAGCATCAAGAACTTTTGTCCTTTCCATGGTGCCGAGATTAACTGCTGTTCCATCATTAATTTTTTCAGCCGCTAATATAGTACCATCAACAATATCTCCGACATAAGTCCAGTTTCTTATCTGTTCTCCTGTTCCCCAAACCTCAAAAGGATTCTGCCTGATAAAAGACTTGGCAATCATAGCAATAACAGCATGGTTCTCAATTCCCCTTTCTCCATAAACAGTAAAATATCTGCAGGAAGCAGTTTTCATTCCAAAATCCTTACTGTAAGCCCTTAAAGTCATTTCAGCCATCAGCTTTGCCCAACCATAGATATTGTCTGACTCATAAGGCGGTCCAACCATGTCTTCGACCAAGTAAAGAATTTCTTCTGGGTTGGTTTGAAGATGGTTTGGATAAACGCAGCCTGAAGAAGCATAAACTATTTTTTCAACCCCGTTCTTTCGGCAAGCCAGAAAAGTTATTCCGTCCAGAGCTAAATTGCCTGCACAGGCTCCCTGATGCAAATCAACATATCCCCTGCCCCCGTGGTCAGCTGCTAAATGGAAAACTATTTCCTGTGATTCAGTGGCTCTATCGGCAACGCCAGGTTCTCGCAAATCTGCCTTGATAAATTCTACATAATCCCCTTTTTCAAGATATTCTTTAACATTGTCAATCTTGCCGCTGCTTAAATCATCAACAACCCTAACATTAGCTCCTCTTTTCAAAAGTTCATCCACCAAGTGAGAACCAATAAATGAGGCTCCACCAGTAACTAAAACTTTTTTATTATTCCAATTCATGTATTTTTAAATTAGTATTCCTCCATTATTTTCTATTTTTTTTCGACTTTTGCCTGCCACCCCACACCAAATTTGGTATGGGATAGCGGGGTAGTTTATTTTTTTAACAATTAATACCCAAAGGAATATATGTAACTTTTTCTCCGTAATTCTCCGGAGTCAGCATGCGCCAACAGTCAATAAGAACTGTATCTTCTTCTTTAAAATCACTTGGTTCAATCTTTCTAAAATCCGACCAGGCTGTAGCCAAAAAAACAACATCAGAGGCTTGAAGACATTCTTTAAAAGAAGAAGCGTATTCTACTTTATTAGCCAAAACACGCTTGGCATTATCCATAGCTGCTGGATCATAAACTATTATTGGAATTCCTCTTTGAGCCAACTTCTCAACAATCTCTACTACCTGAGACTCCTCAATAACATTAGTATCCGGCTTATAAGAAAGACCTAAAATGCCCACTTTTCCCTGCTTGGGCAAATGCTTTATAATCTTCTCAATTAATCTGGACGCCTGATATTTATTAATCTTATCCGTGGCCCTGGCTAAAGGCAGAGATAGTCCAAACTTCTGCGCAGAATAAACTATGGCCCGATTGTCCCGAGGGAAGCAAGGCCCGCCAAAGCCGATAGCGCCTTTCAAATATTTGTGGCCAATTCTTGTATCACACCCCAAGGCATCGGTTACCATATCAATGTTTCCGCCCGGCAGTCTCTCGCACAATTCAGCAATCATATTAGCATAGGAAATCTTAGTTGTTACAAAAGTATTAAGGGCAATTTTAGTAATTTCCGCATTAACAATATTCATCCTTTTAATTGGAGGGTTGTTATTGCAAGCCTCCTGATAAAAAGCTTGTAAAATATCGCCACTTTTAGAATCAGACTCTCCGATTAAAATAAAATCGGGATTTAAAAGGTCGCTAATAACACTGCCCAAGGCAATAAATTCTGGATTATAGCATAAACCGAAGTCAGTTCCGAATTTCTTGCCCGAATATTCTTCTAAAACTGGTAAAAGATCTCTCTCTGTAGAGCCCGGTGTTACAGTGGCTGTCAAAACTACTAAATGAAAGTTTGATTTCTTGGTTAAAGCTTTTCCAATTTCTTTTCCAGCTTCAATTACATATTTAGTTGAAAACCCACCATGGTGTTCACTTGGTGTCGGAACAATAATAAAAGTAATATCAGAATTCAAA
>CAYOFL010000228.1:0-3423 GCA_964403165.1 uncultured Ignavibacteria bacterium
CTTTACATCTTCTGTTTTTGCTTGGGTCTATGAGGTTTGGGAATTCGTCCGGTAATCGTTCTCGAACCATTTAGACTATTTGTCCTGCTAATATAGTCAAGTAAGGTGGATAATTCAACCTTAGAATAATTTCCACTGCTAAAATTAAATTGTTCCCTTCCTATTAACTTACTCAAATCTTTATTTGGAGTAATCTGTCCGACTTCAATATTTTTTTCTTTTAATTTCCTGAAGATCTCAGTTCCGTGATACGGACGAAATTGAAAAACACTTGTCCGGAAATTTGCTCTTAGCCTGAATGAAAGTGCCTTTATCTCAGAAGCCAGACTAAACGTCATATCCATATCTTCAACAGTTTCATCGGGGAATCCGTAAATAAAATATCCTTTAACGCTTATCCCTGCCCGGAAGATTTTCTCAAGGCTCATGAGGATTGAATTCTTATCAAGTGTTTTATTCAGTGACTTTAATATAACTGAAGAACCCGATTCAATCCCGGTGAAAATTTCGTTACAGCCACTTCTATGGAGTGCGTTAATAACTTTTTGTTCAAGATGGTTGAAAGTTCTAATACACGCCATCGAACGCCATTGAAAATCGAACTTTGAAAATATATCAGTGGCCTTTGTAATACTTTGCCTCGATTTAAGGAAAAGATCATCCAGGATTCTTATCGAACTCACCTTAGGATAGTTGGTTTTTATTTCGTTTAGCTCACTTTGTATAGATTGTGCTGATCGTTCCCTCACTCCAAACTCCCGGTTCTGTGATCTGGCCGCAGCACAAAAGGCACAATTATATATACAACCCCTACTAGTCACTATATTGGCCTCAGGAATACCATAATAATTACAAATCGGTTCTTTAGGTAAAAAATGTCTGTTTAAGGAAATTTCAGAGATATTTCTAAAAAAGTAAACGGAGTTTTCAGATACTTTAAATACTCTTCGTTTTCGCTTGGCGTAATAAGCGTTTTCTTTAATATTCTTTTTTATTATATCAAAAGTTATCAGTTCACCGTCTCCAATTACGATATCAATTTTATTATCTGTTTTCCATTCGATTATGTCGAGATAGAGAGATTTTGTGGCAAGACCTCCAATCAGAAAATGGGAAGTAATTGTCACTGATTCAACCAATAAACGCACTAATTCGTAATTCGTTGAAAAAATATTTAAACCGATAAATTCCGGTTTGTGGAAGTTAATAAGTTCGATCAAATCTTTCAGTGAGAGCCCTCGATCAACCGCGTCAATCAACTCAACCTCCAGTCCTTTATTTTCAAGATAGCTAGCAATATAAGCAAGACCAATTGGGGGTATGGAGTCCTCAAGATCATTGCCTTTTCCTTCCAGAAAAATGGGTGAATTGATTAAAAAGATAACCATAATAGTACTTTTAATACATCTTAGTTCCTGAATAGTTTAATATATTCATCTTTTTGTGACTGAGATAATTTAGTTGCCAATGACCACACTAATTTCCAAATATTGTTATATAGAGCTCCATTTGAATTTGCAGTATCGGTTTCAATTGTCTGATAGGTAGCTGATTTCATTTTATTATAAATCAAAAGCCTCTCGACACCTTGAACCGTTTTCATCCTGCCTCGAATCATTAGATCAGCCTCTTCAGGTCTATAAAATCTTAATTCAACACCCTTTAGCTCCGAGCAAATTTTACCATATCGTATTTTGGTTGCTGAATTTCGAGGCTCTTCACATAAAATTAATGTCTTTTTAAAATCTAAAGACTTCAAATAGTTATATTGAGTATTACCATCCATTTCCGAAGGTGCATTGCCAAAAAAATTCAAATCTCCTCCAAACAGCCTTATTTCAGACCTGTCAGCTAATGAGGTGAACTTATTAATTATAGGATCTAATTCCGATGATTTATAAATGTATTTTTTATCAAGTTTAATTCTGGTAAATACAATTAATAATGCACCTGAAATTATTGAAAGTATAATGGTAATATAGTCAATAATATTTCCATCAAGCTTATCAACTAATAAGTATATTAATGGACCTACAACAACTAAAGAGCCCCAAATATAGAAAGCCCATTTCCAGTTAGTTCTATATTCAATCGAAACTAACTTACTCCCTAAGGAGCCGAAAAATGCACCAAAAGAAATTCCTGCAATTACAAGTAAATATTGAGTTAGAGTTTCCATAATTTAGTAATTTAGAGGAAGTTAATATATTTCTAATTTACTGATAAATACTAGTATTTCTTGTCGTGGTGCTCTTTGATTAATTTCAGGATAGAGTTTTAGCTTTTCAAGGGCAAATTTTTTCGAAATAATCTTTTCGTTTATCAGTTCCCGGATAACCCATAATAAACCTTTAACTTTTAGATTTCTTTTTTTTGATTCGTTATATAATCTTTTATCATTGCTTATTATTATACCGTTTTTCCTTAATGAAAGTTCCAAAACCGAACAATCAGCAATACTAAGACCCGGGCATTCGTTGTACAGGGTTTGAATAGATATGAAAGAACTATCTTCACTAATATTAAGTTTGTTGTTTTCTATATATTGTGATATCTTCTTAAATTGATCAGGTCTTATTATCTCACTAATTACATATGGAGTTGTTATTATATTACAATCCAACTGAAAAAATGCATCGAGCAGATTAAGATCTATAAGATCGAAAAGGATGCATGAGTCGTTTATTAATATTTCATCTTTAGTTAACTCCAACAGTTCCTATTCTAAATTCATTAATATCCCGGTTACTAAGGGTTGCGGCCTTGCTTAAACTAATCAATCCTTCTGCCAGTGCCCTGTAAACCAGTTGTTCAAATACCTTTTGCTTTTCCTCTACCTTATATTCCCCTGGTTCATTTTTTTGCCCATAGGTTTTACTTAAGTAGATTACCCATCGCTGATAATAGTTCCGGGTAATAACGCCCAACTCTTGTAATCTGTGAAGAATAGCCCTTATTGAAATACCAAAATATTCTTTAATGGTAATTAATTCTTTGATGTTTATGTAACTCCTATGCAATCCTCCGATCATACTGATTAGCATTTTCCGGGGAATTAAAAAACATGAAGAGAAGAAATGACTTAATTTCTCAACAAGTTTTTTATCGCTAGTGATATCATTTTCAAATGCCAGAATTAAATGTGCTAGTTCATGAATTAAGGTAAATCTTATCCTTTCTACAGGTTTATTCTTGGTATTAATAACGACAACAGGAATATCACTAGAGGTCATTGAGGAAAATCCGTCGATTTCATCAGTTTCATCGATTAATAAGACCTTTACACCTTTTAATTCTAACATTTCCACAACATTCAGAATAGGATTATTCCCTAATTCCCAAGCTTTTCTCAATAGTTCTGCAGCTTCTTCCACATCTTTTTTATTGCGAATTGATAGTTGTTTTAGGGGATTATCAAATTCT
>CAYOFL010000229.1:0-3363 GCA_964403165.1 uncultured Ignavibacteria bacterium
CTATGTCATAGACAATGAGGCAACCGTCGAGCTGAGAAGAAGCAGGAGCGGCAAACTGGGGAGGGCCGAGAGGCGGGGGAAGCCCGGTGTGAAATGAAGCCAGAAGTTAGAGCGAGGTATTACTTAAATCAAGCACAAGTTCTACCGTTCTAAAGGGAGGTGTCAGATGATGAAGAGATAGGTGCTGGTTCGAGTGTAGTTTGAATCTGATCAAACAAGGAGGCGTATCTACATGTACGAGAAGAAGAGAAAAGATAGTGTACAAAGCTTGTTTTACCGCGTCGTAGTCTTAGTTGCTTTCCTTAGCCTAGCCGTTTCGGCATTAGCTTTCCCTCAGGAGATGCAGATCGGTGTCTACGCATACACCGCCGACATATTGAGTTTTTGGGATCCTAGTGACACTCACGGTAATGAGGGGATATGGATGCCTAATGTCTATGAGACATTACTAAAATATAACTTCGAAACGCTCGAGCCCAAGCCCCTTCTAGCAACAGATTGGGAGAAATCAGAAGATTCTCTGAGCTGGACCTTCCACCTACGGGAGGGAGTGAAATTCCATACCGGGAAAGAGATGGACGCAGCAGTCGTCAAAGCTTGTGTTGAGAGAACGATGGAGAGGGGACAGGCCGCATCCTACCTGTTGTCTCCTATAAAGCAGATCGAAGTAGTTGACAACTATACTATCGTGTTTCACCTGGAGTATCCTGTACCGCTTGACCTAGTAGCAGTAGCAGAGGTTGGTGTAATGTATATCTTCGATCCCGAACCAGACCACGATTGGTATGACCAGGGCAACGACTCCGGGAGTGGGCCGTATGTCGTGGAGAGTCATGAGGGGATCGAAAAGGTGGTACTAACGAAATTCGATGATTATTGGGGAGGTTGGGGAGATAAACCTAATCACTTTGAAAAGGTAGTCATTACATCCGTGAGAGAGGCATCTACACGGGGCATAATGATTGAGGAAGGGGAGGCAGACATTACAGTAGGATTGCCTTCTACGACAATTGAGCGCCTAAGAGGCAATCCCGATGTCGATATAATCGAGGGGGCCTCGTGGCGTAATTATCTGCTGATGTTCAACACAGAGAAGGGTCCCCTCACGGACAGCTTAGTGCGCCGTGCCCTGGGCTACACAATACCCTACGAGGAAATAATAGATACCATAGGTCGCGGAACACAACCGAGAGGGATAGTGCCAACAGGGCTTTGGGGGTATTCAGATCGTGTAATGCAATACACTTTTGACCTTGAGACTGCCAGAGAGCTTTTGAGGCTGGCTGGATACCCGGATGGAGGCTTTAGCCTATTAATAACGCTTATAGCGGGAGATGACGAAGAAAGAGCGATAGTGGATCTCTGGAAATCCAAGCTGGCCCGACTGAACATTAATCTAGATGTACGGGCAATGCCTTGGAGTAGCATAGTGAGCATGGCTTTGGCTGATGATCCCAACGAGCGGCAGGATGTGTGCGTGTTCGGGTGGTGGCCAGAGTATGAAGATCCAGCTAGCTTCTTCGTCGGCATGTTTATAAAAGGTGCAATCTATGGCTACGCCTACTACAATAATCCTACCTTTGACGGCATAGTAGAGGCAGCTCAAAAGATGGCTGGTATAGATCGCGAAGTTGCCACCAACCTGTATATCGAAGCGCAAAACCTCATGATGGTGGACATGCCAGGAGTGCCAGTCATAGACGTAAATTACTCAATGGCAAAGGCGGCATCATTCAAGGGGTACATTTCTAACCCAATTTTGGCCAGCGTATACTGGTACGATTGCTACAGAGGCGAAGAATAGTCAGGGAGTAAGTCCCGAATTAATGGGCAGGAAGGGACGACTGTGAAGAGCAGAATCCTCAGTACAGTAGTCCCTTCCTTTGGTTCGCATCCCCGCATGAATTGGCAGTTTGAGGGTGAGAGTCTTCGTGGGCCTCCAGAAAGTTGTAGCGGGCGTCGCGGTCGCGATAGTAAGTCTTGTGGGACTCCTACTGGCGTGTGTAGATACTTAAGTGCAGCACAAGCATTGACTACCGTTTGCTGGAAGGAGACACGAAAGATGATAGAAGGAGAGTTCTGACAACGATCGGGCCAGAGAAAACAGGCGAAAGTTCTCAATTTTTTGCCCTGTCTAGAAACTGCTTAGCATGACGAGAGAGTATGATAGGGAACTATGCTCAGGACGCATGAGAGGGACAGATGGTAAGGGCGTGCCCTCTTGAGATTGTGGACCACTTGCAATTAGAGAATCGCCTGGGTAAAGGAGTTGAGTTCCACGAAGAGGTGTACAGATGAGCAAGCGGTTCGGATCCTAGCCCAGGCCGATATGGGCGAGCGGCGCATCGCGGTTCTGTTGGGAGAGCCCGGGCTCTCAGGCAAGGTTTTACAACTAACGGAAACGGTTTCGAGGGATAGATGTCAGTAAAGTGAGGGAACTGAAGCAGCTCAGGAGAGATAACCCCGCAGTTAATCTGCGGCGCGTCAAGGTGCTGCATTGACTCGTCAAAAAGGTACTCCAAACCGTCGGTTGAAGATGCTGTTGGCTGAGCGGCAACTATAGCTGGAGGCAATGACGCAGGTGATGCGAAGAAGGCCTGACGTCGTAGTAGCGGCAGTGCGCAGGGGAGCTGAAACGGCGCAAGGTGTCGCGGCGGAGCTTCAAAGTAGATGCTCATAACATAGGCTTGGGTATCAAGGGCAGAACGCACGCCTATGGAGGAGAGTTTAGCTCTGCTTTGCGGACTGAATGTTTGAACGATGGAGTCTTTCATGATTTGAGGGAAGCAATGCTATAGATGGCACCGTGGCGTAAGTAGTATTTAGAATGAGGAACTGCCACAGCTCTGGGGTATCTGAGGCCATCGAGTTTCGTCACGGATTGCGGTGTTGGAACGAGGTTATCCATCTTCCCATAGCTCGAATGAGGGAAGGGAACTGGAGAAAGGTTTTGCTGGCATGAAAGATTAAAGCAGCCAGAATGTTACTGCGGGCGGGCTTAATTGAAGCGCGTTTCGACCTACAGGTGGTTCGAAATTACGCGTAGTCCAGTAGGAACTGGCCTAGCCCCTATCATAGCCAAGCTAGCTAGTAAAGGATCGACCGGGAGGTGGCATAACCGAAGATCGAGGCTCGAGTGAGCCTGTTGCAGCTTGAAGGAGAGGGTGATATATCATGATGTCTTATATTGTTCGGCGACTATTGCTCTCTGTGGTGATCATTGTTGCTGTATCTATTCTTACCTTTTTGCTTACACGTGTTGTGCCATCGGCTCCAGCTCGTGTTTGGCTAGGACCGCATGCAACAAGAGAACAGATATCAAGTTTGAGAATTAGACTGGGATTAGATAAACCCATCCCTATC
>CAYOFL010000230.1:0-3360 GCA_964403165.1 uncultured Ignavibacteria bacterium
GCCGGCCAGTACGATCCGGCATTCGGTGACTACTACGAGGTCTACGGACACGTATTCCAGGCACAACGTGGATTCGACGTCGCGGCCAGGAACTTCGGAGAGCAGCTCTTCGGCACAGGATCCTTCGATCCCAACACCATAATCTGGACAGAGCAAGACCTGGTATTCGGATCCGAAATCCTGCCGTTCTACCAACCAGGCCTCTACGAGGGATGGTGGAACCCGTGGACCACGATCGAGCAATACGCGATCCAGTATCCACGCGCGAAATACAACGTGCGCAAGTCATACTGGACCGGAGCTCCACGACGTCGCCGAAATCTCTAGCGGCCGGCTCGCAGCGCAGACATAGCCGCCTGGCCGGCCGATCGGCTGACATCGATGCTCACGCTCAAAAAACGGTATTCAGGATGACGATCGTCATCCCGGAAGCTGTCAAAGCGCTGTACTAAAAAATCAATCTCTGCTCTCCATCTGCCTTTCTGCTATCCTGCTTCCTGCTTCCTGACGGCATCTCTGCTGCTCTCACTGCTGCTAGCTGGGGCTGACGGTCGGGGGCTGCGACTGCGACCGTGTCGACTGCACCGCGGTACCGTGGTGTGGCCGTGTGCCGATGCCGGTGGCCCGGCACACTAGCTCGGTGGACGGCGACGGCCCGCGCAGAATTGACGGCTGGGGCATGGGGTTTACATAATGACGTTATCGTGCGCTGGAAGGTATGCGGTAGCGAAATGTGCAGAACGGCTTCAGGTCGCTTTGCACATTGTGAGGGTGTGCACACTTCGGAGCCGCCCTGCACATTTCGGTGATCCAGCGCAGCGATAACGTAGCATTATGTAAACCCAGAATCAGCAGAGGAGAGTTGGCAGATCGGGTGGGTGGTTGCAGCAGTTGCGGTTGGCTTGGCTTGGCTGTGCGGCCGCGACGGAGGCTGTGCGAAGGTGCAGCTGTCCTAGTTTGAAAACGCGGCCCCGCGTCGTGCGGGGCCGCGAAGGGAAGGGACGCGCGGCTTCCTGCCGCGCGACCCGTAAGAGGGAAGGAAGTCCGTACGACTCCATTATACCCCTCATGGCCGTCTCTGAACCAGCCCGTGCCCCGCTGCAGAATCGCGCGATCGGCACTGCTCCGGCACTGACGGTTCAAAATATGCCAGAGCGGCCGGCACGGGCCTAGTGCTCGATTTCGAGTGAGCTCACTCTTACCCTACTGAAGTAGGGAACTACTCGATAACGTTACTCGTTACCGTAATCGTATACGACTACGTATACTAAGACGCACGACGTGCATCGTGACGGAACCTCGAGGAGGGTAGCTCACTGTTCGCTGGGAGCTTCACAGCGCCCATCTTCTCCCAAGTGCGGTCGAGTGCTTCCTGGGCATCCGGAACAGGTAAATCGCGCCACCATGCCACGGACTCTTCATCGATGTATTCCACCTCGATCCTGCTTTTGATAGAATGACTGTGACGCTGGAAGAAGACGTGCATTCCACGCAGCGCACCGAACCGCGGAATCCAGTCCCTAAGCATCCACGCCACGGAATCCGATACCTCCAATAGACCGACGCGCCTGGTCGACAGGCTCACCACCGCAAACACCCAGCGCACCTGGGTGCCGATCTGCTCGGCGCAGAATGGACAGTCGGTCTTCGAGCACGGCCACATGCGGCCATCGTGATAGTGCCCGAGATACCAGAGGGGCTCGGACGAAAGAATCACACAGTCGAGCCCCTGTCTCGGGCCGATCTTATACCAGTGGAACACAGACCACTGCTTAAGATCAGTCGGGACGTCCCATCCTTGTCCACTAGGCAACGTTCCTCACCTCCTCAGATCTGAGCAGCTCGATTCTGGCGTTGATCGATCTGCAGCTCACAAGCCACGTCCGATCAACCCGGACCGCTGACAGACTACCCGTCCCGATCAGCTGATACACACGCTTCATCGTCACGCGCAACATCGACGCGGCCGTCTTCACCGGCACCCACTTCACTTCGCCGTCGTACCGCAACGGCAACTTGCTTTCATCTGGCATATCGCCACCTCCTATAACCCCCTCTTGAATATAGCGAATCCCTTTTCCTTCCCTATCTTCAAGCCTTTTCTTGACGGAAACCAATTTTATGGCATCATGAGCGTGACAGGTCCCAATGGCCACAAACCGGAGCGGACACGGTACCAGCCGCACGTGGATGGCCAGGGCTAACCTGTCAGACAGGAGGGCGCACCATCGTGAGCAGCTACTGGAAGATCCTCTTCAAGATGGTGCTGGCGCTCTTAGAGCAGATCCTTCAAATCCCGCCCGAACAAGACCACCAACCGATGACGAAGGCGGCAAAGGCTATCGTCGAGGATCAGCTCGAAAAAGGAGCATAGTCATGCCAAAGGTCAAAAACCCACTGTTCTCGCAGGAAGCGCGTGGTGGCATCGGCGGCCTCGTCTACAACACCTGGCGCGGAATCAACACCGTGAAGACCAACACCAGTCCGACAGGACAAGGCACAGCAAAACGACTCGCCGCTCAGGCGCTTCTGATCCAGGCAGCACAGCTCTGGCAAGGGCTCACGGACACCAACCGTGCCAACTGGCGTCAATACGCCATCGACCATCCCGTGGCAGACTGGACCGGATCTCCGAAGCGGCTGACAGGCATGAACTGGTACGTCAGTTGCGCGGTCCAAATGCTGCGCCTCGGAAACACGCCGGTTGACGATCCGCCCGGGATCGCGGCGCCGGACGCTCCAGTCGACTTCGCGATCTCACAGTCCACGGCCGACCTGGTCGCCGAGTGGACGTCGCCGACGGCGGACGGAAACAACATCGAGGTATTCATCGTCGGCCCGCTCAGCGCCGGCATCAATGCCAGGCTCGAGCAAGCCCAGTTCCTACTCTCCACGGGGGACGACGCGGCCCAGGCGTTGAACCTGATCACCGCGGCTCTGCCCGGCCGGTACACCGCCTTCGCACGCATCGTGGATGTCACCTACGGCCTGGTGAGTTCCTGGGTGAGCTCGTTCGCAGACATCACGTAGAGGGAAGCATGGCTCGCGTCAAGAACCCGCTGTTCAGCGAAGAAGCACACGGCGCACTGGACGGAATCGAGTTCAGGACGTCCCGCTACGGCAACATAGTCGGCCGTCGATCGATGACGCCGCGTCGATCGACGGCCGGCCAGCAGCTCGTAAGACAATACCTGGCCTGGGCAAACCACTCTTGGGATCAGGTCGAGCCCCTGGGCTTCCACTATTGGTATCCGATCACAGACGCCCGCAAAGCCTGGTGGACTGAGAGAACGCCTCAAGGCAAAACGCCACGAGCTTTCTTCTGCGGCCGCTGGGCTCGAATGAGGCAGTGCTTCTACG
>CAYOFL010000231.1:0-3357 GCA_964403165.1 uncultured Ignavibacteria bacterium
TCTGTGGTGATCGGCAGTCCGGCACGGACCCACTGCTCGTGGCCGCCGTCCAGGTGACATCCTCGCTGGCCTCTAATCCGAAGATAGTAACGTCCGCTGTATGGTCAGCATCGCCGATATTGAAAACACAGTCGTCTGTGGTCTCCGACGGCAGAAACTCAAGGGTCTCCGTCGTTGCGCATTGGACTACCCAATCATCCTGCGTTCCGAGAGTCAGGGTGGCATCGTCATTGAGCTGCACGTGTGCATCGTAAAAAACCAATTCCGCAGTGCCTTCGTCCCACAGCATATAATCGCCGGTGTGAGAACCATACCACCACATATCGAGGTCTTTTGTGCCGTTACCCCATTTCCAGATAGCGGTAGCAGCCGCAGGCACAACGTCAAGGTCTGTTCCATCGTACTTGAGAACGATATCTCCATCTGCAGTTGTGTCCCCGCCTATACCAAGCTCAGCATTGTCAAGAAGATGCAACGTATCTGAACTGTTGTCCCACTCTACATCGTAGAGGTTTCCGGTAAAGGTCACATCTGTACTACAAGTAAGAGCGCTGGCGATAGTAAGCGCACCAGTGGCCGTTGTCGTACTGCCATCGTGGGCGATGTAAAAGTCATCACCGTCCCCAATGGAGAAAACAGAATCGTCCCTGAACCGCAAAGTATTCGCAGAGGCGTCCCACATCAAGTCGCGGGTTGGGGTATCACCGAACATATTTACATCACAACAGGATGCCGTAGTGCCGAGTGAAAGTATTGAAGTTGCGTTCGTTTGCGGCGTAATCGTCATCAAGTCGCCTGTCGTTCCGGCGTTGAGCACGAAATCGGCGCCATCGCCCATACTAATCGTCTCGTCATCCTCATAAGTGGCGGAGCTTATGTCAGCCAGGTATGAGGGAAAGAAGAGCCGGCCTTCGGAGCTCGACCGCGTCCGGTGTCCGGCATTCCTTGCAATGTTCGTCCCATTGGTGAAAGTGTAGTCGTAACCGTCCGGGCCCCACCAATAAAGCCTGCCTGTACTCTGGGTGAAAGTCGTGTTGTCAGAGATCGTTGTTATCGGCTGGGTGATTGCACTTTGAAGCCCGGAGTCCATATAAATGGTCGCATCCGTGGTCGTATCCGGTAAATAAATGTCTATTGATGAGATGTCAGTAACCGTAGCGCCGGTCTCATCGACAAACTGGACTTCGTGATAACTCAAACCGTGTTCGCGGGCGGAAGCGAAGTTGACCAATGCAACCAGAGCGATTGCACAAAAAATTATCTTTTTCATTGTTTCACCTTTCAAAAATAAGGTTGTCATTCAATTACTTAATCACACTAACACAATCACCTGCCGATTAAGCGTCCACAAGTACTTCGGTGTCCATACAGTAAATTGCCTCGTCCGAACCGGCGGTTTCGGTCCCGTGTGCGTTGAACCTTGTCCTCTTAACACCGTAAATGGCGTCAATTTTGACCTTGGGCTTGTTGGTATCAACCATGTCTTCCCACCATTTCAATCTCTGTGCCCAACCAAAGGCCAACCCTTGAGCGCCTAACAAAAGTGCCCTTGCCACGGTTCTCTCGTTGACAATGATGTCTGTCGTGGCCGTCCTGCCATCATTGAGCAGGAACCCTTCGGCCAGGGTATTACTGCCTGCCCCTGTCCGAATCGGAATCCTGTCATATTCCCAGACAATCATCCCATCGTAGACGAAAGAAGCACCTGAGAATATTGGATTGAGGTTCCCTCGAACCTGGGCGGCGGAGGTCAGTTGTGCCCAACTCCCGGCGCCACTATTAGCATTGCCCGTTTCCGCCTTGACCGCCTTGACCTGGAGTGGGTGCATCAATACAAGGAAGAATTTGCCTACCAGCGGCCCCTGAACGCCTTTCCTGACGTCATCAGGGTTTATCTTGGAGAAGTCCCTGATATTGACAGGCCGAAATCGAGGCACGGCCGCAAGGGCCCTGCGCTTGATAGCGCTCAAAAGATTAAGCCCCATCAAGTTGCTCGCCTGAGTACCGGCCGTCATAAGGGCATCGCCGTCCGTGTTTTGGTTGGGTGCTGTGCCGTAAGAAACCCCGCTATTACCGAGAACACCGGCGGCGGTTTGGCCGCCATAGTAAATCCTGTTGCTTGTGGGGTAAGACTCGTTGATGGTCTCAATGGCGGCGCTGGACGAGTTCTCGTTGTAAAGACCGGCTGCCGACGTAATCAGGTCGTTCTCGAGCGCCTCCGAGAACCAGTCACCCAAATCTTCCTTTCCGTCCGTGCGGATATTCGTGTCCGTTCTCTGCTCACTGATAGCACCGGCGGATACGAAACTGTGCGAACGCTCATGTACCGTAAGCGACATATTACGCCGCTTGAGGGCTTCTTCCTTTCCAGTTGTGTTACCATCATCCCCCTGGCCGGCCCCACTCATCGGGGATTTGCTCTTGAAGATAATGTTTTCGCCCGGTTCCTTCTCAAGCCTGTTCTCCATCTGGATAGCAGAGTTTTTGTCTTTGCCCATCAATGGTGTTAAGGCCATATTTTGCATAGCATAGACAAAAGTTGCCTTCGACCAGATTGTCTGCGTGCGCGGGTCGCCGGATGCAAATGATGTGGCTACAAATCTGACAAACAACGATGAGAAAAACTTTGCTTCCTGCTGATGGCGACGCAGAATATTGGATTTGTCCAAACTGAAATCGTTATTCCTGTTCAGATAATCCTCGAATCCGTCACACCAAATGTTAAATCTGTTCATTGCTCCTGTCCTTTCACGGACAAGCCTACAAATCAAACTGTGCCTCTATTTGAGGGTCGGAACCAAGCAATAGCTCTTCCTGGCTCGGTGTCGGCTCGTCCTTTTCTTTTTTAGGTTTAATTGGTGGTTTAGGCTGAGATTTTTTTTGAGGTTTGAGTCGTTTGCAAAGTTCCTCGGTGCCTGGTTCGGCGGCCTCAAGAATCCGCTCCTTGAGCTTCTTGTAGAGAACCGTCCCACATTTCTTGCCGGCCATAAAGATTTCCTGATGGTCAGTATCTGTGAGCAGGTGTTCCCCGACCTTTCCGAGGGCTTCCACACCTAAACCTTCACCGAGGTTCTCGTCCGTCATCGTAATCATTGCGGCCTCCGAACCACTTTGGTAGTCCTGAGTTGCCTGCTGCCTTACTTGGTTTTGGGTTTGGTCTTTTTCCCACGCCTGCTGAGCCTTGTAGAGCTTGCCGTTAATATCAACGTCATCAACGGAAACTCCCTGCTCTTCGGCAGCCAGCTCTATCGGGGATTTCTCTGGGGGTTTGGTCTGCTGCGCTTCGAGTTGCCCTCTTAAACGTGCGGCCTCCAATTCAGAAGCGCGGAGATTGCGCCTTATCCCGCCAACAACGGA
>CAYOFL010000232.1:0-647 GCA_964403165.1 uncultured Ignavibacteria bacterium
TCTTACCATGATCAACGTGCCCTATGGTCCCCACGTTCACATGCGGCTTGGTCCGTACAAATTTCGGCTTGGACATAAAATTACCTCCAGATTTTTTTCTTATTGTTGCATAACGGTTTTAACTAATGACTATTTACTAATGACTATTTACTGGTTTTAAGAGCCCATGACCAGGATCGAACTGGTGACCTTCCATACGGATGCTCTACCAACTGGGCTACTCAGACAATTACCCTATCTCTCTTATTATTTTCAGTTTTTCTACTATACCATTTCTACTTTTCAGCCACTTTTCCTTTTTCATCGCCTCGGCCCGAGTGCTACATTCTTCGGAGTAAATTATCTCCCATGGCTGAAATCTGCTTGTCCAGTGTTTCTTACGATTGTTATGTTCCGTTAATCTCCGTTCAAGGTTTCTCGTTGATCCAACATAATAGCGATCCACGATTTTGCTTTTCAGAATATAAACGTAATGTTTCACCTCTTAAAAAGTTAATGGTTCAGATTCAACTGTAAATTTTTTCTTTTAAGAGCCCATGACCAGGATCGAACTGGTGACCTCATCCTTACCAAGGATGCGCTCTACCAACTGAGCTACATGGGCAAAATTCAAATTTTGTAATATGCTATTTCATCGCAACAGATAA
>CAYOFL010000232.1:747-3335 GCA_964403165.1 uncultured Ignavibacteria bacterium
TTGAACTGGTGACCTTCCATACGGATGCTCTACCAATAAAGCTACATGGGCAAAATTCAAATTTTGTAATATGCTATTTCATCGCAACAGATAACATGACAAGCTTAAATTCTAAACCAACCTTCAAAATTGAACTGGTGACCTTCCATACGGATGCTCTACCAATAAAGCTACATGGGCAAAAATACAAGGTTGCTTTCACATGGATGCAGATTTTTCCATAGTATTCTGGCTTAAGGGCAGCAAAAGAAAATAGTTTAAGAAATCCTCGAAAGAAACATTGTTTATGCCATAATTCAAGACTAATAAAAATCAGAATTAACATTCTAAGATGCTAATTCCTAATATAACAAGCTTTTAATATAATTAGTAGGTTTTACTTGTCAAGAAAAATATTACGTTTTTCCATAAATTCTGTTTGTTTTTCTCCTGACTCAGGCAGCCTGATGTCCACCTCTTGCCCATTCATTTTAACTATTCTGCCAGGCGTGCCTGCCACCGTGGTGTTATCCGGAACGTCTCGCATCAGGATAAAGGTATTGGCTCCTATCTTAACATTATTCCCCACTTTTACCGGTCCCAAAAGAATGGCTCCAGTTCCGATCATGACGTTATCTCCTATGGTGGGGTGTCTTTTTCCTTTATGTTTTCCGGTTCCTCCCAGAGTCACATTATGAAACAGAACACAGTTATCGCCGATCTCGGTGGTCTCTCCGACAACCACTCCCATGCCATGATCGATAAAGAACCCTTTCCCGATCCTCGCTCCCGGATGAATCTCTATTCCGGTAAAAAACCTGGAGATTTGAGAAAGCAGTCGGGGGATAAGGGGTATTTTCAGTCTCCAGAGAAGATGAGTGAAGCGATGAATGATTATGGCGTGAAGACCGGGATAAAGCAGAAACTCTATATTTCTTGCCGCGGGATCATTTCTATATATCGTCTTGATATCCTCAATAATGGAAAGCATCTTAACACCTCAAATTTTCAACTGACAGCTTTATTTTTTCTTTTAAAGATTCAAGACTTATATATGGGAAGAGAATCGACGAAAAAATGATCGTTATGATATTTTCCAAATTTGAATTTTTGCTTAAGCAACGCTTCTTTAATGGGCAACCACCATTATTTTGATACCCGAACACGCTTTTGTTTGACATCAAACTAATTATAGCTGTCTTCCTGTTCCTCTCAGAAAAGATCTGTGCTCAAGTATCTTTCTGCTGTATCCGGGAGAATCACCAGCACCACCTCTCGTTTGCCCACCCTTTTCGCAATGTTTAAGGCGGCAAAGAGGTTTGCTCCAGACGATATGCCTGCTAAGATTCCTTCCTCCCTGGCTAATCTCCTTGAAGTGAGAATAGCATCCTCATTAGAGACACAAATGATCTCATCCACGTTTTCAGGTGTATACACTCTTGGAACAAAACCAGCACCGATGCCCTGAATTTCATGCGGACCAGGTTTTCCGCCTGAAAGAACTGGAGAGTTTTTAGGTTCAACTGCGATATTCTTATTGTCATATTTCTTTTTTAACACCTCACCTACTCCGGTTACGGTTCCTCCGGTTCCCACTCCAGCCACGAAATAGTCCAGTTTCAAATCACCCAGATCTTTTATTATTTCCTTTGCAGTGGTTGTGCGATGAATTTCGGGATTAGCAGGATTGTCAAACTGTTGTGGCTGAAAATATCCGCTCCTCTCTGAAAGCTCTTGTGCTTTCTCCACCGCCCCCTTCATCCCCTTTGACCCTTCAGTTAATATTATTTCTGCACCCAGAAATCTCAAAAGCGCTCTTCTCTCCATGCTCATGGTTTCGGGCATGGTAAGAATACATTTATATCCCTTAACCGCCGCCACCATAGCCAAAGCTATTCCGGTATTTCCTGAGGTGGGCTCCACTATGGTCATCCCAGCTTTGAGCAAACCCTCCTTTTCCGCCGCCTCAATCATAGAAAGTCCGATTCGATCCTTAACCGAACCACAGGGATTAAACGATTCCAATTTGGCAAACAATGTTGCATCCTGTTTCCCTACCAGCTTATTTATCTTCACCAGTGGGGTCCTGCCAATTGTCTTAAGTATATTATTATAAATCATACAAATCTTTTGTATCAAACAGGGCTATTTTTATCCTAATTTATGTGCATATACTCTATCATAAATACTATCGTCAAGAATTGATCTCCTCTGAACAAGGAAACTTTATATCTGGGTGATGTTATGCGTTACTGTCGAGATCAGGATGGGCAAGAAGAAAACAAAATACGCAAACTACACAAATTTAAACAAAAATTAAAGCGGGAGACGGGATTCGAACCCGCGACCAACAGCTTGGAAGGCTGTGACTCTACCAACTGAGTTACTCCCGCTAAACTTTATCTTATATTCTATAAACTCTTTCTTCCATCAACCCGCGACCAATCCCGCCAAAGGCGGGATAACTCTACCAACTGAGTTACTCCCGCAAAACTTTATCTTATATTCTATAAACTCTTCCCTCAAACCCGCGACCAATCCCGCCAAAGGCGGGGTGACTCTACCAACTGAGTTACTCCCGCTAAACTTTATCTTATATTCTATAAACT
>CAYOFL010000233.1:0-3326 GCA_964403165.1 uncultured Ignavibacteria bacterium
TTCCTAAGACCATAAACCGTGGCTCCAATTCAAGATAGCGACGATTGGGTCAATGCCCACCCTCACCGCTGCTCTTAGAGCCTCGTTTTGGGAGATAAACTCGGCTATGGGAGGACTCGCCTCGTAATAGAGAGACACAAGCTCAGCGCCTAACTTGTTAGGTCGCAGAACCACATCCCTGAACTCCCTGAGGATGTTTATTTCCTCGGCCGCCGGCGTGCCATAAGCCGCCGTGGCGATGAAGCACAGAGGAGTCCCAATAGCCTCAATGGTCAACTTGGCATTCTCGCCATGGTCAAACTCGACGTCCAGCAATATGGTGTCTCCGACATTCTCAAGCTTACCCTCAAGCCATTCAGACATGATATACAGCTTCGAGTTGTCACGCTCCACCCCGTCAGGGGCAGTAGTGGGATCGAAGGTGAAATCATCACCATCGTCCAGAGTTTCAAGACCACAGGTGATTCCTACTACATCTGCGGCGTGAGGACCCCACACGATTTCGGCTGTGAGGTTACCAGGCTCATCTATATTGTATTCGCCCTTTGCCGGCGAGATGCTGGCGCTGGTTCCGACTGCCGTGATGGTGAGTTTTGTATACGGGAACTTATCTGCATATGCCGACAAGCTCTTAGCATAAGCGCATAATCCGTTCCGAGGAGCCCAATAGATGGTCAGCACTACGTCGTCCCCGATCTCCGAGAGGCCGGCTCCCGCACCAACTTCACCACCTATGGCTGCTAATGCCGGTACGCCTAGCATAGTAGCTAGGATTGGGAAGTCAACTCCGGGCATACAAGGCAATTGTAGATATGTAGCACCGTATATGAACAGCACGTAACTGGCGTAGGGGGCATAGTAGGCACAGTAGTAGTCGTTACCTGCGTACACCATTCCTGCCTTGAGCGTAGAATTAGTGCATCCGGTATCGTCAGTGATCTTGAATATATCGGTAGCGTCGCCCCAGCTGACGACGGCTGCCGCATACGCGTAGGCCGCGTCGTACAAATACGAAGTCGATGTCACCTTATCAAGATCCCAGGTAAGGGCTGTGGAGGAGAGGCCTGGAAGTGCACAACATGAACTATCCCTGGCGACCGTAAAGATGACCTCAGTCGAGGCGGCATCGTTAAACGTGACCTTGAGAAGTCGTGCCCCTCTCAGATTGCAATCGAGATTGACTTCAAGACCACCCCAGTGCCCCAGAGCAGCACACGTTACGTCATTTGTATACCCCGTGTCACCAGCGATTATTAGAGTGTTGCCGTCTACCCAGTAATCTTCACTCAAGTCTAACGTCTCGGCTACGGCTAGACCGGTCACATCCACGATAGAAGCTATGCCGGCGTCAACACCAATCGTGTTGATAGCGGTGGTGACATTATCACCAGAGCCCACGCAGTATGTGGCTGATGCCGGTGAAATGGCGGGAACATCGGCTCCCACGGCGGTGATGGTAAGTATGCAATTATATAGACCCGAGTCAAACTCAAGCACCAGCGCTAGTGTATCGCCTTCAGAGTCGAGCTTATTATCCAGATAATCGTCGTGGATCACCAGCAACGTGTCGAATAGCGTATATTGACCTGCGATGCTAACACCACTTTCTTTGACACCGGTCAAGCTGTCCGCTGAGTTGAAAGTGATGGTGGTGGTAACAACATCTGTAGAACCGACCTGCCAAGTCGCTGATGCCGGTGAAATGGTGGGAGCATCTCCCGTGGCCACCACGGTGAAAAAGGCGACTCCACATGTACCAAAGTAAACCGCAAATGTGTAGTAATCGCCAACGCCTTCAAACAAACCAGAAGTATCCAGACTATCCCCGGGGATCACCAGCAAATCGCCATATACATAGTAGTCTTTGCCCATGGTTTCCAACGGCTCGACTGTTACAGTAGCGCCTTCGCAAGGGCCCCAGAGGATGTTGGTGCTAACACCATCGTCAGAACCGTACACCCAGGTGTCTGATGTCGGTGAGACGGCGGGACTACTTTTCGTGGCCGCGATGGTAAGCGTGGCGACACCCACATCAAAGACAAATAACAACGTTACGCTATCGCCGTTATAGGTGAGTGCCTCTGCCAGGTAAGTACTCGCGATCACCACCAAACCGTCGTATTCTATCCAATCCTCCTCCCCGCCTGGGGCTTCGTCCAAGACATCACCACCAATTTCATATATTTCTTCTAGGTCGGTGGCAGAGCCCCAGGTTATGGTGGTACTGACCTGTGCCGGAGCGTCCAGGTCGTACACAGCTGATGCCGGTGAGATGCTGGGCTGTGTTACTGCCGCGACCGGCGCCACAGTCAGCACGCCCAGGCTTATGACCAGCGACAGGCTAAGCAAAATAGCAAAAATCTTCTTCAACTTACCCTCCTTTCATGTTTAAGACTGTTTAATTTTAATTTTCTTTATTTTGTAGTTGCCTGATTTCTTCAGGTCCGATTGCCCAATTTAGTGGGCAACTACAGCTTCAAACAGTCTACTCTTTTCGTTTTGTTTTACCTCATGAATATTTGAGGTGTTTGTTGCCGCCCACGACCGACCGGCATCCTCCTGATGAGAATGCTCCATGGGCAGTGATGGTCGTCTGCTCGTCAGTCCCATCCACTCCCTTCCCATCGCCATCCAGCGGGACATACCAAGCAGTAATATAAATCGGAATCGGGTAATGATTGCCCGACCATCGCCCATATTGATACTAAATTCGGCATGCCCATACTATTTACTACCTTAATGATTCACTCGTGCGCTGCCACTTTCCTCACTATTCGACCATACACTCACTTGCCTCCGGCAAACCGAATCTCCAGGACTTAAGTCCTGTTACCTTAGTATAGTTAGTATATGCTACAAGGGGTGGCTTGTCAAGTCCCATTGCTGTGTATACCAGGAAATTTCTACAAAAATTTCCCAGAGGTACTATAGTAATTGGCAATAGGAATTCCGAAATAAAGGGTCAAAAATCAAAATGACAACTTAAAATGAGAAAATTTGTGTGGATGGGACAAGCCCTGGCGCTCCCCCTCTTAATATGAGCCCACAAGGCTTGTTACTTTTGTCATTCGACATCATTTAGTTCCGTAGGGGCGGGCCTTGTACCCGCCCGCAAGGCGGGGATGAACCCCGCCACTACATTGACCTTTGGCATTTGATTTTTGTTTAGGCCCGTCCTGAACGAAGTCGAAGGGATTTCGTGCTTAGGATTTCATGTCGTAGGGGCGGGGCTTGCCCCCGCCCATTAGTGTTGCTAATATTATCAAGGCGTCTAAATGAACTTAAAACATCGGCAAAAAATTCGCCTGGACTCTGAAATATACCGA
>CAYOFL010000234.1:0-3309 GCA_964403165.1 uncultured Ignavibacteria bacterium
GTTATATAACAAAAAATTCGGAGTTCCGACTATATCAAAAATTGCTGGATGTAGTAATGGTACAATATATAATAGATTAAAGGGAGTAGAAAAAAGAAGTTATCCAACTTATAAAAATCATAAACATATAATTATAGATTGCTTAAATTATATTGACAAGGATATTCAAAAGATTTCTATGATTGATGTTAAGGATTTTTTAGAAAATGTAATTGATAATAAACCCATAAAATTAGATTCAAAAGAAACTTATCGATCTATTCTTACATCTTTTTTCTATTACGTTCAATCAATTTATCTTAGTAAAAATGTTGAGTTTAGAAATCCGGTTCCAATTAAAAGGGTATTTCAATTCAGAAAAAATGAGAATGATTTCACAAAAATATCTGATATTAATAATAATATTTATAGTAAAAATGATTTATTAGAAATTCTTAATACGAGTAAAAAACATCGTTTTAGGGATTTTATTATTTTTTCATTTTTAACAATTGATGGTCCAAGAATCTCGGAAACTCTATCAATAAGAGTTGAAAATATAAACCTTAAAGAAAGATATTTTGAAACGGGTTTTACAAAGAATGCAAGAAAATCTAATAAGGGACTGTTATTTTTCTTTTCTGAAGCATTTAAACCATATTTAGAAAAATATATGCAATTTTTAAACATTAAATCAGGTTGGCTGTTTAAAGGTAGAAATTCACATTTACAAACAACTTCATTTTATATGTATGTTAAGAAGAATTATGGCGAGAAATATTCGAGATTTCATACTTTCAGGAGAACTTTAATTACTAATAGGATAAAAATAGGTTGCCCTTTATTAATCTCGGAAATGTTAATGAATCATAAATCAAGCTCGGTTGAGGGAGAGCATTACTTAGAACTTTCAATTAATGAAAAAAGGGATTTATATGACAAATATTTTCCATATTATGACATTCCATATTTCTAATTTTTTTTGTTTTTAATAATCTCTCGGAAAACGGATTTTGTTAAGGAGGTAATACCCTTTTATTAGTTCATTATTCTTAAATTATATTTATGTTTTTTACAAATCCATAATCTAATATGATTTCTTTAGCATCTATAAATACTTCTTCTGATTTTGAATTTACTTTAAAAATGATTAGAAATTACCCATTTTTGGGTATTTAAAAAACCTCTTTATCTCTTTCGATAAAGAGAGAAACTTAATTTCAAATTCCAATTCATAAAAAAAATAATGTGGAATGCATAAATTTTATAAAATGATAAAGTTAATTATATATAAAACTGTAAAAATTAAAAAAATGAGAGAATAAAAATAAAATGCAAGTAAAAAAAAGAAGAATACAAAAAGGGAAAACTAGTTTAGTGCTTAATACAGAAGTAGTTCAGAAATTACGAAAACGGGGATATAACGTGAGTGCCTGTGTGCGTAATTATCTCTTGGTTTTAGAAAAAGGGGAAATAAGTCCAATCGAGAGCAAGGTGGTAAATATTGAATAAAAAAATGGATAATAATAATATAATTTCCAATAAATTACTTCAATCTTATAAGCATTATGAAACCAAAATTTTAGAGTTAGATGAAAACCAAGAAAAGACACTTCAGAAAATTAAGAATTTGAAAATGGAAATAATGTTTGAAAATTCATCAGGAGGAAAAAATAAAAATTAGGAAAAAAAAGAAACAATACACCAATTTGAATATATATTCAAAACTTAAAAAACTTTGTTTCTTTACCTTTTCTGATTTTTTATTTAAATAAAAAAAATGAAAGATTTGAATTTCTTCAAGATTTACAAAGAAAATCCCACAAAAGAGAACAGTAAGATATTCCTGATAATAGATAATTTACGAATAGAATTACATAATCGAAAAGAGCTTAGCCTCCTTCTGGAGGAAGATTTACAGATTATAAATTTTATTACGAAAAATGATAATGATGAGGATCGCCGGAAGCATCTTATTTTAGCGACGGCCATAAAAAGAGTTAATGATGACGCTTTTACCTTTAATTCACGATTTGGGAAACTAATTTGGGAGGATCATAAATTATGATCGATTTAATTCCTTCTATAATAGACAAAACTCTCAAAAAAAGAAAGTTTAACCCTATTTTAATATATGAATCATTATTGAGAGAGACAGATATATCTGAAAGCGATGCTAAGGATACCACAAAACGGGTTGTCAGAATTTTAATAGGTGCAAACCTAAAAATAGTCACATCTCCGATGATACGGGAAATTACCAATACAATATTATTGCAGAAAGGGTTAGAAATAATTAGATTACAATACACACGAATTGGATTTCCCTATTATGATTTGGTTGAGAGATTTAAAGAAAAAGAAAATTCATCAAATGAGATTATAAATCATATCAAAATCGAATATGAGAGTGTTTCAGATTTAATTAAAAAAATAAAAGAATGATGTGATTGAAAAAATGAGTAAATCCAAATTAAATAATCCAGTGGAGAAGCAGCGTCTTAAAGCAAAACTCAAGAAATTGCATTTAGACCAGAAAAAATTGAATAATAACCAACGACTGGTTTTCGAGAAGCAAAAAGAGATATACGCACAGATTCAAGAAATTACGCAGGCCCAGAGAGAGATATATACAACTCAGCATAGTATTTATGAAGAGATCCAAAAATTAGGAGAACAAATCCAAGAATTATCAATAAAATTATTGTAAAAATAATAGGTAAAATGAATAATACAAATCAAAAAATAAACAAATTCAGACTGCAAATCAAATCGATTGCAGGGATTTAAAAAAAATAATAATAAAAGAGTGTGAATAAAAATAGAAAATAAAAACGAAAATGATCTCGATTGGCTTACCGATTATACGGAAATAGACATCGGAGGTAATTATTTATCGATCCATAATGCATTCAAATATATTTTTTCGATTGATTTATCTTTAAAACCCGAAGAAGTAAAAAAACAATATAAAGGGAAAAAAGCAGGAACTAAATTTCAATGGCACGTCAATTTATTCAATTTTGAAACGATCTCGGAAAGCGGGAAAAAATATCTAAAAGAAGAGAAACCAGAGAAATATGAACGGATTATCAGCATGGATTTAAACGAGAATTATATTTTAGAACTTCCAAAAGGTGCCACAAAAAATTTAGCAATTTTTCTAAAAGAAAAGAATTACAAAGACAATACTTTAATTACAATGACACGTTCGGGCGACAGTTTTGATACAAAATATCATTTTGCAATTGCAACAGAAGATGAAGCCGATTCGGGATTATAAAAACAGAAATAGAAATTTAATTAATTTAATTATTTTTTTTATTTTTT
>CAYOFL010000235.1:0-3300 GCA_964403165.1 uncultured Ignavibacteria bacterium
AAGCTACTTGAGGAATACGGCATAACCACTTTTTGTGCTCCGCCACAGGTTTATCAGATGATGAACGTATTTAAAGATTTAGAAAAATACGATTTAAGTAGGATTCGTCTTTGTAATTGTGCTGGTGACATTCTTGATTCGGGAACAATAAAAACTTTCAAGCAGAGGACAGGGATTGATATTTATGACGGCTACGGACAAACAGAAACAGTGAATCTCTTAGCTAATTTTCCGGGGATTCCTAATAAACTTGGTTCAGTAGGAAGACCGACCCCTGGATTTCATGTGTCAATAATTGATGAAAAAGGAAAAGAACTTCATTCAGGAGAGGAAGGATATATTGGTGTGAAAGTAAAGCCAATTCTGCCAGTGGGGCTTTTAAGAGAATACTGGAAAGCTTCTGGGGAGATGAAAAAGGCCTTTGTGGGAGATTGGTATAATACTTCCGACAGAGCTTATAAAGACGAAGATGGTTATTTCTTCTTTAGGGGACGAACTGGCAGGACTTTCAAATCCTTTGATTATCGGATTGGAAATTTTGAAGTAGAAGGTCCGCTCTTAAAACATCCTGCTGTGGCAGAGACAGCAGTGGTTCCTACGCCTGATCCGGCTAATCATTCTAATAATCTTATCAAAGCTTTTATTGTTTTGGCTCCGGGATATGAAGGTTCAGAAGAGCTCTTTCAGGAATTGCGGGAGCACGTTGGCAAAGTTACTGCTAAATTTAGACGCCCCCATGTAGTAGAATATTTGAAAGAACTGCCAAGAACAATCAGCGCAAAGGTTAAATGGGATGAGCTTGTAATGGAAGAATTTGAAAAATTTGCAGCAAAAGCAAATCTTTCAGAGGATGAAATTAAGAAATTAAAAGAAAAGAGGGGTTTAAAATGAGAGAAAAGCTAAGTTATGCTTATCAAGGTTCAGAGACTCCTTTAATAGGAAAAACTATTCCTGATTTTTTGGATGAGATTGTCCAGAGGTATCCGGATAATGAAGCGTTAGTGGCACCTTTCCGTGGTGTTCGCTACACTTACAGAGAGTTTAGAGATATTTGTCGCGGGGCGGCTAAGAGTTTAATGGCGCTTGGCGTTAAAAAAGGAGACCGAGTAGCTATTTGGGCCACTAATTATCCAGAGTGGGTGATTGTTCAATTCTCAACAGCGATGGTTGGCGCGGTGCTGGTGACAGTTAATACTTCATATCGTACTTTAGAATTTCATGATTTCTTGAAAGATTCACAGGTTCAGACCCTCTTTCTCATTGAGAAGTTTAAAACTTCGGAGTATGTCAGAATGTTTTATGAGGTTTGCCCAGAAGCTAAAACTGCGCAACCGGGCGAGATACTTTCAAGAGAATTTCCATTTCTCCGTAAAGTCGTCCTTATCTCCGATAAGTTTTACCGCGGGATGTTTAGCTGGAAAGAATTTATGGAATTGGGAAAAAGTATTTCTAATGAAGAATTACTTGAAAGACAAAATTCTCTGAATTTTGATGAGGTTATTAATATTCAGTATACTAGCGGAACCACCGGGGACCCAAAAGGGGCAATGCTCACTCATCACAATATTCTCAATAACGGATTTTTTGTCGGCGAAACAATGAAGTTTACCGACAAAGACCGGCTTTGTATTCCAGTACCCTTCTTTCATTGTTTTGGAATGGTCTTAGGAAATCTTGCTTGTGTTACTCATGGGGCGACTATGGTTCTTCCGGCTGAATACTTCGATACCATGGCTACTCTTAGAACGGTTGAGGAAGAGAGATGTACTGCACTCCACGGCGTGCCAACAATGTTTAATCCTGAAACAACACATCCTGATTTCCAGAATTTTAATCTAAAAATTTTGAGAACTGGCATTGCGGCTGGTGAATCCTGCTCCGTAGATTTAATGGAGAGAGTAAATGACTTGATGATGGGGCAGTTAACTATAGCTTATGGGCTGACAGAGGCCTCTCCTGTTATTACTCAAACTCCAGCCGATGCGTCGCGTGAATTAAGAACCTCAACAGTTGGGTCGCCACTTCCTCATACAGAAGTAAAGATTATTGATACGGAAAGCAAAAAGATTGTTCCTTGCGGCGTAATCGGTGAGCTTTGTGTAAGAGGATACCATGTGATGGCGGGGTATTATAATAACCCCAAAGCTACCAAGGAAGCAATTGATGAAGCAGGATGGCTGCATACCGGCGACTTAGCTAAAATGGACGAAAACGGATATTGTAACATAATTGGTCGGGAAAAACTGGATAGGTATACTCGGGGAGGAGAAAACATTGATACTTACCCAACTGAAGAATTTCTTCGTAAGCATCCTAAGATAGGGGATATTCGCATAGCGGGGATTCCTGAAAAGGGTTTAGGTAAGGAGGGTTTGGCCACGATTCAATTGAAGGAAGGACAGCCTACATTAACAGAAGAAATTCAAAAACTTTGCCAGGGAAAAACAGTTTATTATAGATTTCCTAGAAGTATCGAGAGAGATGATAGTGTCTTTATAGCTTGTGTTTCCGATGAAAAGAGAGATGAAGAAGCTCCTACTTGGATTAAAATGGAAAAAGGACAAGCTCCTACCGCAGAAGAAATACGCGACTTCTGCCGCGGGAAAATCGCTCCTAATAGAATTCCTCTATATTTAAGGTTTGTTGAGGATTTTCCGATGACTGCGAGCAGAAAGGTTCAGAAGATAGAAATAATAGAAAAGGCCATTAAGGATTTAGGGTTGAAAGAACTAGCAGAAATAAAAGTAGCATAAATAACTAAATAAAGGCCTGGAGAAATCCAGGTCTTTTTGTTTTACACCTCATATGATAAAATAGAGGCATCATGAGATTCTTCTTGGACAAATGGTATCTTAAGCCAAAACTTTCACCGGGGCTGGTGGCTCTCTTTACTGCCCAAACTATTAAAGCTATTTCCTGGTATATGCTGGGGATATTTCTCCCCATTTTTCTTTACGAAAGGTTCAAGGCACTTCCTCTGGTTTTAGTTTATTATATATTACTTTCTTTGATTTATATTTTTGTTGTTCCCTTGGGAGCAAAGATGATGTCTTGCTTGGGTCTAAAAAAGTCAATGATGATTTCTTTGCCGTTTCTTTCCGGCTATTTTCTTTGTTTTCTTTTTATTGAGCAGAATCTCTTTTTATTTTTAGGGTTAGCTTTAGGATTAGTTGTTTTACATAAGATGCTGTTCTGGGTGCCTTACCATTCTGTTTTTGCAAAACTAACCACTCTTCAGGCTAGGGGAAGAGAGATAAGTTTTCTTCGCTCTATTGCTTCTGTGGTTAAAGTAATTATTCC
>CAYOFL010000236.1:0-3232 GCA_964403165.1 uncultured Ignavibacteria bacterium
TATAATTATCTAAAAATTTTTGAAGATATTCTTTAAAGAAAGCATCTAAATATTGAACAGTATTTATTTTACCTAATTTTTTACCAAAAAAATCAACAATTCCTTTACATAGAAAATAATGGATTAATTCTTCTTCATATTCTGGTCTAAGAGCGTATCTTAACCTTTTTTCAAACATTTGCTCAATATCAGTATTATTCCAATATTCATACATTATAAATTTATCAAAAACTCCTCTCCCAGACGGGTCTTTTAAAGCTGCAAAATTCATCCAATTTTTATTTCCAATAACAAATATAAAAAGATTAAGATTGGCGAAATAGTTATCAATTTCCCAATATCCTTGAAAATTTCGCCAGAATTCATAAAAAGCTATAAAATGCTTTTCTTTTTTATAAATAACATTTGCCTGATCAAATTCAACGATAAATTTAGAATTTCTTTTTATTTTTTTATATTCTCTGTATATTTTACATATCAGAAAGATCTTATCTTCATAATTCTCTTTCTTAATCCCTCTAAAAGAATAACCTCTTTTCTTTTCAAATTCTTGCAATGTTTTTTTAACAATTTTTTCAAATGTTGGTTCTTCTATTTGCATTAAAAGATTTAACCAAGTACTATATATCCAATGATCAATCTCATCAATATCTTTATATTTAGCTCTTTCTGAATTTATAGTTATTATAATACAATTTTTATATTCTTTTTTTATTTTATAAATAATATATTTGCCTAATTCGGTTTTTCCTATTCGAAAATTGCCTAAAATTGCAATTCTTTTATGAAAAAACTTATACCAATTTTTTGATAAGTTATAAAGTGGAGTAAAAATATGTTTTTTTAATTCTTCCTGATCTACCTGCGTAAATAGTATTTCTCTATTTCTATCGTCCAACATATCAACATAAATACGATCCGGATAAAAAAAATTAGAATAAATAATGCTCCCCTTAATTCTTATTTATAATGGTTATTAAATTATTGACTTAAAATTATAAAAATTTTATAGAAAATTATGATTTTCACTTTTTATTTATTATTAATATAAGGATTATTTTTTCTTGATTTTAAGAATAAATTTCTTTTTCAATTGCTATTTAACTTCTTTAAAAATTAAATTTATTACTTTTATTTTTATGTTAATTTTTTTAATTTAATATTTATTTTACAAAATTATAAAATTTTTTAAAATAATAAAAATATGGATTTTTATTACAAATTAATTATAATAACGTTTTTAATTGAAAAAGAGTCTTACAACTTCTAAATTAATTATTAAAAATTTTAAAAATAAGATGCTATTTAACCTTTTAATTAATAAATTTATCCATATTTAAATAAAAAATGGATTAAAAAACATTTTTTTATAAAATCCTTTATATACATATTAATATTTCTAAAAATCTTTAATTTGACTTATTTAAACTTGAAATATATTGTATATTTTTATTTATTGAAACTACTGATTTTTATAAAATTGTATAAAATTATTATTGCATAAATAATTAACTTTTATTTTAAAAAAAAATCATTTAATATTTAATGAAAGATAAAAATTTTTCAGTAATAACAAAAAATGTCTCAAGAAATTTTAAATCAAAGAAGATTTTTTCTTAATGTCGTACCTAAAGAATATTTAATAGGAATTATAAAGGAAAAGAAATTTTCTGAGGGAGAATTAAAGAAAAAATTAGAAAATACTTTAAATAAGAGAGTATTAAAACCTAAAGATAAAATCAATAAGCTTTCTCATTCAAATTTAATTAAACTATTCATTGAATATGATATTTTATCCTTAAGGCAAGAAAAATATTTATTTTTTCAATTTAGGGATAGTAAAAACCCTATTTTTTATTTATACAAGTTTAAAGGCAACATAGAAGATAATTTAGAGAAAATTTACAAAAAAGTTGCTGATTTAATTTCTAAATCTCATTTAGATGAAAAATGTGAATTTAAAATAATCCAAGAAGGTCAAGAAACCCAAAATACTCTCAACTATCGATATAAAGAATTTGAAATAATACAAAACCGAATTTTTCAAGAAAAGAAAATTATTGAATTTAATTTTGAATATTTAGAGAGAATTGATTATCTTGATAAAACCTATGCTCGCAAATTTGTATATTCTCTAAAATATGGATTATTTTGGCTAGATAAAAGAAATCAACTCGTCATTATTAAATGTCAAAATGAAAAGATTGTTGAGGCAATTATCTCTCTTTTAGAAAAATGTTTGAAATCAACTTTTTGGAAATTTAATTTACATAAAAGTATAGTGGATAAGCTTTTTGATTTTAAAAAGATGATTAAGATAGCATTAAAATCCAATAAGAATATTAATCCAGAATTATTGGAATCAATAATAATTAGAGATAAGAAATATGCAGAAAAACTAAATGATCCAATATATGAATTTCTCCTGAACTATCAAAGGAGGATGGGAAGTTATCATACTTCTATTAAAGGTTTTCCTCGAAAAATAAAAGTTGATGTAAATGAAACTGGCAAAATCTCATTAGTTGGAAAATCAATAAAATTAGATAAATGTAGAGAATGGTTAATTGAAACACTTCTTGAAATTATTAAGATTCAAGAGGAACTCTGGAAATCAGGAAATATAACTTCTTATATTAACTCCAGTGATTGTATTAAACGTTCAAATTTATATAAACAACTTAAAAATGAAGTATCTAGAGCAAAATTATTTGAATTAATCACAAAAATTATAATCTTGAAAGAAAAACCAGATATAGAATCTATAGAATTCATATTTCCACCTAAAATTTCATATTATTATAGAGATTTCATTGTAACTTTCATTGATTTAAGTTGTTCTATTGAAGATTGTAATGCTAGTTTATTATGTCCAAATCTTAGTTGTGAATCAACTGGTTTTATAATTTTAATAGATATAATAAAAAAGCAATTTAATATTAAGTGTAATGATTGTGGGTTCGAAATTTCAGATAAAATGAAATTAAAATGCATAGATAATCACGAAAATATCCCGAAATTAAATGAATCCTTCCTTTATTTATTAACCCCCGAAATAAAAATTGAAATTAATAAAATCTTAAAAGATTTAGAAATTGGTTATAAAATTGATTCTGATAAAGAAATATTTTTTATTGAACGCAACGCCTTATACCGAAAAATTATTGATGGTAAAATCGTATATAAGTGGGATGAGTTACCAATATTTCAAAAAATTCCTAAGATGGAAGAA
>CAYOFL010000237.1:0-3221 GCA_964403165.1 uncultured Ignavibacteria bacterium
AAGGATGTTGAATTCTCTCCACAAGCTCAGTGGTGAAATGAAGTCGATTTTTTTTAATCATTTATGATATTAAAAAGTACTTCAATTAAGAAAAAAATAATTTTCAAATAAAATAAGATATAAACTTATTTGTGTTCAATGTGGCGATTGTTGTCGTCAGGGATGGGATATACCTGTATTAAAAGAAGATTTATTGAATTGGATTCAAGTAGGAAAGGCTAGTAATAAGAAGTTTTTAAGCCATATTCAACTTGATCCAAAAAGCATTTCTTACGAGGGAATAAGAGGTGGTGTAGTTAATGTAAAGAATGAGGAAGAAAGACGAAAAGCTATTGAAGATTTTTTAGAGCGTGAAAAAAATATAATGTTGTGAATTATAATAGAAAAGTTATAAGAATTTTGGAGCGCATTGATAAGTTCATTGAAGATAAAGGTAAAGCGATGGGGCTTGAAAACAGGACTGAAGTTGCCAAGAGAGCAATTAATGAATTTTTAAAGAAAAATGAAAATTAAGATTTAAAATTAACTATTAATATTCTCTATTTTTATTTAATGGTGTATCAAAAGATATATTTTTTAAGGGGGAGTAAAATTTATGTGAGCAAATTCATTTTTAATTAACTTATCAATATAGAATCTATTGAGAAAATAAAATATATTATATATTTCATTATTTATTAATAAATAAAATATAGGGAAAAATAGTGAATCAAAAATCTAAAAGGTTTAAAGAAATATATAAAAAATTCTTAGTTAAATTCAAAGAAGCAATTAAGGATAAATATATTGAAGATTTATTCAATGATGATAAAAATAAGAGAATTGAACTAAAGACAACACACACTAAAGATAATCAAGAGTCAGAAGCATTAACTGAAGATATTATTAGAGAAATGTTAAGAGAATGTAATATTGACCCTCTTGATATTAAGAGACAAAAAGTTATTGAAGGACAAGCTATTCATATCTTTGGAAAAGGAATTCGTAGAAAACCTGATTTTTATATTCCTAATAAAGATCCAAATAAAAAAGGAATTTTATTTGAAATTGAACATTTAAATAAAAGTCTCGAAAAAGAAGGAGATAGAGAAGGAATTGAACAAGCAAGAGAATGGTATAGTGTTAATCCCGGAATAATATTAAAGTATGATTCAATAATAACTAATTTCTCTGAGTGGTTTATTCTAAAATATGATCTAGATAATAATAAATTTCTTATTCAATCTAAAGAACCTTGGGAAATGCTAGAAATAATAATGAATGTAAGTTTTGGTCGAGGAAGAGAATATTTAATAGAATATGAAGAACAAAAGCAAGAAATTACAAATAGATTTTATAATGAATTCCAAGAACGATTAAAGCGTTTGCTCGGAAAAAGCTCTAAAATTAAAATTAATATTAAAGTTATGAATTATTTGAAACCAAGTCATTTAACAAAAGAAGAATATGAAAAAAAATTAATTAGTTATTATAGAACAATATTTAGTCGCTTGCTTTTCATTAAAATTTTAGTATCTTGGAAAATGCTTTCTATTGATCCAATATCGATAATATTTAAAGAAGATAAAAGACATTGGAGTGCTGAATTTAAAGATTTGTTTTTTAATGTTTTTAATAAAAAATCAGAAAATCGACCTAGTTATCTTCCAAAAGATTTTAAAGAATTGCCTTATTTAAATGGAGGTCTTTTTCGCCCCAGTGGGATTGAATTAGATGAATCAGGAAATATTAGAGATGTTTCTTTAAATTCAGATGCAATTTTAGATATTTGGCATTTTTTCAGGAGATATAGATTTATTGAAAAGGATGAAGATTTCAAAGATAATAATACTATAAACCCTGAAATACTGGGATATATATTTGAAAGGTCGATAGGGGATGAGAGAAAAAAGACTGGATCCTACTACACTCCAGAAGAGATTACAGATTATATGGCGAAAAATACTATTTTTTCATATATAATAGAAAAAATTAATAGTAGTTTTAAGGATAAGATATTGCCTATTCAAAGTATTGATGAAATTGATATATTTAAAAGGAAAATTCAAATTGAGATTTATAAATTCCTTTTAAATGAAATTCTTAAAGAGATAAAAATATGCGATCCTGCATGCGGATCTGGAGCTTTTTTAAAAAAAGTAGGTGATAAACTTGTTTATTTATATCAAAAAATTTACAACACATTTGGATGGGAATTGCCTTATAAGAATTCAAAAATAATAACAGTAGATAATGATCCTCGTCCATTTCCAGATTTATACTCTTTAAAAAAAT
Source organism: uncultured Ignavibacteria bacterium (assembly GCA_964403165.1). GTDB lineage: Bacteria > Zixibacteria > MSB-5A5 > MSB-5A5 > SM1-73 > SM23-73-3. The sequence continues at coordinate 2,275 of CAYOFL010000237.1, forward strand.
ATATTCTGCAACACAACTTGTATGGAGTGGATATTAATCCATCTGCAATAGAGATATGTGAATTAAGAATGTGGTTGTGGACTGTTAGACCTCCTGAAGAAGAAATGGATTCAATTGAATATATTAAAGTTCCTTCATTACCAAATATCGAATATAATATCAGATGTGGAGATAGTCTTATTGGTTATTATGATATTGAAAGAATTAGCACATTAGGTAAAGAGAAATTCCAACGATTAGATGAAAAATTTATTAGGAAAAATTTGTCAATATCAGAAATTCTTTCTCAGAAAGAAAATTTGATTCATTGCTATTATAAAAAAGATGAAACGACAGAAGAAGATAAAAAGAATGAAGTTAGAAAAAATATAGACAATTTTATCTTATATTTTAAAGATCAACTAAATCATTTACTTTTATCCGATTATCAAAACCAAGAATTAATAATCCCTATCACTCCTATTAATATTTCAACTTATATTAATGAAAAAAAATTTAGAATAATATTACAAGATTTGATTAGAGAATTGAATATTAATTATTCATTAATCTATTTTAAAATTAATTATAATTCTCCAGTAACAATCGATTCTAAAAACATAAGAACGATAGAAGGAATAACTTGTTCCTTAAAAAAGAAGAGTAATAGAGTTACTTCTATTTATCCTACTTCGAAATTTAATTTTAGTTATTACCATGAACACGGTGATAAACCTCTTTCTAAATTTATAATTTCCTTAATTTCTAATTGGAATGAAGTTCGCAACATTGAATTTAGGAAAAAAATTGATATTAATGATATAGAATCAACTAATCCGTTTCATTGGGTTATGGAATTTTCTGAAATATTTAATAGGGTGTCTATAGATGAGAGGGGTTTTGATATTATAATTGGCAACCCTCCATATATAACAATGACAAGTATTGAGGATTCTTTAAAACACATT
>CAYOFL010000238.1:0-3217 GCA_964403165.1 uncultured Ignavibacteria bacterium
GGATACTCACCAAAAAACATATTAATCTCCTCGGTTCTCCCCCAAGCCCCCCAATCTTGCCTCGTTTACCTTACCTGTTATTCCCTTACTCACCCTCTTTCCCCACTTTTCCCCACAATTCTATTATAAACCTTATCCTCATTTTGTCAATACCTTTTGGGTTAATTTTTGGGGGAAATCTTAAAAATATTCCGTCAAAACCTATTGACAATAGCATACTATGTGTTATTCTGTAGGAAATTGAATAAGTTAAATGTAATTCAAATCCTAATAGCACAACTCGAAGAAAAAGGCTGGTCGCTTGCAGCGATTGCTGATTCTGATAAGTTAAAAGTCCACCGCAACACTGTGGGACTATGGAAAGCTGGAACAAGATACCCCAAACCAGATACACCTGTCCTCGATGCTCTTAACCGTTTACTTAAACAAAACCGTATACCTAAAAAGAAACGGTATATAAAGGGTAGTAGGAGAAATCCCGTATCTTCTGGAGATTAAATATGGGTGATAAGCAACAATTGGGGTTCCTAAAAGAAGGCTGGGGATATGACCTAGCTACTGGCAAGCTGGTTGACATGCGTAAACCGGAAGAAAAAGTCCGCCAAAAATACGAACAGATATTACATGATGATTACGGATACGATTATTCTCAGATGGATACAGAGGTCTTTATCAAGCGTGGTAGCCGAACTGAGAAGGGGATTCAAGAGGGGAAAGTAGATAAAGACCGTGCTGATATTGTCATTTATTCATCTAATGATGTAAACAAGCGTGACCAACACCAAGATATTATCGGCATCGTGGAAACCAAGCGACCTGAGCAATCTGATGGTGTTAAGCAGTTAATGAGCTATATGTCAGCTTCTTCTTGTCGTTGGGGTGTCTGGACAAATGGCGACTTAGGGGGGATTGAGTATCTATATAAAGACGCTGCTAAAGGCAGTATTAAGCGTGACTTCATATTTGATATTCCCAAGTGCGGTGAAAGTGCGGAGGAGATGGGTAAACTCACAAAAGACCGACTCATTCCAGCCACCGACCTTAAGCTAATTTTTAAACGCATACTAAAAACCCTTTATGCGAATACCAATATTAGCCGACGAGAAAAGCTAGGTAGCGAAATGATACGCTTTATTTTCGCCAAGATTTGGGATGAGAGGTATGATTTAGATAAACCACCTGAGTTTCGTGTGGGTTCGGAGGATACGCCAGAGCAGATAAAGGCCCGTATTCAAGGGTTATTCAAAGAAGTCAAAGATGAATTAGTTACAGATGGCGTATTTGAGACGAATGAGGAGATTACGCTAGACCCGAAATCAGTAGCATGGGTAGTCGGGCAATTACAGCGTTATAGCCTGCATGATACTGATAAGGATGCCGTAGGCGATGCTTTTGAGGTTTTTGCGGAAAGCAAGTTCGTGGGTGAAAAGGGGGAGTTTTTTACCCCGATTGAAATCATCCGAACAGCCATAGTTCTCGTTGACCCTCAACCTCACCAAAGCATTCTTGACCCCGCTTGTGGCTCTGGGCGTTTTCTTATCTATGCTCTGGAGCATGTTTGGAACATCATGGGGCATAGCAAAAAATATAAGGGTAGCCCCGACTACCCTAAGTTAAAACAGGAAGCTGCGGAAAAGTATTTCTATGGTATAGACAAGGAAATAGACCTTGTTAAAATTGCCAAAGCATACATGGCTATAGTTGGCGATGGCAGAGGTGGTATCGTTCAGCAGAATACGCTCCATACAGCAGAGGAGTTTGAGGGCAGAGCACGAGACATGTTTGTTGAAGATGGTGGCGGGCCTCATTTTAAGCAATTTGATGCCATCCTTACTAATCCACCATTCGGAGCAAATATAAAGATTTTAAAGAGTGAAGCTGCCAACTTCAAACTTGGACATGTATGGAAGAAAGACGCTAATGGTGAATGGCAGCCGACCACGAAAACTAAGAATACTGAACCTCAAATCTTATTTGTTGAACGTTGCTTAGATATGCTAAAGAAGGGGCGTACGCTCGCTATCGTGCTTCCCGAAACTATTTTTCATGCTCCAAACAGTCGCTATGTTCTAAATTACATCAGGAATGGCAACAATATAAAGGCAATAGTAGATTTAGCCCACAACACATTCCGTCCTCACAATAATGCTAAGACCTTGCTTGTTGTGCTTCAAAAGGGAGTGCCACAGCAGGATAATATCATCATGGCAATAACCGAGGAAACTGGGCATGACCATCAAGGGCGCACGCTTTACCGTTTTGACAACATTTCTCATCATTTTACAGGTGAGATATGGGATGATACCAAGATTGTTCGCAAGGAGTTACAGGACTTACATAATCCCGACAACCAGTATGTTTTTGTCGTAAAGAGCAAGGATATTGTCAAAGATATTTATGTTCCCCGTTACTATTGGCAGAAACGCACTCTGACCATCTTAGCAGATGCCAAAAAGGCCGGATATAAACCTGTCCGTATCCAGAAACTCCTAGATGAGGGCATTATCACAGCACATGCAGGTTATGGCTCGCCACCATCTGGCTTCAAAGGGCGTGGGGAAATTCCATATATTAGGGTAGCCGATATAGTAAATTGGGAGCTTTACAAGAACCAAACAGCTCTTATTCCCCGTGATATTTACTTACAAATTAAAGGCAAGAAGGGGCTTGACCTTAAGACAGAGGACATCATATTTGTTCGCAGGGGTAGCTACCGTATAGGCACGGTTGCAATGGTTTCACCATTTGACACTGAGGTATTGCTAACCGGCGAGTTGGTTATACTCCGTGTTGTAAAGCCCGATAATGAGTATGGTATAGACCCGTATTACTTAATTTATCTTATGTCTCACGAACTCACTCAACGTCAATTGCCACAGAAGATTATGATTGACACGACTCTACCCAATATTGCTGACCGCTGGAAAGAACTCTATCTACCAGTAATGAAGGATAAGGCAGAAGCGGTCAAAGTTTCGGAGCGTATCAAATCTGCGTTCCAAGCTAAGTGGAACGCACAAGAGGAAATAGCCAAATTACGGTCAGAGTTCGGTGGTCTCACCACTTAGACTTTTGAGTCAACTCACTTACTTTTAGGGCAAGTGGCACTTATGAGGCAAAGCCGACTTTATTTTGTCGCCGCCTGCGTGGTAAGATATGCAATTCGAAGGTTTTTATTGGGGGAATCCATGCGTATTGATATTTTGTGTCTCTTCCC
>CAYOFL010000239.1:0-3165 GCA_964403165.1 uncultured Ignavibacteria bacterium
CTCAGGATGTGGTCTCAATATTGCTCAAGCTGGGCTTCGTCGAGGTTCGTCAACGTGAAAATCGGGGGACATATCACCCATTTCCGAATTCTCCGCTTCCTTCCGTGAAAATCGGGGGACATATCACCCATTTCCGAATTCTCCGCTTCCTTCCGGGTCGGTACTCCGCTGGATCTCGACACGCCTCCAGAACAACCTTATGCTGCCCGGACAGCGGGGAGATGCTCCCGACAGACTGGGTTCGAAGGCTGGACGACAGAAACGCCACCACGAGGGTTGGCTCAGAGATACCCGCACGAAACGGCGCACTTCTAGAGGTGTCCCTCAAACTCCTTCACAAGATAGGCTAACAGTGTGTTAACATCGCACTGGGATAGCTTGAGAAGACAATGTGTCAGTGATTGATGGCAGTGGACAAGAGTGTTAGACTTGGGCATGCATTGAGATGGAGCTTCTGTTGGCGAGGAGGGTAACGAGTGAGTGAATCAAAGCTCTCAACTAGGGAGTACCTCATTGCACTACGCAATGCACATCCCTTCACTAGAGAGAACATCCAAGAGCATGTAGTTCGGGCTGCTAGGCATCTTCCACGAGAGGTCAAACTCGATCTCCCTGCGCGCTCTCGGGAGAAAGAGTACATCCGAGTTCTTGAAGACATAGGGTATCGTTTCGCGAAGCCCTCTGGACGGCTTAACTTTCTGGCGCATCCGGAGGAAGGGACGATCCCTCTTTTCCGGACAAAGTACGAGGTTTACTGTCATGACAATAGCCGGGGAAGCGTCGATCGTGCTAGTTTGCGCTTGGTTGCCGACCGTGCTAGAACCGTCTTACATGATTGTGGGTTTGGCTCCGTTTTTCATAGCGTGATCGTGACCGACGATGCTCTTGGTGCGTTTCGTTGGTACCTTCCAGATGAACCCCCGCTTCGGTATCTGAAATGGTACTACTTGGCTGCCGGAAGAGGCGCTGGGATGCCGCAGGATGTGGATCCCATGCCCCAGGGCGGCCTCTTCAGAGTAGGCAGGCAGAACGTGCCTTTAGTGTTTCTTATGGTGCCGACGGGCAGCATGTCGGTACCAGTATTCGAGGGGGTCAGGGCCAAGCTAATACACGAGATTGCACACTATTACTTATCTATGACTCTTTTCCTCTCTACTGTAGATCACCCTTACGAGCGTGTTCTCGAAGTAGCGGGGGAAACCCTTTCGATATTCTTGCTGGATCTCCTGGACGAAAGCTTCGCACACTCCGACTCTGCAAGTATCATTGGTTCTTCGTACTTCAAGTATGTACCAGCGGATCTTCCTTCAGGGGATACTACGCTCAATATGGAACTAAGCGATATAGCGAAGTGGGCACGACGCAAAACGGAACTGTACTGGTCCACCGCTGGCTTCATGAGCTTGTTCCCTTGGGCAGTTGCGCTGGTAGCAGGAGGGCAAGAAGAGATGTGTCAACAAGTGCTGGCACGAATCGACCCGCCTCTTCAAACCGCTGGCCAGGTGATGCTGCCCCACATCCTGGGAATGTATGAACGTGCTGAGCTTGGTGCTCAAGCCATACTCGCTTTGGTTCAGATACTTGAGGAGATTCTGGAGTACATTCACGCCTGGAGTTCGCTTGAGACTCTGTTTGCACTCTACTTGGAGCCAGACGCCCTATCGCGCCCCAACGCTTCGAGCGGTGAATAGCCTATGTACAGTACCTCCGATGGGCGTAGCTTGTCACATTGGTTCTGCTCAAATCCACTTCCTCACTTGCACAGAAGTAGATAGAGTTCGCAGTTGCTGAAAAGCGGGCCAAGAAATCGCGTCCTAGTGATCGAGCCGAGTTATCTGCCTTCGCACCTACGATAAGCCGAAATTCTCCATCGCAACCATCATAGAGTGTCTTCCAGGCACCCTCATCAAAATAAAGTAGTTTCTCATCGCGAGCTGCAACGCATATAAGCTCGCTTGAGCAGGTGGCAGGAATTGAGTGGGCGTACATCTCAGAGAATCCTTCTTGCATCATCTCCAGATCACTAATCCAGAATCCTCGTCCTACCACCAGCTGTTTGCTTGAGTTAGAAAGGGGAACGAGGCACAGAGCTGGCTTGCAACTCTCGGCTCTTTTCGTAGCAGACATGTTGTTCACTGTCACGTACAGGTACTTGGCTGCAGGTTGGCCAAGTAGTCTGCGTGTCGATGGAGGACTTCCGAGGGTGAAATCTGCCTCGATCCTTCCAACTTCGCTTACGATCACGAGCCGAGAAAGAGTCTGGACGCGAACGAAGTGAGACACGAGCTGATCCAAAATCACACCACCAATGGCAGATCCAATCGACACATAGGCCATCAGTAAACCGCAATTCTCAGCCATATGTGCTACTCCTGCCCAGAGGTCCCCCGCTTCTTTTTGAGGATCGCTTCCCTGAGGAGCTTGAGATCAATGGAAGGTCCCGTAGGCTGTTCCTGTAGACCTATCTCCGTGAAGAAATTATCAAGAGCTTGGTCTATAATCTTCCCCATTGGGACTCCAGCCTCATCGGAAAGACTCCGAAGTTTCGACATATGGACGTTGGATAGGTATGTGGTCACTCGCTTCCGATTCCATCTGTGCAGTATCTTAGACATGCAGTACGCAACTCCTTGCACAAGGCCTTTCGCCAAGACCTAGCCTACAGGTCACAGCAACTACCCAGCCAAACTCCTGTTATGCTTACAGTGTAGCTCATCTGATGGCTGTTTGGGAAGACAACCACACAGCCAGTCCCTAGGGCGCTCTTCTCGCGTGATCGCAAATAGGTCCTACGCAGGTAGCTCGATGTCCAATAAGGAAATCCGGTGAGGTAATACCCATTGCTCGCGGCTTGGCATCCTGCCCGGTTGCTTCTTCCTCAACCCTCGCCCGGTTACGCGCTCATCGGCGGCGATAAACATCTCGTCTCCGTAGGGCCTGCCTGTCCTCGTGTATTTGCGCAGTTCGTCGATCTCTTCTGGATCACACTACCTGTGATTGCGGTGGACCTTGGTTGCGTCGTAGCGATCAACTGAGTCGGGTTTCTCAGCCGGGCAGATCACCGGACGCTCCGCCGCGTGTGAATCGCTTCGAAGAGGTCCATGCCTTCTCCTTCTGCTCCCCTTTTCTAGGAACCTCATCTTACTGTCTTCTGCGATAATGGGG
>CAYOFL010000240.1:0-1080 GCA_964403165.1 uncultured Ignavibacteria bacterium
GTCATTGTTATTAAGATACCATTATCGTTTGTAAATTCTATATATCCATTTACAGTATCGTATCCGTATTGCCATTTATTTCCACCCATAAGTTTTTTAACTACATTTGGGTTGTATTCCATTTTAAATTGGATATTTTCCTCACTTTTCCATATACTGATTTCATATGCATCCTCATAAAATTCCTGTGGCAATGATTTTAATATGTCTATAATTTTATCTTTATCCATATTACCTCCCATATATTATAATAATATATTTATATTTGTCAATAGGTAAATATATATTTATATCCATTATGCCAAATTTTTAGTAGAGATTATATATATTAACTTATTGATTATCAATATTACTTTAACTTGATTGCGTAAGTGATATATATATTCCATCTATGCTTTCTCATTTATAAGTTTTATATTGTTTTCTTTTGCATATTCTATAACTTTCTTCATTGATGAATTTTCATATATTATTATATTCTTTGTTCTTTCAACCAATATATATTTCATATTACTATACTCAATAGAATACCTTTTCATCTATACCTCCTTTCCTTCCATATTCCAATAATCTTCATAGTGTTCTTGACACAAATGTAAATTTACTTTTCCCCCTGAAGTTTCTAAGTAGTCATGCCTTAAAATATAATCACCATCTTCATCTATATGATAGATAAGTATTGCATCTTGTATATTATACTTTGCTCGCTTACCACAATTATCACATTTAATCATATATATAACTCCTATTTTAACAGTTTATACAATCCATATAATATTAGTGCTAACCATATTAGGAATAATATAATAGTAAATATATGTTTCATCTATTCCTTCTTTCCATTTTTATTGTAACGATAATGCCTGTAATTATTCCTATTATTGCGATTAAGGAACCCATAATTAAACCATATATAAATTGATTCATCTATGCCTCCTTATGTTTACCATTTCTTTTAACTTTATATCCTATTTTATTTAAGAGTTTTATAAGTTTTTTCATTTTACTATCTCCAACATACCATTCTAAATCTTTGGAATTATTTATTTTTATTATGTTTCCTGGCATTTTCCCTCCCTT
>CAYOFL010000240.1:1180-3145 GCA_964403165.1 uncultured Ignavibacteria bacterium
TGGTCAATTCATCTATTAATTCTATCTCTCTGCGTTTCTTCCAATTCATTATTTTACTCTCCTTTTTATCATAGCTCTATATTCTGCCTTATATAATGTCAATAATTTAGCTTGGTGTTGTTTGTCATCCTTTATGGTTTTATGCTTAGGTTTTAATAATTTAATCATTTTACCCTCTATTTTATAATTATGCTTATTACTCAATCTATTGAGTAATTTGTTCATTATCTCTGGTTTTATGTTTAGGTTTTAGTAATTTGGTCATTTTATACACTCCTCTAGGTTAAAATCTTTATTACTCATTTTTATTCTTCTTCAATTATAGGGTCAAGTTCAATCCAATCTTTAATCAATCCAATATGAAAAGCTCTTTCATTGAATTTAATTGAGAAAACTCTTGTTTCTTTTTCATTTTCTATATATTTGTGTATGGCTTTATGAGTGGGACGGAAGCCTGAAATAACCTCTAAAAAACTATCACATTCAACCTCAATAAATGTGTGCGGTTCATTGTTCCGTCCGTCTATTGCCTTAGCTTGTCTTACTCTATGCCTTTCCATTTTACCCCCTATTTTATAGTTATACTTACCATTATAATTATAATATTTTATATAATATACTATTGAGAGGGATTAGGTTAACCTTATTTTACTGCTCTAAACTTTAAACTTGTACAATGTTTACCAAGTATTGAGTTTATCACTATAAGATATTTTGCGAGATTATGAACTCCCTCGTATTGCAAGGCTACTCTATAACCATTCGTATATTCTTTTTGGCATTTACCATAAATGTGGGTCGAACTCTTTAAATCCTTCATTATACTTTTAAGATGTCTTACTTGACTTATTAACTTGAGTTTTATGTCCCATTGCAAATATTCTAAATCCCTTGCTTTGAGATATTGAGTATATTTCTCTTTCATTTTACACACTCCTTATATTCTATAATCCCTCTCAATAGTCTTTAGTCAAGGAGGTCAATCCTTATTGCTTGATTATTTATTTGTAAAAGAACTACTTATATATATAACAAAAGTGTGCCGTTCGGATTTAGATGTAAGTTATTGATAATCAGTGGGGGTATTTTTAGAGTTTATTGCAAAACGCAAAGGATTTTCTTATTATGCGAATTATGTAATTATTTAAATAATATTTTACTATATTTTGAAAACATATTTGACAATACTACTTACAAATTTTCTTCTATTTCTTGTGGGTAAATAGGAATTACACCTATGGCAAAGTATTCCAAAGTCGCATTGTTCCCAAATTGATATATTTTCTTGAGTACAATAATTACTACGAATCCAATTAGAAGGACTTCTAAGAATTATTTCATTCCCATTTCTATGGTCAAAATGTACAACCTCACCTTTTCTTCCATTCCATTTAAGAACTTTATCACATATTTCACAAGTAGGATTATCACCATATTTTCTTTTGAGATAACCTTCCCAACTTTTCTTTTTATTCATACTATATAATACTAATAACCATAGAATAGTCAACTGTAAATAATATTTTACACTCCCAACCTATAATTATAATAATTATTATAATACTATTACAATAATATATAAATTATAATTATTAAGATATTATATTAATTATAATATTACAATATTAATATAAACTATTATAATATAATAATATGATAAGATAATATATGTATTAAGATTATAATTACTATAAGCTATATAAGATATATATTAATTATTTATACATATATTAGTACAATTATTATTAATTATAATAATTATTGTACTATATATATAATAATTATTATAATATATATAGTATATATATAATTATTAATAATTATAGTAGTATATATATAATAGCTTATAATTATAATAGTTATTATAATTATATATATATATAATATATATAGAGATTATAATATTATAGGTATATAATTATAGGGGCTTAACCCCCCTTTGGGCTTCTGTTTATGTTAACAACC
>CAYOFL010000241.1:0-3092 GCA_964403165.1 uncultured Ignavibacteria bacterium
CAGACCACCAGCGCAAAGTGAAACGCCAGAGCTACCATCTCCATCTTCGTTATCTCCTATATCATATTCGGGATCCCAATCATATCCTATTGCATCCCAATATACATCTCCAGCACCATTGCTTGTACCCCATACTATTCCATATATGTCGTCAGTTCCATCAGTATTAACATATGGTTCGTCTCCGCCCGTTATAAGATCCCCATCGAGATAAAAACTGAACAATTTGGCATCGGAATTGAATTCAATTTTAAAATGATACCATGTGTTTATTACATAAGCACATGCAACCACATACGCACCATCATAATATCTTATGGTGCCATCACTATAAAAACCTGCGAAGAACAGATAATTCCCAGCTTCTGGATAAAATAAAACCCAAACTCTCATGTTAAGCTGACTTGCTTTCATCCACCACTCGACAATTCCTGTCGTTTTAGTATCAAAAACATTAGTTATTCCCACATCACCGCCTACATCATGACCTTCTACTACTTTTTTATGATTATCAGATTCTGCTATAACTTGAATAGTATTGCTCCCACCTTCAGTTATTGTAAAACCATTGGGATTAGAACCTATATCATCGCCGTCAAAACCATAAGTGGCTGGATAATATCCATACCCTTCCGAATCAAAATCGGAATAACTCGAATCCAATTCTCTCATATTATCCGAACTATCATAAGTTCCTTCGATCATAGTAATATCCGAAGGTTCCGGAGATGTATGTTCGGTGTTGTCTACAACGGAAACTTGGTCTTCAAAAACCGTGCCATTCCAATCAAGTGTAGTGCCGTCAAAATATTCCGTTTGCAAATAAGCATCGGTATAAATCTTCGTATAATTCTCGTCATCGTAAACATCTATTAGTTCGAATGGATACGATTTTCCATTAAACAAAATGTTTGTGGTTGATGTTTTTAAATTTGGATTTTCATCTGCAGGAGAGTTTAAATTAGTTTGAAGAGCAGATGTAAAAATTGATATTATAAAAATAACTAAAATAAACGATAAAATTGTAAGTTTTTTATATTTTTTCATTTTTAAAATTCACCTAATAATCAATAATTCTTAAACCAATTAAAATAAAGATTAATTTAGTATTAAAAATAGAAAAAATAGAGGATTTAGATTTTATTTTATATCACCTTTTTTCTTAGTTTCCGTGCAACAAGTATTAAGGGAATCCCTATAACAATGACTACAACAAAAAGAATTATCATTCCAGTTGAGTCCTCAGGAACTTCCTCATCTCCCAGTTCTCTAATTGTTAAAGACATTAAAATTTGGTTTGACCATTCATTGTCATCATCTTTGACTTTAAGATAAATTGTATGTGTTCCAACTGATAAATCGTCTGCTGATTTACTAAAGGAACTAAGACTACTTAAGATTCCATCAATACTTGAACTCCACTCATATTCAGTTATAGTTCCATCAGAATCTGTTCCAGAACCACTAAAATATATGGTATCTACTCCTTGTTCTGCAGAAATTGGTGTAATTGAAATAATAATTGCAGTTGGTTTTTCATTTGATAATTCTTTAATTGTTAAAACTTTTGAATCTTTATCCGACCAATCTCCATCATCGTCCTTAACTTTGAAATAAATTGTAATATCTCCAACTTCAAAATCATCGGCAGATTTAGTAATTGTAGCAGATTCACCTATAACTACATCACCAGTTAAAAGCCATTGATATGCTACTATATTTCCATCGGTATCGGTACCTGAACCTCTGAAAGTTATTGTATCTACTCCTTGTGTTGCACTAATAGGTTCAATAGAATTAATTATTGCTGTTGGTTTTTCATTTAATGGTGTTTCTTCAATTGTCAAAAGCATTGAAACTTTAGCAGACCAGTCACCCCCATTGTCTTTAACTCTGAAGTAAATTGTTGTATCGCCAATATTGAAATCGTCTGCCGATTTAGTAAATGAATCAGAATTACTTAAAACCGTATTATCTGTTAAAAGCCATTGGTACGCAACAATTGTTCCATCTGTATCACTTCCAGAACCAGTAAAAGTAATTGTATCTCTTCCTTGAGTTGCTGGATTTGGAGTTATAGATATTATAGTTGCTGTCGGTAGATTATTGGGGATCGCTACTACAACTCCTTGAGGGTTTGAATCTCCCGATTCTCCAGCTTCATTAACAGCACTCACTTTGTACCAATAATTACCATTAGTTAATCCACTATCACTAGATCCTATTAAAGGTTCAGTTCCAGTTATCCCAGATTTATAAAGGTTGTATGTTACTCCATTATCCACACTTCTATAAAGATTATAAGATGTAGCTCCTGTTGATGTCCACCAATTAAAATCAAAATTACCATCATGACTTGGATTCTCTAAAATTAAATTAAAGATTGGAGCTGAAGGTATAGGTTCCACAATCTCTACATTAACTAACACCAAATTAGACCAAGTATGCCATGTTTCGCCAACACCATATCCATATCTATTATATGCATCAATTTTATAATACCAATTTCCATTCTCCGTGACGGTATCTGTAAATGATGTGGAATCTATTCCACCCACTACTTTTTCATCACCAGATCCAATTCTATGTCTATAAACATTATAATGACAAACTCTTGCTGAATCAGTCCAATCTAAATATATAATTCCATCTGAATCTGGACTTTCAGGTTGGTTAAGGATAAATGCTCCTGGTGGTGCAGACTCAAGACCACATCCAGGAGAACCACCATTCATAATCATTTCAGGATGTATTGTTATCGAAAGAATTATGCCGAGTATAATGATAAAAACAACTGAAAACACAAATATTGTATTCTTACTTCGTTTTTGCATTTTAACTACCTTTCTCCTTTATTTTTATCTTCTCTCTAATTTTTTCTCTGCCCTCAAAGCTGTTCCTGCACCTTTAAGCACTGGTATTCCGATTTGAATAAATATATATATTGCTACAACCACAACTATGATTATAAGAATAGAATTAATAATCCATCCAAATTCACCGAAAAGTTCCGAAAATACATCCCAAAGACTTGTCCCTTGATCCATTACAATTGTATAAGTTCTTGCTCCACCAATTTCTGCATTCATTAT
>CAYOFL010000242.1:0-3081 GCA_964403165.1 uncultured Ignavibacteria bacterium
TGGATTACTTAATGAAATCCAAAAAAATGTTGCATATTTGACTAATAAACTTTCACAAATCCCTTGTCTTAGTGTTCCTACAACTAGAGAAGGTTGTGAACATGCATATTATTATCATCCGATCAAGTATAATATTAACATTGGGGAAGTATCTAGAGAAAGATTCGTTGAGGCTGTTAGGGCAGAATTAACTCCTGGTTTACTTAGAGGAGATGAACATTTAATGGTGAGTTATGGATATGTAAGACCGATTTATTTTGAACCAATATACCAACAATTAATCGCATATGGTGATAAAGGATGCCCATTTAAATGCCCTTGGTATAAAGGGAAATTAAATTATACAAAAGGATTGTGCCCTGTATGTGAGAAAATGCATTTTGAGGAGTTAATACTTCATGATATGATGAAACCACCTATGGTAAAAAAAGATTTGGATGATTTAATCCAAGCATTCCAAAAAGTTTGGGAAAATCGATCAGAACTAATGGAGTAATCAAAATACCGTTTAAGGTTTATGATATTAATCGTTGAATAAAAATATAAATTTAAAAATTATTTATTAAATTAATGAATACTTTAAGAAATTTTTAATAAAAATCAAAAAGAGAGATGTAAAATTTTGGAAAATCTACATAATCCTTTCATTATTTGTAATAGGTTGTATTTAAGAGCTTTGGAAAAAAAAGATCTTGAAGGAAATTGGTTCAGATGGTTCAACGACCCACATAATACAAGATTTACTGGTCATGGCAGATTTCCCAATACAATCGAAAAACAGACTCAATATTTTGAAACAATAACTAATAGTAAAAATGATCTTGTTCTTGCTATTATTGATAAGAGTTCAAATAACCATATTGGGGTTATTGCTCTTAATAATATACAATGGATTCATCAAAATGCTGATTTAAATATAATAATGGGTGATTATGATATAAAATACATTGGTTATGGATTTGAAGCATCTTGCTTCTTGATAGATCATGGATTTCAGAGATTGAATTTACATAAAATTTGCGAGGGACATGATATTGGATTAAAAGGATGGGGTAATCTTTTAAAGAAAATAGGATTTAAAATATATGGAGTTCAAAAAGAACATATGTTTCGGGATGGAAAGTTTTTCGATATTGAGAGATCAGAGGTATTTCCTAAAGATTTCTACAAATCAGCAACTACAAAAAAATTTATTAAAAATATTCCAGAACATTATTTAAATTCTGATTAATTCTTCCATACCAGATTTAATTCTTTTTTATATCACTCTTTTTTTCTAAGGACTCCAATAATTTGACTACCTGAATTATCATATATATACTCTATTAATTCATGGTATAAATTAGGTGATTTTCTGTCCATTTCAAGAAAAAATGATGCTAAATATCTTAAATGGTTATTATTAGAAAATTCACTCCAATATTGAACCCAATCTGTTCTATTCTTGATATATTCTTCACTTGTAATAAAAGAAATGCTTTTAAATTGACTTTCCTTTAAAATGAACTTCTTTAACCAATCTATAGTAAAGCAATAAAGATGATGGGGGATGAAACTTACATAAAAATCAAAAACTCTTGAATCAAAACTGTCATAATTAGGTGTAGAAAAGATAAAGACACCATTTTCATTCAAAATACTAAAAGCCTTATCCAAGATTTTTGAAAAATTAGATAATGTAATATGTTCCACGACTTCCCAAATGGTAATAATATCAAATTTTCTGCCAGCAAAATCTATTTCCGTAAATTTCCCAAGAATTGAATTAATTCCCTTTGATCTTGCGTTTGCTACCAATTCCTCAGATATTTCTATCATAGTTATATCAAATTTTGGATTTTTTTCACCAAAATATTTACAAAAACCCCCAAATCCACCACCAATATCTAGAAGAGTCCCTTTTTCCATTTGTCTCCCAATATCCATAGCACTTCTCCAACTGTTTGAATTAGTCAAAGGGGTATCTAGTAGTCCTAATCTATAATATTCTTCATCATATAATTCATCTAAGTAATTATCTTCAATTCGGGGATTTAAAAATATTAAACCACAATTATTACACTCCCAATACCAACCCCCGTTGATTGGTAGGAAACCAATTATTGGTTGACTATGTAGTATCTTAAGTGGTGTGAGATTTTTACTCCCACAAAATTCACAAATATCTGTTTTTCTCAAAGGAACCTGTTTACCATAACTCAAAATAGTAGAAAACATTTCTGATTTTTGGAGTTCCTCAAGAATTTGTTCAATATTCATCATTGAAATATTTGGATTTTTCGTTAGAATTGCTTTTATTATATTACCGCGTTTATATCTTCCCACTCGCAGATTAATATTCCATTTTTCAAAGAGTTCTGATTTCATAGTGTATTTTTTTTTTGAAATCGGTAGCTCGCATACTTGTTTGATAGAGACAGAATTTCCTTTTATTCTTTTAACATAATCTGTGGAGATTACTCGTTGTGGATATGTACCTGGAATAAAGCCATCAAATTTTACCTCTTCATAATCTCCTATAATTTCAAAGCAATTATTCAATAAATCATTATCAATTAATGGTTCTGCGTTTGTTAAAAGAAATATTGCTATATCATTACTTTCAAAAGTAATTTCAGATTCTAAATTGTGAAAATCTTTCGTTTTTAGTGCAATATCACTTGATTTAGTGTATACAAATTCTCTAATATTGTAATTTTCTTTTATTAAAATTCGGTTTTTTAAAATATCCAGTAATTTTATATTGGATGAATAATCTACAAAATTTCTATCAGTATATTCTATTAATAAAACTATTGACATGGTTGAAGAATCCTTTACTTAAATTTTGATTTATGTTAAAATAAAATTTCCTATGTTCTATAAAAAATTGAAAATATTTAAAGAACTTTTTTTCCTCCAATTTTTAGGAAATGCCTTTTAGAAATTTTTGAGGAATTCTTAATTCAGGATTTGCTAAAATATTAAAAGTATAAATTTAATATCTATAAATAATGAAAATTCATGGAATTGGAGTAGACATCGAAGATATTTCGAGATTTAAATCCAAACCGTATGAAGTTAATACACAATTCTATGAAA
>CAYOFL010000243.1:0-3077 GCA_964403165.1 uncultured Ignavibacteria bacterium
TTAACATTGCCGCCTCCGAGTGTCTGACCCAGCGCATCAACTATCTGAGTACCATAATCAATCGCCATGTTGCGCATAGTTAAAAGAACTTCCTCCATTTCCGTTAGCTCTGTTTTTAAGGCTGTTGATATACCTGCTAAGTTACCCATTTCAGGAAGTGCTAATCCTCCATAACCCTTGCTAAATGCCGGTAATTCGGGCCTTACCGGGCCGCCGACTCGTTTTATCCTTTCCGTTACGGCTGTTGATACAGGAACCTCACTTATATCTGATAACAGAGAGTTAATTTCTTTTAGATCATCCAATACTTTTACAAGTTTTTTCTCAGTCTTATCAGTTCCTTTATTTAATACCGATGATAATCCGTTTATTTTTTCCCATAGCGTAAGCTCTGTTTTTTTATTCTGTATTATTCCGAGTGTCTTGAATAATGCATCCCCTTCAAGTTTTAAAGATTCTCTTTTTGCCAATAAATCTTCTTTCGACATACCAGCAAACTGACCCAACGTCCCTTCGTTAAGTTTATTAACTAAAATAGTAAATCCCCCGATAACATCTTTAAAAAATCCCGATTCAGCAACTTTCTTGCCTATGTATTCCATAAAGTCACCCCAGGCATTCTTTAACTGCGTTATTGCTCCGGTTCCAACAAGTGCCGCTGCCTGTGCCTGCCCTCCGACTTGTTTATTAAGGGCCTCTACTGCTGACTCCAAACGTTCAGAACTACCGACAGCCCCTTCAATAACTATTCCATATCTTGATAGCGCATTAGTTGTCGAACCAACTGACTTTGCAACCATGTCGGCGGCAGTAACAAGATTGCCCCCAAACTTAGCCTCGGCCAAATCCTGCACCAGAGGCATTAATCTTTTAATAGCCTGTTCGTCCTGCCCTAATAACATAGCCAATCGGGAAGCTGCCATAATGGTCTGCTCGTCACCAAAGAGTGTAACTCTCTGTAATTCGCTTGCCTGCTTAATAAGACTTTGCTGAATATCCCTTCGTCCCTTTAATGCGATTAAAAGACTTTGTTCTGCTTTTGCCTGAACATCAAATAACTCAACTGACTTTTTTAAGAACCTCGATAATATAGCAACTGAAAAAACTCCTGCCATAACTCCGGCAAGTCTTTTTAATCCTGTACTGAATTTATTAACAGACTTATCCGCTCCTTTCAGAGTAGTATCTAACTGGCTCTTATCTCCCCGGATTCGTACAAATATGTCACTTAATAGACTCATTCTTTATTCCATATTGAAGTTGCTCGAATATCTTAATATCTTCTTTTGTGATCTTGTCGGGTTTCTTTGGTTTTTCATTTGTTGATAGCGTATAGAGTTCTGCTTTCTTCTTTGGTTTATCTTTGTAATATGGATTACCTCTTATCAGCTCCCATACAATCTCGCGTGTCATCCATCTTGTTGTCCTTTCATTATTCCTCCAATATCCCCCGGCTGCCAGATTAAACTCCCATAATGTCGCTTGCCGGAATCTTTCCAGTGTCCATCCTAACTCTCCACAGGCGAATTCTCGGATTTCCGCCCAGGTTGTTTTGTCGTTACTTTTTTTTTATTAACTGTCGTTTTAGATAACTCACCAAACAGCTCGGTCATCTTATCAATAAACTCCTTAGTTGCTTCTTTGCTTAAATGTTCAGTCCATAACTGAGCATGCGATCTCGTATATATGGGGTATCTTTTGGATTTGTGATTTTTGTACCGCTCAACACAAGCTGAGATATAACCCTGATAAAGCATCTCGACGGTAAAGTTATAATTATCCACCTTCATCTTATCAGCTATCTCAAAGAACTCGATGCCCAGCCCCTTGCTTACATTTAAAAGCGTACCTATGTTAAGAAGTATATCAACTTCCTTTTCACGATAACCCCATATAGTACGAAAAGCCAGTTTCATGCCTCTACAAGATAAATGGATGATGTTTCTAAATCTGTTGCATCAGTGTTCGATATTCTAAGTGACGAAGTGCCATCGGTTGCAGTGGCTGTCAAAGTAACTACATTTGGCCCCTCTGATAGTTGAACCTCATTCGATATGTAAGCCGATGTGTTGTCCCATATACCAACCGAAGGCAGCTCCCCGGAGTTAAGAACTACGTAAACAAATAATTTATATACATATTCATCCGTGACAGAGATAGCATTACTTAATGAGTAAGCCGTTCCTGCTACGTTTACCAGCGAAGTAAATGCTGTCCCACTTGTTGTGTTAGTATCATAATCCGTGCTATCGGCTGGATCTGTTATAAGATTCGGAATTGCGGCAGATAATAAAAACAACTGCCCATTAATTTTCATACTACCAGTTAAGCCCATAACCCCCTCTGCCGGTGCATCGAATGATAATGATGACATATCTGCCTCTCCAATAATAGGATATGACAGACCAAGTATCTCTACCACAATTGACTCACGACTAATTATCAGATTCATTAAATCGGCTGCTGACATTGCCGGACTTGCCGAAGCTGAGAATAACGAATTAAAGTCAATCTTTGCGTTTCGCATACCGTGAATATGCTGCGCCCAGCCCCCGGATTGCTTATTAGTAGCATCCGGCAGGTCAGCATCAACCGAGATACTTAATCCTTTCTGTAATGCTATCACTGTACCATTAGAATACAGTAAGACATTTGTTCCATTAATTGCTGCCATTATGCTATTGCTATGGCTTCCAGAGCTGCATTACCTTGTATTGAAAATGAGAAAGTAACACCAGTCTCCATGTCGCCGGTTATTGTCATGCTCTTAAATGTACCATTAGCTTTCCATCCTGTTGAGGCTGTCCCCGATGCTGGTTTAAATGCTACCTCCGCATCGGCCGTGCGCTCTATGATAGCCGCCATTATCTCAGTAGGTGTCATAGTGGTTGCCCCGGCGTCTGTCTCTTCAAACACCCCGTCACCGTCAATTGTCCAGTTACGAAGACCTTGAATTTGTGCCGCCCATCCCCCCGATTCCTTAGTCGTTACATCCGGTAAATCAACATCAACATTAAGAGTTGAAGTCTTGCAGCTCCATAGTCTGTTTGTTGATCCGTAAAATACTGCGTAAGTTG
>CAYOFL010000244.1:0-3065 GCA_964403165.1 uncultured Ignavibacteria bacterium
CTCGCACGAGAAACACCCCCTCGCTTCATGCTCATCTTGTATGAGACAACTCTCCCTATTGACTAGTCAATGACTATACGCTATACTTACTGTGTCGACGTGGTTATGCGTCCTATTGACTAATCAATGACTATACGCTATACTTACTGTGTCGACGCGGCAGTCGACTGTCACACAGGCATCGTGACTGTACGTGAGGTTGAGGCGATTGGCAAGCAGGCTATTGCGGGCTTGTGCGACGGGGCGGGTGCACGTATGATAACTGAAGGAGGAGGTGGTAAGGAATGGAGACCAAGAAGAAGAACGTAGTTCTGTGGTTCATATTTGTTCTTGTCATCCTTGGTGCTGTCGTGTCGTTCGGGGCGACAGCGTCCGGTCATTCGCCTCCTCTCTACGTTAGCTTCCTGCTAGTGCTGGCAGCGCTAGTGGTCCTTGAGCTGAGAACGCACGTCTACAGAAACCTCTTCTGCAGAAAGGACTGCAGGCGATAGTGTGACTCCAGAAAACAGCGAGCGTTGGCAGAGAACAGAAAGATGCCTGTGATTCAAACCCTACTTAAGTATGTCGTTGAAGGGCTGCTACTAGTCGGCATAACAACCTTTGCTGCCCTTGCATGGTATGTGGGCACGCGAATTGACAGACCAGAAAAAGAAACTCCCACACAGAGCGAAGGAGCAGCCTACATAAGCAAATCCGACTGGCTCAGGAAACTCCAGGCCGCTTACGCCTTATGTGCCGTTGTCCTGGTAGCATACTTTGGTGTCTACATGCTTGCGTGGGAGATTGTTACCGACCTGTATGACTGAGTACGGCTTGACCTGCCCCGCAGCCCTGACTAACGGGCATTGAACGGCCCCGTCTAGACTAACTTTAGAAGTGGACAGATCGTTGGGGGACGGTCACTAGTTGGCTAGGAGTTGCAGAGTGACTGGTCGGCTACCCTGAGTAGCCCAGGACTTGACATCCAATACAGCATCTGACCTTGGTGTTCTCGAACCAATCACCAAATCCAACTAAGTGTGTAGGTACAGCCGAATCTGGGCCTATCTATTGCCCATTCAAGTTCCGGGCCTTCTTTTCCATCCTTTTCTTCGGCCGGTCCTTGGCCTCTGTGCTGACGACCTCTTGGCATCTTCATGATCGAGTATGCCTTGTAGCGTCTTTCTTTTGGGAAACGGATTGTCATCTTGCAGTACTCAGTGGGAACAGTTATTTCAAATGCGGTCCATTCATGATCTAAGAGAAATGAATCCACAAGTTCTACCGTGCAAGAGATCTTGAATTCGCGCCCAGCTCTCAAGCTTGTTTCGAGATCCTGAATGTGATATGTCTTGCCCCCACGTTCGAAGACGCGAGAGACGTGCCCTGGTGCGACACGCACCTTACGCAGATCTCCATCGCTATAGAAATCCCAAGGAAACTCCGCTACGATAGGCGCCGTAACGATTATGGTTTTCCGCTCTTCTGACACTGCTTTTCGCCCACTTGCCTCAAGCGTCAAGATACGCGTACGTTCTCTGAGGTAGCAAGCAAAACCCTCAGATCGAATTGCCTCGTCCAAGATCCTCAAGAGTTTCTCTTGGTATGAGCGCCTAGGAACGTTCTCCCCACGTTTCCACCTAGCAACCGTATTGACTGCTGCACCCACACGTTCAGCAAGTCTAGCTTGGGTCAGTGTTTCGCGTTCCAGGATCTCGCAAACTCGTCTCTTCCAGAGATATGCTTCCGGTCTCGGCATTTATGCCTCCCCAGGGTTACGCTTCCAAGATTGACTACTCCAACGGCTATACATTATAAGGCTCACAGCATGTGAGACAAGCGGACTCGGAATCCGGTCCAACTTCCAAGCTAATGGCTACTGGACTGGAAGGAGAGCCATACGAACAGAGGGTCAAACCTACACTTGACACCTAATACGGCTGTACTCGCTCTTGGTAATCCGGGGACGCATACGATGATTCCTCACGGAGCAGCCTGAGATAGGGTCTACGTCCCTCGAATTGCAGGAATGAAGTTGTCACCGGCCATTTCTCGGCATACTATATTGCAGGGTTGCACAATAATCGTTTGTTAGGCAGATTGCGCACCGTTAAGCTTGATCTAGAGGAAAAGAGGGAGATGGACACTCTATCCACCAGCGAATTGGTTCTTATCGGTACAACACTCTTCCTGGGTGTGATCGCACTCACTGTTCCGTATCTTTCGGAGCTAATAAAGAGAAAGCTATTCGCCCCCGAGTTGGTTTTCTACTTCGAGGAGGCGCCTCCCTGGTGTCACCGGACAAGAATTAAGGGCGCAATTGCCGGTATGCAGATTGACGAGCCAGTTTTCTATTTCAGGTTTCAGGTGGCAAATGAAGGAAGGTCTCAAGCAAGGAAATGTGAAGCCGTGCTTGAGAATCTCTCAATTGCGGATGCCGCGGGCAATTTCGGGGAAGATACAAACTACACACCTGTGAATTTGATCTGGGGAAGTTCATACGGCGAGTTTGTGGAGATTAATCCTGGTAGGCGCTTCTTTTGTGACCTTCTACATATCCCTTCGCAGAAGTATCAAGACCTGGCTAAGCAAAGGGATTTCTATGTTAAGCCTGCTGAATCGGAGGACTTCGATGTTGGCGCAATCCTAAATGTTAAAGCCGCCTTCTATGCCCAACCAAATCGCTTACCAGAAGGCAAATACAGAATTGATGTGGCCATATACTCAGAGAATGCAGACGTCGCTCGCAAGAGATTTCATGTGAGCTGGTCGGGCAAGTGGAAAGACACCGAAGCAAGCATGTTTAAGGAATTGGTGATTGAACCTGAGAGCAACACAACATCTGCCTAACCACTCGCTGGGCTTGGGGGTCACGTCTTCATTCTTGGTGTTTTTCCCGCCTCAGCGGTGCGATTCGCGATAATGCTGATGGTGGAACACTTCAGCCCCACGAAGTCCCCCACCTCTCTGAGCCTATACTTGTGAACGTGAACTGCGTGGTAAATCTGCTCGTTTGAGACGAGATCCCGATGGGTTGACCCAACTACTTGAACAGCTTCCTTAACAGCCGTCCTGTTGTCTTTCCC
>CAYOFL010000245.1:0-3056 GCA_964403165.1 uncultured Ignavibacteria bacterium
CTGAGGTGGCAAACCGGGTGGTCAATGAGGCGGTGCAGATTCACGGTGGATACGGATACATGAAAGAGTATGCGGTGGAAAGGTATTTCAGAGATGCCCGGGTGACAGAGATTTATGAAGGAACTTCTGAAGCCCAGAGAATCGTCATCTCCCGAGATCTATTAAAGGAATAACTGCTCCCTGACATAATCCCCTCGCCTTGGTCCTCTCCCCAAGGGGGAGAGGAGGCCCATCCCCTCTCCCCGTGGGGGGGAGAGGGCTAGGGTGAGGGGGAAGCCTTTGAGTTCTTGGTCTTTTAGGTACAAAACAGATTTTGGATTAGGAGAGCCAGATGAGAATTTCTGAAGAACATGAAGAATTTCGCAAGAAGATAAGAGAGTTTGCTGAAAAGGAGATCGAGCCCAAAGCTCAGGAGCTGGATGAGACCGGAAAGTTTTCTTTTGACAACATCAAAAAGTTAGGGGAGATGGGGATTTTGGGAATGGTGGTCCCCAAAGAATATGGTGGATCAGGCTATGATACCTTAAGCTACACCATCGCGGTGGAGGAGATCTCCAGGGTTTGCGGTTCCACCGGCATAACCGTTGCGGCTCACGACTCCTTAGGAGTATATCCCATCTATCTTTTCGGGAATGAAGAGCAGAGAAGAAAATACATCCCCGATTTAGCTTCAGGGAAAAAGTTGGGATCATTTGGCTTAACCGAGCCGGATGCCGGTTCGGATGCGGCCGGCACCAAGACTACCGCAGTGCTGGACGGAGACTCTTATGTGATCAACGGAACCAAAACTTTCATCACCAATGCCAGCGTGGGAGAAACTTTTGTAATTACCGCGGTAACCGACAAGAGTAAAGGATATAAGGGAATAAGCTCCTTCGTCGTAGAAAAGGGAATGAAGGGTTTTTCCATCGGGAAAAAAGAGAACAAGATGGGCTTGAGAGGTTCTGATACCGCCACCCTTATCTTTGAAGATTTAAGGCTTCCTAAAGAGAATCTTTTGGGAAAGGAGGGGGAGGGATTCAAACAGTTCATGATCACTCTGGATGGGGGTAGGATCAGCATCGGCGCCATGGCTTTGGGAATTGCTCAGGGAGCTTTTGACAAGGCGTTAAAGTATGCCAAAGAGAGAGAGCAATTCGGGAAACCCATCGGGAATTTCCAAGCTATTCAATGGAAGTTGGCGGACATGGCCACACAGCTTGAGGCGGCAAGGCATCTGCTCTATCATGCCTCTGAACTGAAGGATAAAGGAGAGAGGTTCATCAAAGAATCTGCCATGGCAAAACTCTATGCTTCAGAAGTGGGAAGGTTCGTGACCTATCAAGCTATTCAGATCTTTGGTGGATACGGATGCCTTTCTGAATATCCGGTTCAAAGATATTTCAGGGACGCCAAACTATGTGAAATCGGGGAAGGAACTTCAGAAATTCAAAGAATTGTTATAGCGCGAGAATTGTTCAGATGACCAACACTGCTAAATATTCAAAGGTGGAACCGAACCGCCCAGACGGGCGGTCGTCGGACCGCAAGCAATATATAGAAATTCTTCGGAAAATGACGGGGGAAGAACGCATGCGAATTGGATTCGAATTATTTGAGATGGCAAAGTGCATTATGATTGAAGGGATGAGGTCCCAAAATCCCGGCATTAAATTGGAAGAGATTGGGCAGGAGGTTGTTCGGAGGATGATGCGATGTCACAGGAGGAATTCTTTGCGACGGTCGTACAAGTTCTCAATCAATTAAATATTTCATATTTATGAAATCGGTGAAGGAACTTCAGAAATTCAGAGGTTGGTTATTGCAAGGGAGCTTTTGAAATAAAGTTTCTATTCCAGAACCTAACATAGGTTAGTATTCCAGAACCTAACTTAAGTTAGGTTCTGGAATACATTCAAAACTGCGTACACACAGATTAACCATAAAGGAGGGAAAATGGAGTTTAAGAATATCATCGTAGAGATCAAGGAAAAGGTAGGGGTTATCAAGATGAATCGCCCCAATGCTATGAATGCTCTCAATACCGAGACCCTGCAGGAGCTTTCCAAAGCCATTTCTCATTTAAGTGACTCTGATGATGTGCGAGTGATTATTATCACCGGTGAGGGAAAGGCTTTTGTGGCAGGGGCAGACATAGCAGAGATGAAGGACATGTCCGGGGATCAAGCCAGTGAGTTTTCCAAATTTGGTCAAGGCGTTTTTAATAACATTGCTAAACTAGAGAAGCCGGTTATTGCTGGGGTCAATGGTTTCGCTCTGGGAGGTGGTTGTGAACTGGCGCTTGCCTGTGATATTCGCATTGCATCAGAGAAAGCAAAGTTAGGTCAGCCAGAGGTTAATTTGGGAATCATACCCGGTTTTGCCGGCACACAGAGATTGTCAAGATTGGTAGGGACGGCGAAAGCCAAAGAGTTGATTTTCACCGGCGATATGGTGAATGCCCAAACTGCTTACTCCATAGGCCTGGTCAATCGGGTGGTCCCGGCAGATCAACTTATGGATGTGTGCCTGGAGTTGGCAAATAAGATTGCCTCTAAAGGACCGGTCGCCGTCAAATTGGCAAAAAAGGTCATTAACGAAGGGATTCAAGCACGCCTTGATGAGGGCAGCGCCTACGAGTCACGTGACTTCGGAGAGTGTTTTGCCAGCGGTGAAGCCAAAGAGGGAATGTCTGCATTCTTAGAGAAACGAAAACCGAATTGGTAATCAATCTGGAGTGTCAAGCTTCAGCTTGACCCACACGGGAGTCTCTCTTGGGCTCGGCTAAAGCCGAGCACTCCAGATTCGATTGACCTGTTTTGTTCTGTCAGGAGCTGCTCCTGACAGGTGTCAGGTCTGAAGGCCTGACACAACATAAATCTTTTTAAGGTCCCGCTAAAGCGTCCAGACGGACGCCCGTCTGGGCGGGACACTCCAAATCTGTTTAAACTGTTGGGAGACTATATTTGGAAATATTCAAATCTAAGGTTGGTTCGGGGTGCCCCCACCCCGAACCAGAAGTGTTGCGGGGTAAGGTGCCCCGCAACAACAACTGTTGGGAGGTCATGTTTGGAAAT
>CAYOFL010000246.1:0-3035 GCA_964403165.1 uncultured Ignavibacteria bacterium
TTAACAAACCAGCTTCATTTTTACTGATGCTAATGATTGTCATCTTTTCTGTGTGGAAAAGAAAGTATTTGCCTTTTTGGCTAAAAACATGGTAAGAATAAATATTCACGAAAATGATAGACTAAAAAAAGCAAATTTCAAGCAAAATCCATCTTCTATTAAATCGGAAAAACCATCTCTGATTTCTCTTTTAAATTGAATTAATAATCAAAGTTAATATTAAGAACAACATGATTCCGGCGAACAAGCTTCACGTGCTATGTGTTGTGTAAAGTTAAAAGAGTCATTTATATCAGAATTATCAAGCACAGAACTCAACTCTTCAGCTGTAAATATGAAACCTTCGGCTTGTGCTATTAATCTTCTTTCATTCTTAGTATCGGCTTCAATTATCCTTGAAGCAAAATTTTGATCAGCCTTCATTCTTTCGATAAAAGCATTTGCAGATATTGTACTCATTTTTGGGGGTTTTATTGTTTAAACCAAAAATATTAAATTAACTTTTGATAAACAAAATTGATGTTATTTGAAGCCGAAAACATTGTATTTCCTCAAATATTTATGAAGGATAGTGAATTCCTTAGTTATTGGACATTAGTACGAAAAGAAGAAAATCCTATTGTTTTTGGGGATTATAAGATTTTCAAGGTAAAGCATTATTAAGTCCAAAAGAAAGCAGCGTTACCCCTGCTACTTAAAATGAATTGTTAATAAAATCCACGGATTCTCTAAAAATTATGTAATTTTATACAAATGAGTATATTTACGGCGTTATTCTGAACATAGTAACTCTTAATTTTGTTGATCGTATAAAGATTAGAGTAAAATAGCATAAACAGTTTAGTTAGAATATTTCAATCATATAGATTATTATTTAGATACATTATGAACTTGATTGAAGAAAAAATATTGAACTCCATTATTTTTTTCGCTTCAAAATCGACTCTAGGTAAAATTAATCGCCTTAAACTCATGAAGATTTTATGGCTTGCTGACAGAATTCATCTAAATAAGTATGGTCGGTTAATTCTTCGTGATAATTATAATGCGCTTCCACATGGCCCAGTCCCATCAACTACTATGGATGCGACTAAGTTACCTATTGATAATTATTTTGATGTACAAGGCTTCAATATTATCGCAAAAAGTGAGTTTGTTTCGAACTTTTTTTCAAAATCTGATATTGAAGTCATGGAACATGTTTGGGAACAGTATGGGGAGATGGATCAATTTCAATTGAAAGATTTTTCTCATAATTTTCCTGAATGGCTACGTTATGAAAAAGAATTAAATGACACATCTTTACCAAATAGTTATCCTATTATTATCGATGATTTTTTTAATGCTCCAAAAAATCAAGTTAAATATGTTCATAATAATGAACATAGTAAGAAATCGGAAATCGTATATCATACGCATAATTCAATTCAATCATATTTATCTAAATAATGGTTGATTTACCACCAGATTATGTTATAGAATCCACGTTAAAAATTGGTACAGTATATAAATTCACTGCTCCTGAATTAATAGAAACTGAAATCCCACATTATTTTATAATAATAGCGATAGATGGCGATAATAATTATCTTGTCTTGTGTACCACAAATAAAGAGGGTAAAGAAGAATATTTCATAAATGCTGGTTTAGATTTCACTGGTTTGGTATATATTAAACCAGATGAGAATAATGGATTAAAAGATTATACTTATGTTAATTGTAATGATTATCATATTATTTCAAAATCATCATTAATTTTTAAATTTAGTGAGGGAATACTTGATTATATAGGATACATTTCTTTAAATCACTATAGTCAAATAAGAAAAGGAATTAAACAAAGTTATATAAGTGATTTACCTCATTATTTATTGAAACATCCCGAATTAAGTGATTCAGAATAAAAAAAATAATCAGGTTACAGAAGTATATCATTCCCTTAATTAAATCAATACACAACAAAGAGTATGAACCATAGAAGAGGTATTATGTGGTCTGAGTCCTTTTACTCAAAGTATTTTGTAGCTTGATGTAAAAATGATCCGTTTGCCGTTAAGGTTTATTTTGCTTGAACGATAGACAAAACCCGTTAATATGATAACAGTCGGAGATAATTCATATAAACTTTTACAATTAGATACAAATGCATTAAGCAATATTCTTAAGGAAGAGAACTCAAAATTGACAATTTTAATGAATTCATTTCCTTTTAATAAGTATGTTATATGTTATTCTCCTTTTACTTTACTTGAGATAAGCAGAAGCAAATATTTATTAGAGAGGTTTTGTCAAATATTCTCCATTGTGCCTTCATTTATTCTTAAAGGATATGAGCATTTAAGGGATGAAGAAATTGACAATTATTATATAAATCAGAAAATTATTGGTGTTTTGTTTTCTCCATTTGATATTAGAACAGAAACTGGCAAATTTATATCTCCAAATGATCTTAAAAGTTTATTAAAACATGAAAAACTTGTCGCTGCATTTGATAAATGGGAAAAAGATAAATATAGAATTTTGAATGGTATACTGAGTCTTAAAGAAAATTTCAAACCAAAAGGTTTAAAATACACAAAGAAGGAGATCGAATATTTTGTAAAATTTGCATCCTTTCAACAGATTAGAATGCATAACTCCGATTTTATTAATCAGAATAAATTAAGTATTGAAAATATTTTTATTGATAAGTTTCCTTCATTTAAGATTATGTCCTATTCAGTTTTTTATAAGTTTTATGCAGATAATAGAAATCCACAATTATCTGATTTATTTGATATTCTGACAGGAGTGACTGCACCATATGTTGATGCGCTTATAACTGAAAAACAATACTTTGATTCATTAATAAAAACGAAAAAGTTAGATTCCTTTATTGATAATTTGGAAATAATTAAAATAAATGAATTATAGATGCTCTGATTACAAATAATAATAAATAAGTACTACTATGCAGAATATATTCAAACATATTGAGCCAAAAGAAAAACTATAAAAACATAATTTTCTTAACTTTGAAGTGGTACACTTTTAGA
>CAYOFL010000247.1:0-3017 GCA_964403165.1 uncultured Ignavibacteria bacterium
GTTTTGATTATCGGTGCAGGATATATTGGAGCATTTAATGATTACCCTAATTCTGAAAATATTTTAACACATGCACATGCATTTACAATACATAAGGGTTTCAATCTAGTAGGTTTTGTTGATAAAGACATCGAAAAGGCCAAAAAAGCTGCAAATATTTGGAGTACATCATATTTTAAAACTATTGAGGGTGCTTTTAAGAAATTTAAAATAGATGTCGTATGTGTAGCAGTACCAGATGACGTACATTATCCAATTTTGATGGAAATTTTAGATTATCCATTTAAATTTGTATTTATTGAAAAACCAATTACAAAAACCCTAAGTGAAGCAAAGATTATAATTGAAAAGTATACAAGTAAGAAGATCCCTTCAGCAGTAAATTATTCTCGGAGGTTTGTACCTGAATTTTTAACTATTAAATCTAAAATCTTAAACGGAGATTACGGGAATTTTCTTGGTGGAGTTGGTTATTATACTAAAGGACTTATTCATAATGGCTCACATCTTTTAGATTTATTACGGTTTCTGATAGGAGATGTAAAAGAAGCAACCCCAATTCAAAAGGAATACGATTTTTATCAAGATGATCCAAGTATTTCGGCTGTTCTCAAATTTGGGGAGAAAAAAGTCGTCTTTATTCAAACCTTAAACTTCAGAATCTATGATATTTTTGAAATTGATTTGTTTTTTGAAAAATCGAGATTTAGACTGATTGATTCAGGTAATATAATTGAAGAATACTGCGTAAGGAATAATCCTGTTTTAAAGAGATATAAAAATTTAGTAAAAATTTTGGAACACAAAACATTATTGAACAAGGCGATATATCATGCTACTCAAAATATTTATGATTTTTTAGTAGATGGGAAGGAAATTTATTGTACACTAAAAGATGGTTATGATGTGCTTAAATTATGTCTAGAACTAAAAAACAAAAGCTAACAAAAAAAAAAATTTTATTATTTTCATGTGATATTGGAGGTTCCAATGTTATAATCTCATTAATTAAATCGTTAAGAAGAAGATACTACAAAGTCTTTTTATTCGGTAAAAATATTGCTTTAAAGAATTACCGATTGCGAGGATTTAAAGGGAAAAATATCTCATCAATTATTTCGATTATCAATGTGGATAATTTAGTCAAGTTCCTAATGAGAAAAAAATTTGATTTTATAATAACTGGTACGAGTGGAAACGATTATACGGAAAGATATCTTTGGAAAGCTGCAGATATAGTTAAAGTCCCAACCTTTGCAATACTTGATAACTGGATAAATTATGGTATCCGCTTTTCAGAATACGATCAACCTAGAATTGAGGAATATAATCGTTCCAAAACTCATATTTTTTTACCAACCAAAATTTTAGTTATGGATCAATTTGCAAAAACAAATATGGTGAAAGAAGGATTTGATTCATCTCGTATTTTAATTTCGGGGCAACCTCATTTTGACTATATTTACAATAAGAGGAAATTCTATACTGAAGAAAGGATTAAAAAATTTAGAAGAAAAATTGGTTGCCAAAAGAAAGAAATTTTAATTACATTTATTTCGGAAGGCATTTCAAAGTCGTATAATGAGAATAATCCTAATAAGCATTATTGGGGGTTTACTGAAAGATCAATTCTACTTAATTTGATAAATGTATTAATTAAAATATGCCAACATTCTAATTTAAAAGTTAAATTATTAATTAAATTGCATCCTTCATCTGAAGATCTTAATGTTTTTAAGGACATATTGCAGTCTAATAATGAAAATATTTCATTCATAGTTAAAAGAGAGATTGATCCTTTTCTTTTAATGTCATCTTCAAAAGTTATTTGTGGAATTTTTTCAATGTTTTTAGTTGAATCATTTATTTTTGGACGACCTATTTTAAGTATTTTAATTGGTCTTAAAAGAGAAAATCCTTTTATAATGGAGAAAAAAGGATTTATAAAGTCTATTTTAAATGAGGAAACTCTTTATGAAAAACTTAAAGATTTAATAATAAAGAATAATTCACAACTAAATAACCAAATTTTTCAAATTGGAGCGATTGAAAAGGTAATAGAATATATGGAGGAAATAATAAGATGAAATTAGCAATAAATGGTGGAATAAAAGTTAGAGATAAACCCTTTCCTGATTATAAAACAATTGGTAAAGAGGAACAAAAAGTTGTACAAAAAGTTTTAGAATCAGGAATCTTGTCAAAATTTTTGGGATGTTGGCATGAAAACTTTTATGGTGGTCCTCAAGTTAGAGAATTAGAGAAGGAATGGTCAGAATATTATGATGTTAAACATTCTATTGCTGTAAATTCTGCAACGTCAGGATTATATTGTGCTGTTGGAGCATCTGGTGCGGGACCTGGGGATGAAATTATTGTTTCACCTTATACAATGACTGCTTCAGCAACTGCTGCATTAATATATAATGCGATTCCAGTTTTTGCAGATATTGAAGAAGAATATTTTTGTTTAGATCCCAAATCTATTGAAGAGCGAATAACTGAAAGAACTAAAGCAATAATTGTAGTAGATCTTTTTGGACAACCCTACGATGCAGATAGTATTAATAATATTGCAAAAAAAAATAATCTTCTTGTCATTGAAGATGCAGCTCAAGCACCTGGCGTAAAATATAAAGGAAAATTTGCAGGAACATTAGGAGATATTGGTATTTATTCATTAAATTATCATAAACACATTCATACAGGGGAAGGTTGTTTAATAGTGACTGATGATGATGAATTAGCTGAAAGGATGCGTCTAATTCGAAATCATGCAGAAGTAGTGGTCGATCCAAAAGGATACACCAATTTAACTAATATGGTTGGTTACAATTACAGAATGACAGAAATAGAAGCTGCTATTGCAAGAGAGCAACTAAAGAAGGTAAATGGATTACTTAATGAAATCCAAAAAAATGTTGCATATTTGACTAATAAACTTTCTCAAATCCCTTGTCTTAGTGTTCCTACAACTAGAGAAGGTTGTGTACATGCATATTATAATTGATCGGTTG
>CAYOFL010000248.1:0-2982 GCA_964403165.1 uncultured Ignavibacteria bacterium
GTTCTTCCGACTATCAGATGTCATGATGGAGTCCTAACAATGATTCTTTTGCAGCCCTGCAGAATACACCGGAGAGCAGCGGATGTCAACTCTATTCCCGTCCTCTGTTGGGATATCCGATGGCAAGATGTAGGCCTCTGGAGTTCGGCGTTCACTTCGTTGCCTCCTCGACGGTGCGGATCTCTTCATCGGTTAGCCCATACACTTCGTAGACAAGTTGGTCGATTTGTTTGTCGGTGGCGTCGATCTGGCGCTGGATGGCGGTCTTCTCGTGCCAGAATGCAAAAAAGCAACGCCGGATCCGCTGCGGGTACGCACCCAACTCCGACTTCACTCCCTAGGCACATCACCCTGATGCGCCTCAGCCAGAACCCTTATACCCTCTCGCTCGTCAACCTCACTCTTGTGTGCCTCTCCCTTTCTTCCGCAGCCGGTGCTTCCAGATAGCGCGATTCCACTGAGGAACTTTCGCGGGGTCTTGAAGATACGCCCAGAGTTGTTCTGCGATTTCCTCTACTGGTTCACTTTGAATTGCCCCAATTGCCTCTCTTGCTTCCATGATTTCTGCTGGTGTGAGGTTAACGCCGTTTCTGGCAAGCATGATGTAGCCTCTAAGCATGGTCGCGTAAGCCTTCACTTCTCTTGCCTTGGTAATCCCTGCCCTGACCTTGCCGATTCCTTCTTTTGGCTCTCCTCGCACGATGTGTTGATCCGCATCATGATAGTCAGAGAGAGCACGCTCAATTCTCGCAACTAGCATCTCAAATAGCCTCGATGAAGGAATTTGCCGGCGCGCCCCTTTTTGCGTACATCGTTCCAAGTATTTCGCTGTGTTGCTGAGCCCTACAGCATAACCAGCTCTCTTGCAACCCGTTTCCAGACGATGCCACCAGTGCACGAGTGTTTTGTGGATGACAGGTTTCAGGAATCTAGACTTTGTAACTGCTATACATGCGGCTTGCGCGATGCTGGTGATTCGTATTAGGTGACCTAAGTAAGCCCAGCGAGCGCGCAGGTGAGAAGGATCCCCTTTTTCGCTAAGCTTTATAGAGAAAGATAACCGCATAACTGGACAGTCGCAGACCATCTTGATTATAGTCTTCCACAATTTCCAGCGCCACCAATATCGGTTATCCCATATTCGTAGAGGAGGCACCTGTTGCAGGTACAGGGCATTATCCCTTGCAGCAAGAGCAATACCTCTCTCTGCTCTTAGTCTCGAGTGCTGAGCCGTGAGAATCGCAGCACGGGCAACCTCTTCACTCTCGCGATACCTAGATAGCTCATTGAAGCAATACGCTTTGATCACAAGTGCGCGACATGCCAGTGAGGAATCCGAGTTCACAGACAGGAATCGATCGAGATACGTCAACGCTATTTGCGTCTCTCCAATGGTAGCTAGAGTTAAAGCATGAATAAGCAGCCGTTTAGGGCTAGATGTAGGCAGAATGGTCTCAAAGAAGAACGTCAGGCGCGCTCCAGCGATCTCTGCAATCCGGGCTCTTGCTTCTTCCTCAAGCTTCTGTTTCTCTTTGGGGCTCGCAAGCTCGCTAGCGTTGGCAGCCTCCTGGAATCTCTGGAATACTGTATCGTACTTAGTACGTCCACCAGCCAGAGACCGCAGAGAGAGCGCAAATGATGTACTACTACTCTCTACGGCGATAAAGCGATCTGAAAGCAGGTGTATACGGTGCTGTGCGTTAAACGAGACGTCCAGCCAGTAGCCGTGCCCCGGCAAGTTGAACCCCGCGATTTCTGGAAGGATATCGAAGTCTCTGCCGCTGTAGCCCATAAGACAACAACGATGCGTCTCAAAGAGGGCCTTTAGTTGCCTTCGAAGGTGCTCGTCCAGATGAGTGATGTTGTACAGGGTGGTCTCAAGGGAGTCAGGACTGTCAACGCTCCCTCGGACTTTCCAAATGGCAATCTCTCTCGCACCCCTTATCACCGTTCTGTAGCCTTGACGGGGTCTTGGATGGCAGACCATTGGGGATAAGCCCAGTTGCCGGGCAGCTTGTTCAAGCCGGATATCGTAATTTGTAGTCACGATGGGAAGATTCCACATCCACGCGAGTAGAGTAACGGCAAGGTGCCCAATGTCGGGACCGAGCGAGAGGCGGGACAGTTGATCGTGATACTGATCGGGGTTCAATATGATGGACCACATGCTAGCGGCTCTTTGCCCCACAAACTCGATGAGTGCCTGATAATACAACTCCGGTTGGGTTCCAGCAATTGCATCGAGCTCTGATGGGGAAGCCTCCAAAGGTGCCGCTGCATTGAGAACCATGCGAAGCATTTCGTGGGCTCTCGGTAGGACAGATGGATAAGGGAACGACACACCGGCACCAATCAAGAAGAATATCGGCTCCGATATGACCGTCTTCGAGAACTTCTCTAGTCCACACGTAGCATCCTGCAACTGAGCAGATGACATCATTTCCACCTTCCGTAACAGGCCATGAGTTTTCGGATGTGCCCTGCCTCATGTGTACTTGGTTTCGCGTCTCTGCGGATTATTGCGTGAAGACCAATGCCCAAGGCTCGTGGTATTGGACTGTAGCACCACCGCTTGGCCGTTCTCGTGTGTTCATCCTCCGCGCGCTCCAGCTATTGCCTCCTCAACGATGCGGATTTCCTCGTCTGTCAGGCCGTAGAGTTCGTAGACGAGTTGGTCGATCTGCTTGTCCGTCGCGTCAATCTGGCGCTGGATGGCGAACTTACCGTAGTTTGGTTTCGCTATAACCCGTGGCCTGGGCCACTTTGCGTTATTTACAGCATAAGGGAGGCTACTACAGGGCGATCTCGGTAGTCTGGCCACGTTCCTCGTTGACGACCACCAGCTTCCCATCAGCCCCAGGGACTAGTTGTTCATTCGCATTCAGTAGTTCGATCCCGTAGACCGTGCCATCTGGGGCCAGATCGACGTTCAGCTCCTCGCTGATGCGAATGGTCTCCACCTCTGCCGTCTTTTCTTTGAGA
>CAYOFL010000249.1:0-1668 GCA_964403165.1 uncultured Ignavibacteria bacterium
CATGTTGTTGACCGGCCCACAGGGGACCGACGCCTGGACGAACAGTTCCACCCACTCGTCACAGGTTTTGGTGGCTATCACCTCGGCCACGAGCGGCAACAGTGTCTCCCGGTTCTCGACGCGTTTCGGATTGGACTCGAACCTGGGATCATCGATCCATTCCGGCTTGCCGATGAGCCGGCAGAAGTTGCCCCAGAGCTTCTGGTTGGCTACGGCGATGGCAACGGGCCGGTCCTTGGTGTTAAAAACCTGGTAGGGAATAATCGACTCGTGGGCCGTGCCCCAGCGCTGGGCCTCCTTCCCGGCTACCAGGTAGTTGCTGGCAATGTTGGCCAAGGCCGACACCTGAACGTCGAGCAGGCTGCAGTCGATGTACTGACCCCGCCCGGACCGCTCGCGCCACAGCAGAGCAGCCGTGATCGCACCCGAGGCGTGGACGCCGGTGACCACGTCGGTGATGGCCACGCCAACCTTACAGGGCTCCCCGCCCTGCGGGCCGGTGATCCACATCAGTCCTCCGACCGCGGACAGCACCATGTCATAGCCGGGGCGGTCGCGATACGGGCCGTCCTGACCGTAGGCACTGATCGAGCAGTAGACCAGCCGAGGGTTGAGCTTGCCCAGGGTGGCGTAGTCCAACCCGAACCGCTTCATCAACCCGGGCGTGAAGTTCTCTACCAGAACGTCGGAGACCTTGGCGAACTCCTTGACGAGCTCCACGCCGCGTGGATTCTGCAGGTCGATGGTGATCGACTTCTTATTACGGTTGCAGCACAGATAGTAGGCGCTTTCCCCGCCGGCAAATGGTGGTCCCCAGGTGCGGGTGTCGTCACCGGTACCGGGGCGCTCCACTTTAATCACCTCGGCCCCCAGGTCACCAAGTATCATGGTGCAGTACGGCCCGGCCAGAATACGTGAGAGATCGAGAACCCGAATGCCGCTCAGCGGCAAGTTGTCCTCAGACTGACCAGCCATTCTTCGTTCTCCTCGCCGTTGGCGATAACCTCACCAGTGCTCTGTCGCCACTCAATTGATCGATGGGTGCCTCATGGTTCTAGCTCTTGTGGTTAGGCGCATTCTTACGTCCCCGGTGGGTCTCCTATACTCACCGGCAGTCCGCGAAGCGGACGACGGAGAACAGACTTCCAGGCCGTACAATTCCGCCACCCCCTTCTATGAAGCCGGGTCCGTCAAGAGCAAAGGGGGTTCGATCGGCCTAACCTTCTATCCGGTTTCCGTACCCCCTCGCCCGAGGAGGCGCGGCCATTCAACTGTTACAGACGACGTAGCCTATCCTTCGGGTCGAGCTCGAGGCTCCAGGGGGCAAACAGGCTTCCGTCCATGTCGATCGAACATCGCTTTGCGGTGTTTCCGAATCCAAACCCCGGCTCGTGGCCGGCTCCGACTCATTCAGGTATTCTGGCCTCCGCACCGCGGAGGATAGGGCAACGCTGGGGAGCGACCCGAGCGCCGCGGTGTGCAGCGAACGGCACGACGGCCTCCCAATGTGGAGGCCGTCGGCCTCGCGGGATGGTCCGTCCTCATTGTGCCGGTGCTGCCTCATGCGATAAACCCATCTGCTCTGTCAACGGCTCCATTCCGTCAGGCAGCTTCGAGCGCCCTCGGATTCCAGTCTTGATCGTCCCGCATCATCGCCCAACACCAGAT
>CAYOFL010000249.1:1768-2937 GCA_964403165.1 uncultured Ignavibacteria bacterium
CGAGCGCCCTCGGATTCCAGTCTTGATCGTCCCGCATCATCGCCCAACACCAGATCAGCACCCGCCGGGCCACCGCCACGATGGCGATCTTTCGTCGCGACGGACACCCGCGACAGACGCGATCGAAAACTTGTCTCATCCAGGGGTTGGTTCTCAACCCCAGCCAACTGACTTCCACCAGGATCGATCGTAGATATCGATTGCCGGCGCCGGTGATGCTTCCCTTGCGGTCCATCTTACCCGACTGGAAGACACGCGGAACCAAGCCGGCGTAGGCGGCCACTTGCCGACCGTTCTTGAACCGTTGCGGATCGTCGATAATCGCCACCACCGCCTCACTCAAACGCGGCCCGATCCCCGGCGCGCTGCGAAGCCGCTTGACGTGCTGCTTGGTCGCCGCGTACGCGTCCAACTGCTTCCCCACCGAACCGATCGAACACTCCACCTCGCGAAGCTGCCGCAGCTCCTCCGCCAACTGTCCCCGCCACCACTGGGTCGGATCGAGTTCCGTCCAGAACTTCGCCGGATCGTCGCCCACGCGGGCCTGATTCTCCAGCCACTTGCGCCCAGCGTTCGTCCAAGCTCGCTTGCCGGACGGCATACTGATCGCCTGCCGGTTCAGAATCGCATGGATCGTGTTCTTGATCATCGTGCGGCGCGTCACCAGCGACTGGCGATAGTGGATCAGCGACCGCCATTCGCGCACCTCCTTCGACGGGAGTTTGACCTGCGGCAGTTGATTGACCGACGACAACTGAGCCAGCTTCACCGCGTCCACGCGATCCGTCTTGTTCTTGACCCCTCGCCAGCGCCAACCTTGATGGCTGGGATTGGCCACCTGAAGCTCGATCTTCATCCGCATCGCCAGGTCCGCCATCCAGCCCGCAGCCGGCCCGACTTCGATCACTACCCGATCGGGTTGACGCCGTCGGAACAGATCCTCCAGAACCGCCGGCTCCGTACGCACCGTCTCGAACCGGTGCACCGCCGTCTGGCTCTCGTAATCGCACGCCACGCTCTTCACTTTTCCAAGATCAATCGCTAGAATCTTCATTGCCGGGTCTCCGTGTAAGTACAAGTACTTGGGCGATCCACGCGATCAGCCCGCCGACACATGGGCCACCAAGCCCGAACCTGTGTCAACCGGGACCCGGCTTTCATAGTTTCTT
>CAYOFL010000250.1:0-2920 GCA_964403165.1 uncultured Ignavibacteria bacterium
GAGCAAGGAGATGGAGTTGGCTGGGGGGTATGAAGCGTGGCTCAAGAAGTATAAGCTGGACGATTCCCGTTTTGGCTGTCTTGTTAACAGTGGACCCGTCGTGGAGGATTGTGGAGATGGCTAAGATGAGAGTGCTTGTGGCTTGTGAGTTTACCCAAGCGGTTACAAAGGCAATGCGGGACAGGGGGCACGAAGCCTACTCCAATGACCTGCTCCCCACCGAGGGTAACCCTGAATGGCATCTCCAAGGGGACGTGCGCGATTATCTTGATCTTGGTTGGGATATGCTTATCGCTTTTGACCCTTGTACTTACCAGTGTAATAGCGGAGTACGCTGGTTACGCGAACGACCCGAGCGTTGGAAGTTGCTTGAGGAGTCTTGCGAGTTGACCAAGGCGATATTCGATGCTCCTATTCCATTAAAGGCAAGGGAGAACCCTGTACCTCACAGGTATGCTTTAGCGCTTATAGGTAGGCGCTATGACCAGTTGGTTCACCCGCACTATTTTGGTGACTCTGAGTCGAAAGCAACCTGCTTGTGGTTGTTTGGTCTATCTAAGTTGAGGCGTACTCACTATTTATCAAGCAGCGAGATAAAGCAAAGTGTGTTCCGGTGTCCGCCAAGCGTTGATAGGGGTCTAATCAGGAGTCGGACATTTCCAGGCATAGCGAGAGCAATGGCGGAGCAATGGGGATAGATGGCTAACGACAAGAGCAAAGACCGAACGGTAAGGCTACACACCAGCAGTATGGTTCAGCCCTAGGGGTCTTGACAAGGAAGTCTATACCGTGCTATGCTAATTAGTAGCTAAAGTCTATACAAGGATAGCAGATGGCGAAGCGTGCAAGAAAGACGGTTTCCAAGGACGGTATCCTTCACAGCTATCGGCGGGTGGTGAAAAGCGGACACAGTCTAGTGGTAAGTCTGCCTGTAGAGTGGGCTAAGGAACACGGTATCGTGCAAGGGGATGTGATTGCGCTGACCGCCAACTCCATTCTCACGATGTCCCCGAAGCCCGAGAAGAAAGCTGAGGAGAAGGACGGTTAGTGGTGGCAGAGGGCAAGAAGGCTTCTCTCCACTCCAAAGACTTCCGGGATCCGCCGAAGCCTCTTGACTTGGGGGACAAGAAAGCCGTTGCTGCAGTATCGTCCATGACCTTTCCCGAGCTAGCACTCACCTACCTCGTCCCGACAAATGAAAAAGACGACTACTTTGATGTCCGTTGTGTCCCCTCGGTGTGGCTGAGGGTGTCGGGTAAGGTTGAGGGCAATCGCCTATTTCTCAAGACCACGGTGGGCGCTCTCCAGGAACTGAAGTTCAGGGAACTGGTGGGGTGGCGGAAGAAGGCGGACGAGTCCATAGTGAGCAACGGGAACGAGCCTTTAGCAGTATGGCTGGACACCAGACCGGGCTACGATATAGCGATGTCCAGAACGGAGAACCGTAAGAGTCTGCGATGCTGGAAGTTCCGTGTAAGTCGGTGGCTGTCCGACTTTGCGGACGGGATGGGAATCACGAAGCGTAAGCTATTTCTCGCTTATTCTTGCAAGGTTTTGCTGGACGCTGGTCTGGTGGACGGCGAAACCAGAGCGTTGTTTGAGAAGGAAGTTAGGGGGTTATTCGACTGGGTTGACCAGGAAATTACCACCATAAAACGTTATTTAGAGGGGGCTTAGAGAAAAGTTGCCCGATTGTCTGGATGTCTGGATGTCTGAGCTAGGGCTAGCTTTAATTTGAAAAAAGTTGTCTGGATGTCGGGGTGTCTGGATGTCTGAGCTTTGATTTTATTTTACATAATACAAAATCTCACTCGTAGTTGCAAGCTAAAATGGGTAAAAAGTTATGGTAGAACTAGTTGAGCGTTTTGAAAAAGTGAAAATTCGTAGCTCAGACAATCGGGCGGACCGCCCGATAGGGATACTATATATAATATACTGTATACCTTATACCATGGAGTGATTACCATTTATTGTTACAGCGTCATTGATAGGAGGTCAATATGAAAAATGGAATCGACCTAAAAAGAGCAGCTATCATAGCATTGGTGGTAGTGGGTCTTGCCGCTGTCGCCACTTACTGTGTCACGGTCACGTGGGACAGGAACGCTTTGAGAGTTGCGTTGGAGTCTACCCAAGGTGAACTGGCTTCAACGGAAAACGAGCTTGTCGCCACGCAGGGGGTTCTTGCTGCAACGCAGAATGACCTCGTGTCAACACAGACGGAGCTGGCGTTCACGCAGGACGAACTCGTTTCTACGGGTAGTGAGCTATCCTTGACACAGGCTGATCTTGCTTCTACGGAAGAATCTCTTGCGACGACGGAGGTTGAACTCGCTTCTACGCAGGGTACTCTCACAGCGACAGAGAGTACTCTCGCTTTGGTGCAGGCGGAGCTTGCTACCACAAAGACTGATCTTACTTCTACTCGGCAGGCTCTGCTTGACTCACAGGTTGAGGTGTCGGCGGTTCGGCAGCAGTTGTCGGACGTGACTGAGGAACGGGACGTGGCGCTGGAGACATTATACGGGTTAGGCATTACTATCTCCGATAGCGAGAAAAACTATGATGCTGACCTTGTCGATAATGCTGCAGCTGTGAACCCTAGCTGGGATGAGTTGATAGGATTCCTCGCAGACGACCACACAGAGGATCACGAGTACATTGCTGGTGAGTATGACTGTTCGGAGTTCTCTAGGGATGTTCACAATAACGCGGAGGCGGCAGGGATCCGGGTGGCCGTTGTGCATGACCATATATTGCTTGGCGGGGTACACCACGCTCTAAATGCTTTCCTGACTACAGACTATGGATTGGTGTACGTTGACTGCACTGGATACCCAGATACGATTGCCTACGTAGTGTGTGGAGAAACATTTAAGGCTGTCGAGGTGGGTGCGATCTCGCCGTTGAATGTCAGGAA
>CAYOFL010000251.1:0-2907 GCA_964403165.1 uncultured Ignavibacteria bacterium
ATTCGTCGTAAGTTTTTATTCCCATGACTATCCCTCCTTATTTTGGTTTACTATAGCTTAGAACAACTCAGATTTCAACCTCTCATTTATGTAGGATAGCCGACGTAAAGGCAGTTGGAGCAGCGGGGCAAAAAGTCTCTAGGCGACACTTTTCCAGACCAACGCCCCATCGATCGAGGAGGGCTCGCCGGCGATACTGGGCGAATTGACCAGCGCGGACGGATGATAGCCCACACGTCCTTCACAGCGGCTCATTGATTAAGTCAGGGCGGTCGTTCACCAAGAGTTGGATTCACTTGAGGCTCCCCTTTGTCCTTGTGCCGGGGGGAATCGACCCATCTCGTCTCACGTCCCACTATAATCTGAGGACGATAAAGGAGCATATTATATACTCGCGCCCTGCCTTGGGAAACAATATACAAAATTGTGCGGAAGACTGTATTTTAGCCGGCTTACCCCTCTTTCCCCATTTTGGGGAAAGAGGGGTAAGCAAGTCACAATGGAAAGCTTTCTAGTATCCCATGCTTTCCTTGAGGTCCTCGTCAACCCAGATGAATGCAAACCTATCGGGGTTGATGGTTTTGTAGTAGCCGATTCCCCCTTCGCCACTGTAGTTCTTCACCCAGTCCCACCACAAGACGTAATACTCTGCCCCCGCCGTCTGTATAGCGTAACATTGCTCCAGTAGATAGGGCATCATTTCCGCGTGAAGATCGTTGACCGCGTCTTGATCGGGATAGGCTGCCAGCATCTGGTCACGGTAGTCGTTCAGGATTGGATCATCAACGTTGCTTGCATTGTACATTGAGGTGCCCGACCAGTTTATCCCCTTCATGTAAGTGGCGACGCCAGCCCATGCGCCATAAAACAATTCGTTATAACTCCCCAGAGCCCATGAGGTATACCAACTGGTTAAATCTACGGCGTCGATTGTCAACTCGATCCCGATGTTATCCAACATACTCATTACCGCCTGTATGGAGTCCAGATCAAATTGAGCATTGTAGACTAAAATCTCAGCCTGGAACCCGTCAGGATAGCCGGCAGCATCCATAAGCTGTTGCGCCAGCTCCAAATTTTGGTCGAACAGGTCCGCTACCGATATTTCGGTCGGTTCTGGGTCCGTCTGTACCTCTATCATATCGTCATCTAGTTCATCCAGCGACACAAAAGCATCGCCTACCTCCGGAGTGTCCCATATGGGCCAGTACAGTGCAAAGCCATCGCCGTCGTATAATTGGTCAACCAATAGCTGGTTGTCTATTGCCAGCTGCATCGCCTGTCGCACTCTCACATCAGCCCAGGGCTTGTCTTCCTTGTCCAGCCTCATAAATATCAGCCTTGCATTGGCCGTTTCGAAGTACGTCTTATAGTTCACCCCAGGTAAGTCCTTCAATTCTTGTGCCCTGATATTGTCACATAGAAGTATGTCAACCTGGCCGAGTCTAAAAAGAGAGTCCTGTGTAGAGTAGTCTGGTTGGATATATACATGATAGCCGTCCAGATAGGGTAACTCGTCACCGTCGCTAGGACTACCGAGGACAGGGTACGTCATCCACCAATCGGGATTTTTCACATAGTCCAAAGAGCTTCCTAGCGTATAATCTTCGAGGATGAAGGCACCGGTGCCGATGGCCCTCTCCCAGTCATTCATGTCACCGTACAATTCAATTACATCCTGGGGGTAAATGTATATATAATCT
This sequence comes from uncultured Ignavibacteria bacterium, assembly GCA_964403165.1. Taxonomy (GTDB): domain Bacteria; phylum Zixibacteria; class MSB-5A5; order MSB-5A5; family SM1-73; genus SM23-73-3. Next base: position 1,704 of record CAYOFL010000251.1, read on the forward strand.
ATCAAGGTTAACAGCTCAGTCATCTGCGCTTCATCGCAGTCGATGCGCACCGTGTCTTCATCGACTTTGTATACGTCCATAGCCGCAACCACATGCATGTAACCAGTCTTGAGATAGCCTGTAGCTAGCGTCATCTGGCGCTCAATAGAGAAAACAACGTCATCGGCTGTAACTTCCCGTCCGTTAGCTGGAAACTTATCGTGAAATTTTACCCCATCACGCAGGTGGAAGATTATGTAATCGTCTCCTATTTCATAGCTCTCTGCTATATAACCGGTTTTATCTCCCATATTGTTAGAAATGACTATCCATTGAGTCGTCTCTCTTCCGTAACCGCCAGCAACTCCGGCTCCCCAGTCGCCTGACCAGAGGCACTCGTAGGGGCCGGAAGTATTATTATGAGGCCCGATGGCATCATCGAAGTATGAGGGGTCCGCTCCCACCAGAACATTAAGCTCCCCTCCGTATATTGGTGTATTATCCCCATCTCCATCTCCATCTCCATCTCCACCATTTCCACTTGGAGCACAGCCGCTTATCAGGCTGGCGATCAGACCTACTATCATCAAACATACTACCAGCGATAAAACCTTCCTTTTTTGTATCATCAATTACCTCCTTTATATTACCTTGACCTTTGACTACTCTTGTTTCATACACTCATAGGCACTACCTCCTTTGAGTGATATCGTTACAGCTTGCCTCAGCCTGGGATCGGTCAGGTGGGTAAAAGTATCGCCCGGCATGTTGATGCCCATACAACAATAGTCAGGAAAAGCCCCGGCCACAAAGCAAGATGGGGTGGCGTAACCACATAGAGCTGCCCTTCTATGCTGAGCATGCCACCCCAAATCGTGCATTCTCAGAAGCTTATCCCTAACCACTCGTACAAAAACATCCAACCGGAACGCTGAAAATGTGCCTTCCACCTGTGCCCTCCGCATTCCTATTAGTAATATTATACCTGTATTTTACCTTCGTGTCAAGATGTTGTGCTCGTCAAGTGCAATAGTGACACCTAAAGGCGAAAAGAAAGCCAGAGACTAACCGGACTTTGACTGCCAGTATGGTGTTGTCAGATTTGCAGCTAGCTTTGTGCCAGGGAACAACCGCCTGAAATGTGCTTCATATGTAAGGCAAAGAAAGGCCGCTTTGAGCGGTTCGTGTAGCCGAAAAACAAGAGATGAAGTATCACAACCTGGTA
>CAYOFL010000252.1:0-2882 GCA_964403165.1 uncultured Ignavibacteria bacterium
ATATTCTCTGGTCATTTCTTCTTTGCTTTTTGTGCCATTATTTAGTCTGGCTGATTTTAACATAGGACGCTGGGCTTTTTATAAAGAAATTTTACTCCCTGCCACTTTAGAGAAAGTTCGGCCAGTTTGGATAAATCTAGATGAAGAAGTTCTGAAAGTTGCTAGAGTAAATCTTGGAGATTTAAGAGTCATCGAGGAAAAAACAAAAGAAATGCCTTTTAAGCTGCTTACAACTGAAAGTCAGGAGGTGGCTCATGGAAGCCAGATTCTCAATCCCTCTTCAGTGCGCGCTGCTTTTCGTAAAGAAAGCTTTTCTCCTAGCAATATGATTGATGGAGACAAAAATACTTATTTTCAGATAGACTACTTTAAAGACCCTGAATCTGCTTCCTTTGAAATTGATATTAAAGGCCAGATACTGACTAATAAAATATTAATCTGGACCACTGATTCAACTAATACCTGGACTGATATTAAAATTGAGGCAAGTAAAGATTGCGTAAATTGGCAGCTGGTAAAAGACAAAACCAAAGTTTACCACTCCTCAATGCGGAAAGTAGTATATCCAGAAAGTCTTTTCCAATATCTTCGTTTTACTTTTTGGCATACCGGTTCGTTAAAGATTCATGAGATCGAAATATATGCAGCAAGCCAGGCAAAACTTTTGTTTATGGCAGGTCCTGTTAAGAACTACAGACTCTATTATGGAAATAATGTCTCAGATTTGCCTAAATACGACACAGGTGCTCTATATTCCGATATCACCACTCCAACAGCAACTCTAGGTCCCGGGCAGGCTAATCCCGAAGGAAGAACGGACTATGACGGAGATGGAATTGCCAATGATGAAGATAATTGTCCCTTAGTTTATAATTCCGACCAAAAGGATAGCGACAGCGATCAGGTTGGCGATGTTTGTGATAATGCACCGCTTGAGGCCAATCGAGACCAGAAGGATACTGACCATGATGGAGTAGGAGATGTTATTGATAATTGTCCTTATCATAAGAATCCAGATCAATTGGATAAAGACTTAAATGGCATAGGTTGGGTTTGTGATGACGAGGACAACGATGGAATCATAAATAGCCTTGACAACTGTGTGCCTCACCCTAACTATAATCAGTCAGACAGAGATAATAACGGAATCGGAGATGTTTGTGAAGATATAGACGGTGATGGTATTTTAGGCTACGTAGATAATTGCTTGTATTTGAGAAATCCGGCGCAAATTGATACCGATAAAGATAAAATCGGTGACGCCTGCGATAATTGTCTATTAGGATGGAATCCCGACCAGTTAGATTTAAATAATAATGGTGTAGGAGATATCTGCGAAGACGACGACCAAGACCAGGTCCCTAATTACTTAGATAATTGTCCCCTAGTTGCGAATTCCGCGCAGATTGACACCGACGGAGACGAATTTGGGGATATCTGCGATAATTGTCCGACTATGAAAAATCCTGACCAAAAAGATTCGAATAGAAACGGAATCGGAGATATTTGTGATGATGATGACGGCGACGGAGTAATTAATAGCCGGGATAACTGTCCAGACTTTTCAAATCCTGACCAAAAAGATCAAAATAACAATGGAATTGGCGATGCTTGCGAAGATTTAGATAATGATGGTGTAATTAATGCTTTGGATAATTGTATAGCAGATTATAATCCTGACCAAGGAGATAAAGATAAAGATGGAATAGGCGATGCCTGTGATCCCAAAGATGACCGCTGGACAGAAAAAGCCTCCTATCTGCTCTGGATTACCATAGCCATAGTCATTGGAGTTATCGTATTTTTCGCTATTCGACTACTCAAGAAAATGGGACAAATTTGATAAAAAGACCCACTATTAAAAATAGGTTAAAGAGAAGTAAAAAACGAGGAAATTGTTTTTTCCTCGTTTTTTTGTTTTTACCGCTTGATTTTCTCTTTAGCAATCATCTTCAAAATCTGTTCTAAGGTGATTGTTCCAATAACTTTATCGTTTTTAACAACAAAAATTAATCTATCGGAGGATTGCTTCATTTTTTCAAGGAGCGTTGTCAATAATTCTTCTTTCTTGCAGGTTATTGCTCCTGGAGGTAGAGACTCTCGAGGTATATGTAGTTCGGTTAAAATATCTTTTGCTTTCGTTCCTCCTAAAATCCTCTTGGTTATTAGACCTTGATATTCCATTATGGCGGCATTACGGATGAAAAATCCTATCATAATTATCCATATTGCATTAAATAAATATCCCTGTAAACCTAAAAATAGACCGTAACCCATAAGAGCAAAGGCAAAAACTTGTCCTGCTCTAGAAGCCCACTTAGTTGCTCTAACTAAATCTTTCCATATTTTCCATAAACCAGCTCGCAGGATTCTTCCTCCATCCATAGGAAAACCTGGCAAAAGATTAAACGTACCAAGTACTAAGTTTATAAGACTAAGCCAGCTAAGACAACGAATAAGAGAAAGCATCCAAATGCTTCCAATACTTAATAAAGAACATAAGTAAGCTCCTAGCCAGAAAACTCCTACCAGCCCAAACGAAGCAGCTGGCCCAGCAATAGCTATCCAGAATTCAGCCCCGGGGCTGGAAAATTGATTACCTTCTAACTTAGCTGCCCCACCAAGCAAAAATAGAGTAATCCTTTTTACATAAAGTTTATATCTTCTGGCTACCAGTGAATGAGAAAGTTCATGAACAAGAATAGAAACTATAAGTCCTATAGCAGTAATGAAACCCCAAATATAACATAGAACTGGACTAATCCCGGCTAGATTTGTAAAAAGCCCGCTGAATAAATATCCAAATATGGCTACAAATAGCAGCAAACTTAGATCAAATCTAATCTCTATCCCAAAAATCCTTCCAATCCTTATTCCTCTCA
>CAYOFL010000253.1:0-2867 GCA_964403165.1 uncultured Ignavibacteria bacterium
ATAAGAAAAGTTATGGGATAGCCTTTTGGCTATCCCATAACTTTATGTTAAGCCTGCTGAATTCAAATTCTCCCCTGATTTATATTCCCTCCCGAATGATTGTTCAGATTTAGATCAAGGGACAGGAATCCGTTGAAAACTTGAATCACCATCATTGCGAGCAAAGCTGGTCCCGCTTTTTGCGGGGTCTTCGCCCGAATAATCCCGCCAGAGGCGGGGTGGAGATAAACTCCACCCCTACGCGAACACAACATGTATTACCTCCAGGGGGATAACAAAGAAGTGCATAGTCTCTGTGGGTCAAATCTTCATATATTCAGAGAGAATGCAAAAGAAAAAAGATATCATCAAAAGCTAAAAAAATACTTGACAAAAAGGGATTTGTGCCGTTTATTATAGTAGTTACGTGGTTAGTAGCCATAGCGGAAAAGATCGAGGGAAAAGGTCTTCAGTGTCGATTTTTCCTTTATCTTTCAGGGGGGAGCAAGTCTTTCTTTTACTTTGGCAGAATTCCTTTCACAGGTGTAGAGTCCAAATTTATCTTGTGTTGAAGGCGGAAGACGTATTAAAGTTTCTTTGTCTTTTTAACTTAAGCTCCCGTGTTGGTTGGGGATTTTGAGATCGGAAGGAGGTGAAGGAAAGACTTTAAGGCAAAATCTTTTTAAAAGATTTTGTCTTGAAGCAGACCAGTTTAAAAATCGTTGATACAAAAACTTTTTTTAGGTTTTTATGGTGAGGAAAGGAGGTGAGCATCCTCAGGCAAGTTGCAGAAGACCAATCTGCTTTGGGGCTTTTGAAGTTAGTCTTCTTAAAGTTTATTTCAAGTATTTTTTCATTTGCTTGAAAGGAGCAAAAAATGGTAAAGAAATTTGCGGTAATTTTTGCAGTTTGTTTGTTTGTGCTGTATATCTTTTCGGTAGGTATCTTCGCCGCTGTGGACAAGAAGAAAGCAGAGGGGACCAAACTAAGGGTGCCCGCTGTAATTGAATCAGAGACATATTTTGCACCTTCGAAAGCTACCATCCAGTATCCCACTGGAGGAACAAAAGCGACTTGCGATTATATCACGCCTGATGTGGGAACCAAAATTCAGCATGATCAGATCGGGCACACCTATTACGACTATCAGGCGAATGGCACCATAGGTCGGATGATCGACGTTACCAGTAATGGCTATCGGCATTTCACCTGGATGTATGGTGCGGTGGTGAATCCTCCTGAGCGTCAAATAGCTTTCAATTGCAAGGATCCAATGAACAATTACCTTGGTCAAACCAATGCAGGCGTGGGAGCTGATAGACCCGGATACAGCAGAGCCAATCATCTAAATGATGGAAGAATGGTAGCGGTTCATCACCTTAGTGGCACGCCTGTGTGGAACACCGCGTTAACCGTAGACGATGGGCTGTGTGGTGGTTTCTTCACCAAGTTCTGGGACGTTCCGGATCAGGTTCCTACTGGTGGTGATGGAATATGGCCCGAAGCCGCGGTGGTGTATGATCCGGTGGAGGATAAAGATTACATCCACATCGTGACTCACGAGAACGCAGATATACATCGACTGGGTTATGTGCGGTGCTATTTTGGCTTAAGTGATACCTTAATCTGCCAGACCTACCTGGGAACAGCAACTACGACCTACAGGATTCCTCAAGGCACGTATGCTGGAGGTTCTTTTGCGCCCATCGGCTTGATAGATAGCACCTGCTTTATCACCGCAACGGTGGAAGCCTCGCCGATCTCCAAGAGGGTAGCTATCGTTTATATGAGGCCGGCCTTCTGTGTTGGTATGGCACTCCCCTGCGACTATAACCACGACGTAGCTTATATCGAGTCCATGAACAATGGTGCGGACTTAATTAGCGGGCTCCCGGTGATTAATAATATCACCAATTATGGCTGTCAGGACGAGCGGGGTGCTTTTGAGGTTTCAGCCTGTTATGATTATGAGGACAGCTTGCATATAGTTTGGATAACCGGCACCTGGGAGGGTGCAGGAGGAGGGACTTATACTCCGGGTTGGTCAAGACTATATCACTGGAGCGAGAAAGCAGGAATAACAAACATTGCCACCGGCGAGTATGCAGGTGCTCGCGGACCGATAAACTGTTCCAACATTCACAAGCCCTCTATTGCAGCCAAGAATCCGATGTATCATCCGGAAGGCGATTCGGTGTATCTGTTCGTCATCTGGTCACAGACTGACACTTTAGATCTGGGTGCCGACCGTGGGTTCAGCAACTGTGATCTCTGGGGCACTGGTAGTTTTGATGGTGGAGCAGGCTGGGGAGCAATATTTAACTTGACCCGCACCAATAGTGACTCCTGCCTGCCGGGAGCTTGTGTGAGCGAGGAGTGGCCCTCCTTAGCGACCAACATGTACGATGGTGATCTGCATATCCAGTATATATGTGACCTGGATCCGGGTGCGGCATGGCATCCTGAGGGCATCTGGACTGATAATCCGGTGATGTATCTGCATCTGACTGAATGGGAGGTTACTGCTGAATGCCGAACCACTTATGTTATTGAGGAGCCGGCTCACTGGTATGGACCTCCTTTGAAGGTTCCCCCGGGTGGCACCAGAGACTTAGCCTTTAAGGTGCAGAACATCGGAAATGCTGGTTGCAGTTACACCGTGAGCAGTGATGATCCATGCATTGACGTTAGCGCTGGTGGATCGATTCCAATCGGAGGCGAGGTTCCTGTGTCTGTCACCGTGAAGGGATACGGAGCATGTGAAAATACCTTTATTGACGGCAACGTTATTCTGTGGACCAGTGAGGGAGTTGGTGGAAAGACCGACTATCTTCCGGTTCAGGCAGTGGCGGTGGATGATTATTACGAATGTCCTCGGGATGAAGAGA
>CAYOFL010000254.1:0-2866 GCA_964403165.1 uncultured Ignavibacteria bacterium
CTTGTCTTGGGCTCTTGGACTCCAACCCTTTTCTTTTGAGCCATAGACCTTAAACTTTTTGAAGTCATCTATTACTAAAATTTTATTATCGCAAAAAACTTCGATGTATTCCTTGGGTAAATCGGTTGAACCAAGAGCGGAGTAAGTGAGAGTGCAAATTGAGCCGTCGGTATATTTTAAGGTAGCAGTGAAATTATCTCTTGAAGAAATCTTGCTTGTTTTAGGAGAGATGGCAGAAACATCAATAGATTCTACTTCCGCTTCGGTAAAGAAATTAAATAAATCAAACATATGGCAGGTCTCACCGATGATTCTGCCGCCGCCAACTTCTGTTTGTGTCCAGTGGTCAAGGGGTAAATATCCAGCGTTAACTCGATAATTGACAATGATTGGATTTGTCCTTTCTTTTATAACCTCTTTAAGCCGTCTTGCGGCTGGGGAAAATCTTCGATTAAATCCGACCAAATAAGGAACTTTAGTTTCTTTAAGAACTTCCACTAGTTCGCTTAATTCTTTTTCATTCAGGGCCATTGGTTTTTCGCAAAAAACAGCTTTTTTCGCTTTCGCCGCCTCAATAGCCATTTTTGCATGAAGATTGTGAGGTGTAGTAATAAAAACAATATCAACATCTTTATCAATTAGAACCTTGTGATAATCAGTGGTGCAGTAATTTGCTCCAAATTTTTTAGCAGTTTCTTTGGCATTAATGCCATTTGAATCAGCAATAGCGTAGATAGAATAAAAGCTCGAAAGTTTCTTTAAATTAGGAAGATGCATCCCTTTAGCAAAATTGCCGGCTCCAATTAGCCCTACATTTATTATCCCTTCTTTTTTTTGAAAAGTTGGTAAGATTTCTATTTTGCTTTCTTCCTTTTCGTCTTTCCTTTCTTCTAAATGATAATCCAAAAGAACAGCCGGCGCTTGGGAGTTAGATTCTCTTAAAAACCGATAAGCTTCTTCTGCCTGTGCTACTGGATAGATTTTTCCGATTAATTTTTGAAAGTTAATTTTCTTTGCGGCAAGCATCCTTAAATACTCTTCCATATTTCGTTTTTCCGTCCAGCGAACATAATCGTAAGGATAATCTTTGCCTTTTTCTTCGTAGTCAGGATCGTAACGACCAGGCCCATAAGAACGTGAAATTAAAAGGTCTATCTCTTTTTCATAAAACGGAGACCACTTCGGCGCCACTTTAACTTCTCCAATCACAACTACTTTTCCCTTAATTCTTGTAATTTCCATTGCCTGCTGGATTATCTCATTATTTTCTGGAGCCGAGGCGGCAATAATAGCAACATCAACGCCTTTGCCGTTAGTAAATTCGGTAACTTTTTCTTGGGTGTTTATTCGGGAAGTAACATATCCTTTCTCTGCGCCCAAAACTTTTGCTAAATTAACTCTACCAGGGTTCAAATCAAAACCAATAACATGAGCTCCAACGGCTTTTAAGAGTTGCACTACTAATTGACCAACCAGCCCAAGCCCAACAACAGCTACGCTTTCTCCCAACCCTACCTCAGCTCTTCGAACTCCCTGTATAGCAATTGAGCCCAGGGCAACAGAAGAAGCGTCTTGAAGATTGCAACTATCTGGAAGTTTTACTGTCAGATTTTCAGGAACTAGAATTACTTCGGCATGGCTGGCGTGTCCTGCTCCAGCGCAAGCCACTTTATCGCCAGCTTTTATCTCTTTTACTTTTCTGCCTACTTGAATAACCACACCTGAACAGGAATAACCGGTAGGGGAGAGGGTTTCCAATTTACTCTTCACCAGTGAAAAAGTTTTTTTAATTCCACTTACTTTTAATATATTTAATATCTTTTTTACCTTATCCGGTTCTTGAACCCCTCTTTTTATTAGTGAACGGCCAGATTTTTCTATTACTGTCCTTTCTGTTCCGCCGCTTATCAAAGAATAGGCCACCTCAACTAAAATTCCGTTATCATTAATAACTGGAACAGGAATATTGCTTACTTGAATTTTACCTTTTTTGATTAATACCTGTCGCATTTATTGGTTTATTTATTAGCGAGGATTTTTACGATACGCTTTGCCGTATGTCCATCCCAATACTTTGGGATTTTGCCTTTTCTGCCTTGACCTAACATAATTTTGTCTATTTCTTTTAAAGTTTTTTTCTTATTATTACCAACAATTATATTTGTGCCCACGCTAACTGTTATTGGTCGCTCGGTATTTTGACGCAGAGTAAGGCAGGGGATACCCAGGGCAGTAGCCTCCTCTTGGATACCTCCAGAATCGGTAAGAATTAGTTTGCTGTTGACCATTAATAAAAGCATATTTAGATAACCCAACGAGGCTACAATTTTCAATTTCCCCTCCTTCGCCAAGGCTACGGAGGGCAGGCAATTTCTAATTCCTAAACCAAATTTTTTGATTTGCTTAATTGTACGAGGATGAGCGGGAAAAATGATGGAGATTTTTTGAGAAATTGTTTTGAAGGTTTCAAAAAGATTTTGTAATGTTTTTTTGTCATCAACATTTTCAGGCCTATGCAGTGTCAAAACCGCATAATTCTTCTTTTCGAGTTTCAATCTATTTAGAATTTTGGATTTTGAATTTGTTTGAGATTTGGGATTTGAGATTTGGGATTTGTACTTCAATAGGCTGTCTATCATTATATTGCCCACGTAGAAGATCTTTCTGCGAGGAATTCCTTCGTTGGTCAAATTTTTTATTGCCGAAGGTTCTGTGACAAACAGCCAGTCACTAATTTGGTCGGTAAGGAGCCGGTTAATTTCTTCGGGCATTCTTCTGTCGTAACTTCTTAAGCCTGCTTCAATATGGGCTAGAGGAATGCAGAGTTTAGCAGCCACTAATGCTCCGGCTAAAGTGGAATTGACAT
>CAYOFL010000255.1:0-2861 GCA_964403165.1 uncultured Ignavibacteria bacterium
TTCCCTGCATTGGACTTTCACCAACTACACACCTCCGGCTTTTGACGGCGCTTTCCAAGACCTAACCCCATACTTTCCCTAACCCATACTTTCCATGTCCCCATTCTGTCCCGAATGGATTTCAGGCCGGAGTGGAATCCAGTCTGGCTATTCTCTGCGTCTGGGGGTATGCTGCTGAAGAAGGGAGACCTAGGTCCATAGACGGTACTCCCTTGGAGGATCGCACACGGTGTTATCTGAAGAACTGTTCGAGAGCTTGAAGGAATTAAAGGAGGTTGGTCAGGAGGCGGGTTCCACTGACCAACGGTTGATTCGGTACTGCAAGGAAGTCCTCGGGACTATCGAGGGGCTCCACGTTGATTTCAAAGAGAAGCATGATCGGCGTCAGGCGAGTCTTGATCTAGACGACAAGCGAAACCTTGCGTGTGCTGTCTCAGGTTTCGCGAACTCCTCAGGAGGCGTCTTGATTTGGGGCATCGAAAACGCGACCTTGAAGCCAAAACCAATCGCCAATGCTTCCCAGTTCGTTTCCCTCATCCTGGAACTCGCCCCACAAGTTACAGACCCGGTTGTCGCAAATATTGAGGGTGCCTGGCTTCCGTCAGACGAAGGCGGTAAGAATTCAGGCTTCGCCTTCATCCATGTGCCGGAAAGCCCGCTTCCTCCCCACAGGGTCATTCTCAGAGACAAGGACATCGGTCAGCACTACTACGTGCGCAGTGGCGATAGCTTCGTTATCGCGCCGCACTACCAGCTTGAGGACATGTTCGGGCGGAGACCCCGTCCGCAGCTAGCCCTTCAAGCATCCGCTCGCGTAGAAGTTGCGAGCAAGAAGGGCGGCACTCCGGCGTCCATTAGGATAGTGTTCAGAGTCACGGCCGCGAATACGGGACGGGGGGTGGCAAGATTGGCGTGTCTGTCGCTTGCCACTCCGGTCGGCTTGGATCCGGTACAGCTCCCCGGCATACCTCCGGTCAGTTCTCCTCTGCGACGCTTGCAGACTGCACCTGGATGGTGGGTGCGAATCGCTGCAAACGATGATGAAGTCATCTACGCTGAAGATGAAATGCAAATGTGCACGATCACTTTTCACTACCCGGTGAATGGCCTGCCGCAAGCGGATGTGCAGATCGGGTATTCGCTTGCCGCAGAGAGGACACGAGCCATTCGCGGCGAAATCCGAGCTAGCGGTTCAGACATCTATGAAGCGAGTAGGGAAGTCGCTGGAGGGCGTGTAGCGAGATGCGAGCTGAAGACTACCTGCGGGAGCAACGCATGATGCACACCGAGACAAGGATGTGAGGTTAGGAGAATAGCTGACCATTCGCTCGGTGCCCGAGAGGGAGCAACGGGGATGCAAGGTCCAAGGTGGTGTCTCTTGTGTAACTTGTAGGTTGTGTTCCGGATGCCGCCCGGTGATCTCGGCCAGCACTTCTCGCGGGTCTGAGTTCGTTTACGCTGGGAGTAAGGTAGATGGAAAACATTGGAACACAATACCTATTTCGACAATCACTTCGTTGCCTCCTCTACGATGCGGATTCCCTCGTCGGTCAGCTCGTAGAGCTCGTAGACGAGCTGGTCGATCTGCTTGTCAGTAGTGTCGATCTGCCGTTGGATGAGCGATTTCTCGTGATCGGTCTTGGCGGCGGCGAGTTGTCTGTGTAGATCCAGCGTGGCCTGGACTAGGTTCACCATCTTTTCATGGCGAGCCTGGTCGATAGGATCAGAGGCATCACCGACATGGATTGGTACCTTCTCCATGTACTGATAGATAAGCCGATAACGGTATTGGCCTGCGCGAATGCCGAACGGGATGCTGATATTGCCAATCGCGAACCAGAACAGTCGGCTGTTCAACACGCCCAACAAGTAAAGGTCGTCGGTGCCGAGACAGTAGGCGGTGTTTGCGATGTAAATGCCGGTGAAGTCAACGCAGAACCGCGGCCCCTTGCAGATATCGGGGAAGATGATCTTCGGCGCTTCTAGATACTCGTAGTAGTCGCAAGGCCGAAGTTCCCACCAATAATCGCCTTGATCTTGTCGCTTCCGCAAAGGGTCGATGAACGACGCGAGATGTCCGGCAATTCCCGGATGTTCGCTGCTGAGCCAGTTCCAAGCTTCCCGCTCCGAGAAATCGGCGGAAGCTTTTCTCTCCTTTGCCATTTGTCGGCGAGTCCAGCCGCATGGAATGACGATGAGATAGCGACCTTCATCGTTGATGTGATAGCGCCGAATGTTCTGCCCACCAAGAAACGGTTTGATGAGTGCCTTGCTGGCGGGTGACACCTTCGTGAGTGCAGTTCGCTGGTCTGCCGACACCTCAAAGGCTTTGTTGAAGCCAGTCTTTAGCCCGTAAAAGATCTTGCGCGCGACATACTCGCCCAGTGGTTTGCCAGCGTTCATTATCTTGGCGAAGACAGCGGCCTCTTCGTCGGACTTCAGCGCCCACGCTTCCGTTGAAAGTCGCTCATGGGGGATAGTGAAGTGGTTAGAAGTCACATAGGAATCGAGATCTTGGACTTGGAGTGATGGAATCCTCGAGATTTCCACGCGTGTGGGTTGCTCGGTTTTCGCAAACGTTGGGATACAGACGTAGGTGTCTTTGGCATTCTCGAAGATCGCTAACCCGCCGAAGTCGACAATGCGAAGCACGGCTGCGTTTTTCTTCAGCGCGTGGCGAAGCGGCTCTCCGTACGTAGTGCGCAGAAGGCTGCTAGACACGATGTAACTGAATCGTCCTCCATCACGAAGCAGTCTAATGGCTTGCTCCATGAAGTACGTATAGAGATCGGCCACTCCGCTGTAGGCTTCGTAGTGCTGGGCAAAGTAGTCCTTGAGGTTGGAGAGTGCCTCTTGGCGGA
>CAYOFL010000256.1:0-2822 GCA_964403165.1 uncultured Ignavibacteria bacterium
TGATCATGGTGATCGTTCAGAACTACCTGTAGGCTACAGACCCTTTTACTCGCTCCGGAGAGAGTGGGTAGGCATTGACCGCCGCACCGAGCGCGTGGGCGACGGCACGGGAGACGGCGGTGTGGGAGGCCATTAAGGGAACCTCTCCCAGACCCTTTGCCCCGAACGGACCCTCGGAGAATATAGCCTCGACGAACTCGATCTTCACCCTGCGAGGGAAGAACCCGTATTCCTTGTTCCCAAAAAGGTTTCAGAATCCTCCCTTTGAAATACTCAAGGCCTTGAGTTATTTTACTCAGCATTATGATTAAAATAGACCTTCCTTTGTACCGCCGTGGCCGCTTCTCATCCAACACGGAAGCTGCTCGTGGGCGGGGACGGCGTACCGATCGAGGACTTCCTCTTGAAACCGGTTCTTCATTGGGTAGGGACTAACGAGATACGATCTCCTTCCTTCACCCGATTGGGTATGACGGGTTAGCTCGGACACCACGCCTTCATACTCGATTGGCAACGGACGCGCATGCATCAAGCATATCGCCTGAAACGCCAAGATGAAGGCCTAACCCCGCGAACCCTACAAGTTGTTCTCGTCTACTGCGCAGAGCCACAGCGCTGGCACCATCCCGGCAGGCGTTCCTGGACGGCACGAAAGACGGGGGCGGCATTTCAGAGCCAAGCAGTCAGAGACCGCGGCTCCCGTGAGCCACGCCCCCGCCAAGTAGACATTCTACTTGACAAGAGCATGCCCGTCACCTGCTCTAAAATCTAATAGTAGACCCTATATACCCTTGATAGTTGCACTTAGAAGTTGAACTCAGGCAATCCTATCTATCTGTTACTAGTATCTAATGCTATCTAGTGTAGTACTCTATCTAGTGTTCCTCCCTAAGGTCCAACAGGATTTCCAGAGATAAAGCGGAGTGTTCCATATATAAAGGCAACCGTGGCGGGAACTAGACTGCTTACAAAAGCGGCTCCGCCAACCAGCAGCCCTAGCCCACCCACAGCGATTGCCAAGAATGCTGGAAGCATCAGAATACTCGACCTTCTAGCAGGGGTGTCTACACTTGCAGAGTTGTTGTGCGTAGCTGCAGAGATTATTCCGTACGCAACACCAAGAAGGAGACCTCCACCAACCAAGTAGGCGATCCCAAAGGCAGCGCTAGCTATTACGTAACCAAACCATTGGAGGACTCTTTCCCCGTAACTGAATGTTCCGAAGTGGCTCCATAGCTCGTATACAGCCCTCCATGGTGGCAGTGACAGAAGCTGAACAGCCCATCCAATTCCAACAAGGAATTCTACTGCCTCTTGTGCAAACATCACACCCCCTTCAGACTTGAGTATGACATACCAGACTCATACCATCAATGTCGGGTTTGTTCTCGCTCGTTTCCGTCAGTTTGTGATTGCCCTACTCCTGGAGTTTGTCTTATCATCGCAAGAACGGGGACAGGCCTTGCAAGTCAACATTTTTATTGGAAAAGCAAACTAGCGATTTGCCAGCTCCTTCACCCGATCGGGTATGAGGGGTTAGCTTGGACACTGCGCCAGGATATTCAATCCGCCACGAACGCCCCGTGCATCAAGCATATTGCCTGAAACACTAAGAATGAAGAGCTGGCCCTACATATACGAAGCGACCCTGTCAACGGCGCGATTCAATCCGGCGGTGAAAAAGATCCATCGTCGACTGAAGATGAGCGGGAAGCCGGAGAAGGTGGCGCGGATCGCTGCGATGAGGAAGTTGCTGCTCATCGCGCATGCGATCTACAAAAGCGGCGAACGTTACCATGCACCAACCAGTGAGGAGGGTTGACAATCGATACAGTATCTAACCCCGATCAGTCACCCTGAAAGAGCGTTATCGAGGGCTTATCCTTCAACCGCCACTCTCCACACCATGCGTCTTTACTAACGAGTGAAAACTCCGCACGATTATAGGCTCCGACAACGTAGAATTGGGGGGGATACCGACGGCATCTTCTTAGCTTTCTGTACTTCCTACATTCTACGGCGAGTTCCTCTTCCGTCATAGCTTTCAGCCGGGCAGATCCATCCCCATGACTCCATTCATGCTCGACTGAGTAGTAGCAATTCTCACACCGCGCTTTGTCTGCCATCTCACTCCTCGTTAAATTCTTACGTACTTCTCCGCTCCGTCTCTCACGCGATCCAGGTTATGAAAGTAAACCAGAGTCGTTCGTGGATCTGTATGCCTTGCCATGGCCTGAGCTTGTTGGAGGGATGCTCCGCCGGAGGCGGCTAACGTAACCGCCGTGTGTCTGAGGCTATGAGCCGTTAGCCTCGAAGAGTCCAGGGCGATCCTCCGGAGGGCCTCTTTCATGATTCGGAAGATGCTCCGCGTAGTGAGCTCCTCTCCCTGGTTGCGAGTGGATAGCGAACAGAAGAGAGGCGCTTCATCATCCGCCTTTCCTCGAGATCCAAGCCACTCCCAGATAGGCTGGAGGGCTTCCTCGGTAAAGCGGGTATTCGGGGTCAGGTCTTCCAATCCAACATAGGATCTAACCGCCTTACATCACCTCCTCTCATTTGAGGTGTACAAATTAGATTATAGAACTATCGCCGGATGATGTGGAATCAACGGGACATAAGCTCCTTCACCCGCTCGGGGGAGAGTGGATAGATATTAACCGCCGCACCGAGCGCATGGGCGACGGCACGGGAGACGGCGGTGTGGGAGGCCATTAAGGGAACCTCACCGATCCCCTTGGCTCCGAACGGGCCAGCCGAGTAGAGGGCCTCGACAAACGCTACTTTGGTGTCCGCCGCGATGTCACGGATTGTCGGGATGCGAT
>CAYOFL010000257.1:0-2806 GCA_964403165.1 uncultured Ignavibacteria bacterium
CGCCTCGCTTTGCTCGGCGGTTTTTAATTTTTTATTTATGGTTGTTTGGTTTTTTCGTGGCGGCTTTGTCGCCACACCTTTTAAAAAAAATCTCGAAAAAAGAGGGGATTTAGGGGTGAATTTTTTTGAGATTTTTTTTATTATTGCTGACAAAGCCAGCGTTTTTTTATTGATCCTGATTTGCTCTTGACAAGGTTTTAAATACTTGCTACAATAAAAATGTTTATTGTTTTCTCATTTTCAATAAACGGCCTTAAACAAAAAACGCCTCTTGGATCCCACGGGCGTTTTTTGTTTTTTCTTTTCTTTTTCTGTGGATTTTTCTTTTGTTTTAAAAAAGAAAAACCGCATAGCTATTAAAAATAAAAAAAAAATCGCCGAAATTTCTTAATTAGAGCAATTTTTAAATTCTTTAACCTGAAAAATTAATTTTTTTTATGCTTGGGGTTGTTGCGTGAAAAGGCCTTTATTCCTTGTTAGAATAAATGGGGGTAAAATAACACAGCTTTACTCTTTTTCATGCCCGGGGCCCTCGTTTTTGACCTGAGGGAGGCCAGCGTATAAAATCTGATCCTATATAGCTTAGATCAGCAAAAGGTATCTTATATTGGATCGGGTAGCATGGAAAGTTTTGCGCTATTGCTCTAATAGGATCCCCGTTTTATTAAAGCGCCTTCCAGCTCTTTTACGTCGCCCTTGTGGTTTTACCAGTACACGACGTCTTTTTTTGTAAAGCTTAGTCGTGTTATTCGGTACTATGTAATTGACTAAAATATTTTTTCATTGACCTGTTGATAAGTTAGACTATTGCTTTCCATTTTAGTATGCTATAATGCCCTTGTCAAGTTGATAGCATGTGTATAATTTATGAATCTATGCTTAACGCATTTTTTGAGAAATTACGTCCTGCTGATGTTATTGGCCTCGTTGTCATTCTTTTTGGTTTCTTTTTATTGTATAAAGGCATTGACACAGTCGTCGGTGGCGCTGTCATCGCAGTCGTCACATACTACTTTGTCCGTGCAAAACATCATGATGACTCAAAAACTAGTGAATCTAACTAACGCAATGCTGGAATTTGAGGGCTGGCATCCCGGCGGTATTTCCGGCGGCCAAGGCGGTGTTCCCTCTGTTTCTTATCGCAATCATAACCCGGGTAATTTGCGTTCCTCTGTTTTTCAATCAGGGCAACGCGACGGCTTTGCCTTTTTCTACAATGACGCTACTGGATTATTTGCCATGCGGTATGATATAATGAGGAAGTGCCAAGGCAAGACAGTAACAAATTTGACCGGGGAATCTATGCTTGCAGATCTGATTAAAGTTTATTCTGCGGCTGAGGGTGATAGTCTGAATAACTACGTTAAATTTGTCTGCGAAAAAACTGGTTTCGGACCAGAAATGAAGTTAAAAAAACTGATTGAATAAAGAACATAAAGGTCGAAAAATTATTAATTAATTAGCGCTAATTTATTATTATGAGTAAAGAAATTGAAGTCAAAAATAATAATACTGAAGAAGAAGCTGAAGAAGTAAAATCTAAAAGAATGACAAAGGCAGAAAAGAAAGCTTGGAGGCGTGAGAATAGGCAAAAAAGGGAAGTTGAAGCTGAGCCAGAGCCAGAGCCAGAAGAAGAAGCTGAAGAAGAAGCTGAAGAAGAAGCTGAAGAAGAAGCTGAAGAAGATTAAATCCAATAAAAAAAGTCCCCGCGTTTGGCGGGGGCTTTTTTATTCCTATACAAGAAAATAGGAATCCGTTTCTATCCAGTTAGATTAGATGAAAAAGCACTGATTTGGACGGAAGTCCATGCTGATAATGTCTTAGTATAAGGTGTGCCAGTAAAACTTAAAGCGATTGCAGCCTTAGCCATAAGATAAATGCCTAAGCGTTTATCATATGGGTCAACCGTAGCGTAATCTAAATCAAATTCAGTAACAACAAGCGTGTCAGCTTCAGTACTCCAGTGATCTGATGCGGCGTGTGCTTTAATGCAGGCTAACTCGGTTGAGTAATTAGTGGCATTACTGATGTAATTGTCAATAATATACTTAACCATGTATGACTGCTTTGTCTGTCCGCCCGGTATCAATTCAAGGTCAATCAACTGAGTATGGTAACCAGCGTCTGCGATCATTTTCCCAACTGCTCGGCCAGTTCCGCCCATAATAATGCGGCGGTCGCCTTGTTCTGAGGCTTCAGGATTTGCTGGTTTTAGCCATTGACGTACAACGTTTCGCCCTTTCCAAGTGAAAAAGACAATAGCGTCCGCTAACTTACCGCTGGCGCTCATTGACATTAATGGTGCTGTAACTTTGGCCATATGTATAATTTCCTTTCCTAAAAAATCTTTTAAAATTAGCGCCCCAACCGACGTTTAATTAGAATTGAGGTACTCTCTCATAAATAAATTGAATCCGAAGATTCCTAATTTGTTCGCTTTATCATTATATACTTTTTGCTGTTCTTTTGTCAAGCCCCCCCAAGCTGCCATTCCATTTGCAAATACTGTTCGCCATGCTTGTTGCGCTTCTGATTGCGGATTTGAGGGGATATAAAAGGCCTCTTTTACAAAAATTCTTTTCCCTAGCCGGTGTCTTAGCTGCCAGATTCCCCAGCGCTTATCGTCAGTGCCATAGACGTGCCAGCCGTATTGAGGTATGCCGTATTCATTCCTGTCCCATTCTATTTCTTCATTAGCGTAATGTGCTTTTGCGTAAATTGATTCGCCGTATTGCCAGGCCTGTCCAAATTTCCCTTTTACTCCAAAATCCACAAATCTTTCTTTTGGGTCTTTTTGGGCCATGTT
>CAYOFL010000258.1:0-2775 GCA_964403165.1 uncultured Ignavibacteria bacterium
AATTTTACTTCCGTACCCGATGGCTCCGATAAAAACTAATCCGTCTAAGCCTTCTAAAATAGCAGAGTAAGCTCCAATATATTTTTTAATCCGATAGCAATAAATCTCCAAGGCTAATTTAGCTCGCTCGTTTCCCCCTTTTGCTGCTCTTAAGATGTCTCTCATATTTTCAGAAACTCCCGAAAGCCCCTTCATACCTGATTCATAATTTAACAGATGGGATAAATCACGGACACTTGATATTAAGTGGGTGATTATTCCAGGATCAATATCTCCGGCTCTTGTCATCATCACTAGTCCCTCCATTGGGGTAAAACCCATTGAAGTATCAATTGGCCGACCATTCTTAATTGCTGTGATAGAAGAGCCGCCGCCCAAATGACAAGTGATAAGTTTAAGTTTGGATAAAGGTTTCTTTAGTTTTTTCGCCGCAACTTCTGCGGCGTATTGATGAGAAAGCCCATGAAAGCCAAAACGCCTAATACCATATTTTTTGTAAAATTTTAAGGGCAGTCCGTAGACTTTAACTTTCTCTGGCAAATTTTTAAAAAAGCTTGTATCAAAACAAACAATGTTGGAAACTTTTGGCAGAAGTTTCATTGAGGCCTTAATGCCTAAGATATTAGCCGGATTATGAAGTGGTGCTAACCGATTATATTTTTCAAGTTTTTTTATTATTCTAGGAGTTATTAGAGTCGGCTCAAAAAAATCATTCCCTCCGTGAACTACCCGATGACCGACTGCTTTAATTTTGTCTGGCTCGATTTCTTTTAATACCAACTCTAAAGCTTGCTCATGACTTTTTATGGCTCCAAGTCCAATATTTTCGATTGTTTTTTCTTTAAGTATCCTCAATCCTCCATCAAAAACTTTAAATTTCAGCGAAGTGCTGCCTGAATTTAAAACTAAAATTTGCATATATTTTTAAATTATCAATTCTCCTTGACCCACACCATCAATTCCGGCCGCGTTTCCTTCATCGGTATCCAGATGTAAAACTATTCCTTGAGAGGTAAATACTCGGGCCGGACGAACCGCTACTTGGTTAAAAATTAAAGCTCTGCTACCTTTTATTCTTACTGGGACTAAGTTTTTTTTTGTCAGTTTAAATTTAGAAGCCAATACGGGTTCAATATGGATATGCCGCTTGGCAATAATAACCCCTTCTTTCAAATTGATTTTGCCTTTTGGACTAATAAGCGTTAGTTTTCCGGAACCAGATAAATTCCCGGAGATTCGCAGAGGAACTTTTATCTTTAATTTTCGAGCATCGGTTAGAGCGAGCTCAACCTGAGTAGCTAAGCGTAACGGTCCAACAATTCGTACATTCTTAATTTTTGATTTTGGACTTTTTATTGTTAGAGTTTCCGTATCAGCAACCTGCCTACCTGCTTTTGTTCCGGTAGAAAGATTTTTAAGTTTGGTTAACTTATATCTTTTACCAAAAAGTATCTCCAAATCTTTTTTTGAAAGATGAATATGTCTAACTGAAACTTCGACAGGTATCTTTAAATTCTCGGATTTTTTTTGTTCTTGTTGTTTCATACTAAATATCATACTTTATAAGCATTTGATAATCTAACTAGACTTTATTTCTATTTCTTTAATCTTTTTCTTAGTCTCTTTTTTAGTCAGTAATTTTTCTTGGGCGCCGTAAAAACCGACGACATTTCCGCTGTTGGCAATTCCCCACTTTAGAGCTTCTTTAATGTCGCCAGTTGCAATATATCCTCCTAAGAATCCCGAGCCAAAAGAGTCCCCGGCGCCGGTGGTGTCAACTCTCTCAGGAGACGAAGCAGGAGAATGGTAAATACTCTCTTTATCTCCAACATAGGCGCCATCTTTCCCTTGAGTTACAATGACTATTTTCGGTCCCCAGCCGAGCAATGTCTTAATTAAATTCTTAGGTTCTTGAGAGGAAAGATTCTCATGGGAAAGAACGAGCTCAATTGCTTCATCTTGATTTAGGGCCAAAATTTTAGTTACTTCCAGAATCTTTTTTAATCCTTTCCATCCTGTCTTAAGCTGTTTTACACCAGGATTGAATCCTAAATTAATATTATTTTCCTTGACTATTTTAACAATTTCCGCTAAATTCTTCTGCCATCTTCCAGCCAATGAAGTTACATACATCCATTTTGTATCAGCAATTTGTGGATTATAACCTGCCCGCCCAAGTTTTCCTTCGGAAAATTTAGGCGGGTGAACAAGTTTTAGTTCTTGGTTTGCTCCGGTGAAAGCAAAAATTACGTGTTCGCGAGATTTTTTATGAGTAACAATGAAGGAAAAGCCAGTTCGCAGGTTTTCGGACTGTTGAACCAAAATTGTATCCACCTTTTCGGCTTCTAAATTTCCCCAGATATTAAGCCCATCAGTATCTTTTCCCACACAAGCACAGGCGGCAGTTTTTAGTCCTAAGCGACTAAGTCCTACGGAAACATTGTTTGCTCCTCCACCTAGAGCAAAGTAAACAACATTTCCTTTTATTTTTGCTCCATATTCAAAGCCAAGAAGCATCTGTTCGGTTAATCTTTTGCCTTTAATAAGTCGAGCTAAGTTGGTGACGAAGATAATATCTCTTGTCGCACCACCAATGGTTATAACATCAAACATGATTTTTATTTTGAGTTAATTATAAGAGATTTTTCTTTCATCTCCTTCGGTTTTTCAATCCCCATTACTTCCAGAATAGTCGGTGCCACATTACCCAAAACCCCACCCTTTTTCAAACTAAATTCAGTTCGGGCGCATAGAATGAAAGTCAATTAACGGTGT
>CAYOFL010000259.1:0-2750 GCA_964403165.1 uncultured Ignavibacteria bacterium
AAGCCTTGAGGGTCTAGGCAGCTTTTTTAAAGTTTCGGGCTCTAAAGAATATTTTAGAGCTCCTTTTGCTTTTACTCGATAAAGGAAAAAAAACCAAAAAACAGGAATAAGCGTCAACAAAATCCATGGATTAGTTAGCTTCATTATCCTCTCCCTCATTAGAAGGATCATTCTCCTCCTCGGTCACCGCCAATATCAAGGTTTCAATATTGGCCAAAATCCCATCTAAATCTTTTTTATCAAATTCTGATACTGGAGAATAAATTTCTCTCTCCCCTTGCTCGAGTAATTTTTGGGTAAGTTCAATGATTTCCGAAGAAGCACCAACTTTTCCTAATTGCTCGCTCAATCCCTCAAAAGAAATCGAAGTCAAATTAAGATGAAATTTCTTCTCTAATGTCTTTTTTACCAAATCAAGAAGTTTGACAAAAAATCTGCTCCTCTTTTCAGTATCCCTAAAATCTAGAGAGTCGGCGTTTTCTTTGAACTCGTCAAGTTTTTCCAAAGCCACTTCATAAAAACTTGCTTCCTCTTTTTTCTTTTCTTCTGGCTCCGGCTTTGCTAAATTTAATCGATAAAGAGCAACTATTACTACCGCTAAAGCTACTAGCTCAACAATTAAAAGAGTAATCGGAGTCAACTTGCCAGGAAATTCTTTAACTTTCTCTGGCAATTTTATGTCGTTTATATCAAACACATCTGGTAAGAAACTAGCTACTTTTACTGCTGCGGAATTAAGAGACTCCAGTTTCTTTATCTCCACCTCGCCCTTCCAGTTCTTTATCTTATAGAAAAGTGCAAGGGACGGCAGTGTAAATTCTCCGGGTTGAGAAACCAAAATAGTATAAACCACTCTCATCTTTTCTCGTGTCTTGCTGATTGACTCTGGCTTGGAAATTTCAACCTCTTTAATTTCCCAAAGTTGGGAATTAATCGCCTCTGGACGAAGCGCCTCAACATTTGGGGAACCTTTTCTAAGGTATGTCTCTTCTAGGATAATTTCTTTGTCTTTTTCTATTTCTAGAATATACTGGAAGGGTTCACGAACCGTCAAACCGTTTGGCACTACTTTTACTTTCACTTCCACCGGAAGAGAGACTTTCTTGAAAACGGGGTAACTGGAGATAGTGAGTATGCTCTCATGAAATGAATTTGCCATCGCAAAGATGTTCTTAGGAGTATCTTTGCCTACTTTCAAAAGAAAGATTCTTTTTTCCAGGTCTGATTTTTCCAACTCGGCTCCACTTTCCAATATAGACTTTTGTATATCTGCCTCACTAACACCAGCTACTGCTGTTCTGAACTCAACAACAAATTCTCCAGTGGGAATTTGCGACCCTTTAGGAAAATTAAAAACCGGATAAGCATTTATCCCTTCATCTGAATTTCTGACTTTATTCAGCACTCCCAAGATTTCTTCTATCAACTTGATGTATTTCTCTTTAGTCAAATCTTTAAGTTCAATGGGTCTCTTCCACAAAGAAAATCGACTAACAGAAGAATCTTCTTTGGTCAACTCACGCAAATTTAAATCCTTCTGCCAAACAAAGCCTAAAGGGGAAAGTAATTTTCCAATTTCAATAAGCTCATCCTTTGATACAACCTCAACCACCAATTCTTGAAAGCTCAAAAACGGTAAAAGTGGAACACGTTTACCATCAATATAACGGAATAAAGTCTCAATATCATAATCTGCCCATTGAGGTTTTTCCTCAACCATGGGCTCCTGAACAACCGGAACAACTGGCTCAAGAATTTCTTCTGTTTGAGCAAGCAAACTTAAAGCTCCAAAGCAAAACACCAGTAAAACCACCAAGCTTAACACCATACTTACTTTTCTCATCTTTATCCTCCACTAATTTCTTCAAAATCTTGATTTTGTAAAGAAATTGAGTGTCCGCCGAAGCAAGGCGTAGGCGGACCTGCCTACATTACATCTGCCTACATTATCATTTCGGCAGACTTCGTTTCGGCAGGTTCTCAAAAATCTAACAAAATCGAAGATTTTGAGATTTTTGGAATATTTTTTTTTATCAAGGTACTGATTTTCATTTAAACTTAGCAAACTCTTTTATTTTTGTCAAGTAAAAAGTGCCTTTTGATTTTAAAAAGGCACTTGGTTATTTATTTCTTCTTCCCAAGAGAAGAATGACCAATTCTTTGAGGTAATCTGTCCGGGGAAGAACCGTCAGCCAATCTAAGTCAAGTTTCCTAAAAAGACTAATTCTTTCCTTCCGGTTTTTCTCTATCATTTCCTTAAAACTCTCACGGAATTTCCGAGAGCTGGTATCAAGAAGAACCTCTCTTTGGTTTTCTATGTTTCTTGTCCTAATTAGTCCAACATTTGGCAATTCTCTTTCTCTTTCGTCCTCAATTATTATGGGAATAAGGTCATGTTTTTGAGCTACTACCCTTAAAGCTCCACTAAAATCATCTTTACTGACAAAATCTGAAATAAGAAATACTAACGAAGGTCTTTTTCTCCTCAAGCACAGATATTCCAAAGCTTGCGAAATATTCGTACCTTGAGATACCAAAGAGGAAACCCAAATCTCTTTCAATGTCCCAATAAAACGAGAACGCGCTCTAGTTGGAGAAAGGTCTACTTTGATTCTGTCGCTAAAACCAATCAGTCCCACCTCATCTCCATTTTTAATTGCTAGAAACCCCAGAGCAGCGCAAATATCTATCAAAGTTATTTTTTTAGCCTCAACGTCGCCAAATTCCATTGAGGAAGAGAGGTCGCAGAG
>CAYOFL010000260.1:0-2715 GCA_964403165.1 uncultured Ignavibacteria bacterium
GCAAGAAGTAAAATGACCGATTTAATTAAAGCATATGAATATTTAAAGAATAGATATCCTTAAAGGTAAATTTGAAACAGAAATTTGAAAATTGAAACAAAAAAACATAAAAATTAAGGAAAATAAAGGAATTGATAAAAAATTATTCTACATTTATCAATTTAATAAATAGGAACTAAAACAAGAACGGAGGTGAAAAATAAAAAAATGAGTAAAAAAGATAAATATACAATAGAGGATTTATTATACGGAGTTCAAAAAAGCATAAAACCATTAATGGATAGTTTGGAAAATGTTTCAGAAATAGGATTTATAGATTCACAAATCAATTTAAAAGAATTATCTAAGAAAAATGTTGATATTATAAAAGCACATTTTTCTGATATAGAACAAGAAAAACCAGAAGATATAACAGAACAAAAACTTGAAATATTAAAACAAAATATAATAGACAACCTTTCCATAAATATTGTGAAATATTATTTCAATTGTAGAGCTTTTAAGAAAATTTCAGAATTAACTGGTAAAAGTGATATAAATATCATAAAAGGAGAAGATTCAAATTACTTCTTAGAAACCGAAGAAATCTATGAACCAGAATTTGTTGAGGAAGAAATAGGAGAACTAACTGAAGAGGAAGAATCAGATTTAGATAAAATGTTAGAAACCGAAACGGAAGAAGTGGAAGAATTACCTGAAGAAGAAAAATTAGAGGAAGAATTGAATAAAGATATGGAAGAGTTATTCAAAGAAGAAGAAGAAGAATTAGCTGAAATGTTAGAAGCCGAAAAGGAAGAAAATCAAGAATTGTATAGAAAAGAAACTGGTGGTAACCCGATTAGAAATAGGAAACCAACAAAAAGATATTTAAAGTGGTTGGAAGAGAAAAAATAAAAAAATTAATTTTTAACTTTTTTTTAATCTTTTTTTTCATCTGGTTCTGTTAATACTTGCATAATTAACAAACCCCTAAAAGAATTGATATCAAGCTCAGACATTTTCTTGGGACCCTCAATTATGAACTTAAATAATAGTTGATTATATAATATATCCCATTTGTGTTGTTCTAATTCTAATATTTTATGATATATAGGAACATCCTTCAAGACTTTTTTAAGATCTTCTTTAATTGGTCTAATACATTCTTTTATTTCTTCTATAGCTTCAAATCCTAAATTTATATTATCTTTTGATAATTTGCCTATAACTTCAAATTCTTTATAATTAATTAATGGATTAAAATTCGATTCTAAAATAGATTCTACTAATGTTCTAACAGTGATTTCTTTTTTAGCCGATTCAGATTTTAATTGGGTATGTAAATCCTTTCTTATTTTTATATTTTTTAATTTTATATTTTTTTTAGACATAATTAAATAATATCTTTTTATCTTTTTATTCTTTTATCTTTTTATCTTAAGATAATATTATCTTTTTATCCTAATATCTTTTTATCTTTTTATCTTTTTAAAAAACATATATAATATGATAATATGTTAAATTCTTAAGTTTTATCAACATATAATAATATCTGGATTTAGAATATAATAAATCAATTCTCCATTCCAGACTTTCATATCTAATACTTTACCACCCATTGATGGTAAATCTATTATGATATCTGGATCAACCAAAACAAGACCATCTTTTAACTTTTCAATAATATTTTTAGAAATATATTTTTTGATTTTATTAATAAGAGAATTATCGGTAAATTTCCAACGATAAATATTTTTATGATATGAATTAACCCAACTTCTTGATTCAATCCATAAATTATTGTCTTCTTTATAAACTGCCTCCAATGAATGATAAATAATATAAAATGATTTATCAAATCCTACTAATTTCATTGGTTCTATTTCTGAAATCATATTTGTTCAATTTTCTATTTATCTTGTTTCTAATATATGTTATTTTTTATAATCTTTAAAAGATTTTTTTTATCGAGGGTTTATCTTATTTTCGTCCATTGGGATCATTTGACTAAAATCCATATAGCTTTGTAACAGATCTTTTACAAAAAAAAAAATAAGATCTGTATATTTTGATCATAAATGATCCCAATGTATAAAATCAATCCGAAACTTTCTTATATATATAAGAACCTCCAAACTTATCTTTTATTCTTTCTATTTTCTTACTTTCTAATAATTTATTTAATCTTCTTTTTACAGTACCTAAACTGATTTTATTATCATAAAATTTATCTCTTATTTGTATTGAAGTTAATTCAGGATTAGACTTGATAAATTCAAATAATTTTGTTTTCTTATCTGGTTTAAGCTCTGATATAAGATCATAATGATTTTTTCCTTTTTTTAAGAATACTCTTATAGATCCATCAAAATCTATAAATATATCTAATAGAATTCTCAACATTTCATTACCTATTTTCATTTCCAATAGATCTTTTATCTCTTTAAATGTTTTAGATTCATCTTTTAAAATTTTGGTTATTAATTTATCTCTAACCTCGTCTTGGATATCATCTATTGATCCATATTCAATTTCTTCTTCAAGAAGTTTTATGAAACTATATTTATCTAACTTCCTTACAAATGTAATATCTAAATCCACTTTAGAAAGAATGTAAATATATTTTAATCTTATACTCAAAATAGGTCGTATTCTATGGATTCCTTGAATCATCTTACTTTCTCTTCCTAAATATCTATATTCTTCTATTGGAACATCTAAAAGATCAGCAGTAGT
>CAYOFL010000261.1:0-2693 GCA_964403165.1 uncultured Ignavibacteria bacterium
TAGGCCGCACATCGTTGGATCTAGGTCTTCGCAGTCAGGTATATGGCCTAGCTTCTTGCACTCTTTCACGATCTGCGGAACTTCAGGCCAGCCGTTCTCCCAGTCAAGGTCCAAGAGTGGCTTCGCGTTTGCCGGGTTCATTCAGAGCCTCCTATGTTACAGTCCCTGCCCACAACGAGCACGACCGTCTCAGAGTATTCGTCGTATGCGGCAGCCTTAGCTGTGCGTGTTACGTCATCCTCGTGCGCGTCCATGAGACGGTTGTAATCAGCGTCTGCCTGTTCCCGGGTGATTCGACCGGCGGCGACTGCATCCTCTAATAGCATAAGCTCGTGATTAAGTCTATCCGTTGTCATTCTGTTTCGCCTCCTCTATCCATACCATTATACTATATCTAAGAGGAAATTGCAAGTGGCTCCCAATGCGTAACTTCTGTATATGCTTCATCATATGTCTCAATATCCCACATTGGCTTATTGATGGCTTCATTCATACCCATATATTCCGCCACCAGTTCTTCGGCATGGTGTACCATGCCATACCTCCAAAAATTAACGCAGCACTTTGTTTTTTCCCCTATTTCTGGCAATTTATCTTTGACAGATATCATATTATTCTTCCTGGAAAAATCTTTTCTCCCATGGTTGCGACACGCCCAAAATATGCCCGGCAACACTCATCAATCATAGTCGGAACACTCCACTTTAGAACTAACCGATTTGGCATCCAGGATCGCCGCCACTTAATGCCCAGAACAAACAAAACAGCCATGTCGGTTAGATCTGGTCTATATCTCTTAGGGATTTTACATACTAGCTTTGTTCGCCCGCTTAAACATGCGGCCCGAAATGATTCCTGAATATCATCCCGAAATGCCTCTCGAATATCAGCTTTATTTCCCATCTTATTATTTCTCATTCGCCCTACCTCCCTTATCTATACTATTATATCATATACTAATAGAAAAATCAACCTACCAATGTTGATCGATTTCATCATAGCGAACTATCTGTGATAACGCCTTTTTGTCAATATAGACGAATAAATGGAGTCCTTCTTCACCCTCTATGCGCCCCCATTGCAGGGCAAATATCTCCGAAGAATCGTTGGGAACAATATAATCCCCGTCCTCGGTCTCTGCAATCTGGAAAAAGTCGCTAGGATCGAGATCAATATTTGGGTTGTTGATGTCTCTGACGTGGAATGAGAGATCAGGCATTATCGCGCCCCCTTTCTGTTATCCTGATAGTCCCATTTATAGCCGTAGATGTCTTGGATTTCAGCGGGGCAGGGGCCAATCCAGGATAGGAAATCCTTGGTCGAATAAGTGGATATGCCGATTGAGTTACTGGCGAGTTGATGACTAACTCTGAATCCTTTATTTCTAAGTTCTTCAAGTAAATAATCAATGGAGGGTTTGTCAAAGTCGCATGTGTAAAAAATCATTTCAGGACGCCCCCTCGCATTATTATGGAGGCTCCCATCACCAATGTACCATTGACGGGCCATGATTGGCGTGAGGATTAGGTCTTGGGGGACAATTTTCTTTCTATCGAGATAGAACCGATGCCTTAATGAGACAAGTTCGGGGTAAGATTTGGAGGCATATTTATAGCCAAATGTTTCATATTCTTCGCTCCAGTGTTTGCCTATTTTACCTACCTGCTCAAGCCCTAAACCGGCGAATGTTTTTGATAACCAGATTAGATATTCTTCGTATTTGGAGGTGTGAGCATATACTGCCGAACGGGAACCAGTCATTACGACACAGCCGTCACCCAAGAGTTCCCCTTCTAGCAGATCCAGGAGTTCCCGTGAAATGGTCAGATAATTTCTTTTGGCCAAGAATGTTGCTTCACTTCTGGTTCTGGTGGGAATATCGAATCTGTGTAACCATTTCCATATGGTTACATAGCTACAATTTGCCTCTCGTGCCATAACATATGTTGATTCCCGTAGCACAATGTAATGTTCATGCAGCCAATCTCGATTCTTATAGAGCGGGTCGTTGTTCATAGTATGAATGCTATCCTTTGTAGAGCTTACCTCTAAATATCGTTTTATGTTTCACGATCGGTATCACCTCTAGCCTAAATCTCCCATCAGGTAGCATATAGAGAATTGAGAATCCGCTCTGCCAGTTCGGGTTACGCTTATAGGCTTTCTTGACATCGGTAAGGTGCCCGTTTTGGGCAAAAACATAAATTGTTGATGCCGTAGTCCTATAATAGGTCTGGAGCCGATGGCTGTGGTTTTGGAGACCCGACGACATGAAATCCATGAGAGAGAGTTTCGCTGCGTTCTCCCCATAACGCGTACCGTGGCTGATTCGGAATGTTCCGTTGATGAATATTGGCCCCTCCACATATTCCTCGTCTTCTAGATAGAGGATGCGCGGTGGGGCTAGTTCTGGGACATCATGTAATTCCTTGCCCCAGATGACATCCTTCACGAATCGCATGAAGTGATTGTCCTCCTGTCCGCCTACGTACAAATAACTCGCATTAGACGCAGACCTAATTTTGTCCATAACCCTCTTATGGCTCTGCCGCTCTTGTTGGAATGTCTGTGCCCGTGCTGGATCTTTGGAAAATATACTGAATTTGAAACAGTCAATGCTGTCACCATTCTCTATGATATGATCAGGTTTGAGGTCTTCGGCAATCTGACAAACGATATTAACCGCACGGTTA
>CAYOFL010000262.1:0-2683 GCA_964403165.1 uncultured Ignavibacteria bacterium
TTTCTCGTACGACTTGCATGTATTAAGCACGCCGCCAGCGTTCGTTCTGAGCCAGGATCAAACTCTCCGTGAAAAGATTATTATTGACAACAGATTGTTCGCAAGGGTATTCAACTCTTTTGCGGAATCGATCCTTCTCTCTTCGCTTATGCACACTATTTAATTTTCAGAGAACAACTCTTTCTTTCTCAAGAAAGAAATCGAGACAAAAAAATCCGCCGATCCTCAGGATCCAAACTCAGACAAATACCGAGCCCGGCAGACTTTTAAATTAACCCACTTTCCGGTACTTGTCAAGTAAATTCTTTATATATTTTCTTTCTCAAAATTTACCCGCTTGCCGAATTCTTCTTAAGCGTTTGTATCCAAACTTATTATCGGCATCTTTATAATAATAATTTAACCTTTGCTTGTCAAGTATTTTTTATAAAAATTTCTTTTCCTCAAAACTCTATTACTGATTTTGGTTCAAGATTGTTTGAGTCCGTAAAAATTTTTTGATTTTAGATCTCTTACATTCTTAAAGAACTTCTATATGTTATACGTTTAAAGTTTCCCGAATTTAGGGTTTAACTGATCTTATGCCACCCAGTGGAAAGAAAAGATTTTTCCATTTAAAGGTTGATATGTTCTGGTGATTTCCCTGGTGCTATCCCAATCAAAAAGATCACCCAAAGGTCACTTCTGAGCATATCGGGTAAAATCTCTTGCTAGAAACTTGACAAATTCAAGAAAACAGTTATATTAACTATAACTGGAGAAGAATGCGTAAACTAACCTCAAAATTTTAGAGTTTAGAGTTGCCTTCAGTGGCTGACTGGCAGAGGCGATTAATTTCTTTTTTGCTGAACTCGCTTCGTCCTTAGTATAATTGCCAATGAAACAAGAAAGGAGAAGGACATAATGAAACAAAAGAAAATGATTAGTAACCTCATTCTAATCGTTTCATTCTTATTCTTAGTGACTGGAGCTTCCTCTGCTGAGAGCCTCTCGAGTGCTGATATTGCCGCTTTGCAGAAACAGGGAGAAATCGAGGGGTGGACTTTCACGGTTGATGAAAACTCTGCCACGGATCGTTCGTTAGATGAGCTGTGTGGATTAGTGGTGCCAGAGAACTGGTGGATTGGCGCCAAGTTTAACCCCTGCACACCAACTAAGGCCTTACCAGATGCATATAACTGGTGTGATTCAGGTGGCTGTACCCCGATTAAAGATCAGGATGGTTGCGGGAGCTGTTGGGCGTTTGGGACAGTTGGCCCGCTGGAATGTAATATTAAGATCAAGGATAATACCACCGTGGATCTTTCTGAACAATGGTTGGTTAGTTGTAACTCTGATGGTTGGGGTTGTGGTGGAGGCTGGTGGGCGCATAACTACCATGAGTGGAAGACAGACCCATGTGGTGGAACCGGAGCTGTTATGGAGGCTGATTTCCCCTACGTCGCCTCTGATGTTCCGTGCAATTGCCCCTATCCACATGAGTATCTGATCGATGACTGGGCCTTTATTGGTAACGATTACAGTGTCCCGCCTGTGAATAATATCAAACAGGCCATTTTGGATTACGGCCCGGTGTCGGCGGCCGTTTACGCCAATTCGGCCATGCAGGCATATACTGGCGGAATATTTAATGGCTGTGGAAGCGGTACAGTCAATCACGCCGTGACATTGGTCGGCTGGGACGATAATCAAGGGAGCAACGGTATATGGATTATGCGCAATTCATGGGGCTCTGGCTGGGGTGAGGGCGGCTACATGCGGATCCCATACGACTGCTCAAGTATCGGCTATGCGGCCTGCTACGTGGATTATCCGGGCGCATCATTGCTAAGGATAAATCTGCCGGATGGTGTTCCGGAGGTCATCAGTCCTGGCGAGGTCACAACCATCACGGTACAGATCGAAGAGATCGGCGATTCGTATATCCCGGGGACTGGTATGTTTCATTATCGTTACGACGGTGGCACCTATCTTACCTCTCCTTTGGTCTTATTAAGCGGCGATCTGTACGAAGCCACATTGCCATCAGCGGAGTGTGATGATGAGCCGGAGTATTATTTCAGTGCCGAGGGAGTTACCTCAGGGGTGATATACAATCCCTCTGATGCTCCTGCTACTGTTTACTCCGTACTTGTTGGAGAACTTACCACTGTGTTCGCTGACAACTTCGAGACTGATCTGGGCTGGACTGTGGAAAACGATCCCTATCTTACTGATGGTGCCTGGGAACGTGGCATTCCGGTTGGCGGTGGTGATCGGGGTGATCCACCGTTTGATTCCGATGGCTCAGGCAGTTGCTATCTCACAGATAATGTAGATGGTAATTCTGATGTGGACGATGGGATCACCTGGTTAATCTCACCATCCTTAGATCTCAGCGCGGGCATTGACGCCAAAGTGGGCTACGCCTTGTGGTATACCAACAACTTTGGGAATGATCCTAACAACGATCTGTTTAAGGTCTGGGTTTCTAACAACGATGGGGCAAGCTGGATTTTGGTTGAGACGATTGGACCTGTTACCTCTGCCGGGTGGAAAGAAAAAAGTTTCATGGTTGGCGATTACCTCACACCGACCACTCAGGTCAAAGTTCGTTTCGAAGCCTCAGATCTGGGTGCTGGGTCTGTTGTGGAAGCAGGTATCGACGACTTCACCGTTTCCGTCTTCGAGTGTGGTGAGTATA
>CAYOFL010000263.1:0-2667 GCA_964403165.1 uncultured Ignavibacteria bacterium
CCGTGCCAACAGTCCTCCAGGGCCGCTTCGTCGACGCGAATGACTTGATCAAGGGCTCGTAGCTCGTCCTTTGTCGGCTCCTCCAGGTCGACCCAGACGGCGGTCTCGTCTTTCGCCCACACATCGGCAAGAGCCTCAACTGATTCGAGGCGCTCAACGCTATGATCCGGGAACCGGGCAAATGCTGTGAACATGGCAACTCACCTCTCGACGAAAGCCGGGCCAACGGCGGACAACGTCCCCGGCAACCGGGGACAATATCCTGAAAGGGGGTATCCACTTCGCTCTCGTAGGTGTAAAGTGCTGAGGTGAGCGAAGATCACCATCCAGTCGGTGGGGTGGATTACCCGCGAACGCTTCAGGAGTTCGACGAGTGGTTCTTGTCCGAGGTAGCCTGCATCAACTATCTGCGACGACTTCGATGGCCGAACGGCTTCCGCTGCCCCGCATGCGGGGGGAGCAAAGCTTGTGTAACGGCCAGGGGTCAGTTTCGGTGCACGGCATGTCAGCGTCAAACGTCTCCGATTGCGGGAACGATCTTCGAGGGTACGCGGAAGCCGCTACGAACATGGTTTCAGGCTATGTGGTTCGTGACGAATCAGAAGCTCGGAGGGAGTGCCTTGGGTCTCCAGCGCATCTTGGGCTTGGGAAGTTACCAGACGGCATGGACCTGGCTCCACAAGATGCGGCGTGCGATGGTGCGACCGGCGCGGGGCCGTCTCAGCGGGTGTGTCGAGGTCGACGAGACGTATGTTGGCGGCCATGAAGAGGGCGTATCCGGAAGAAAGACGGAAACCAAGAGCATCGTGGTGATCGCGGCGGAGCAAAATGGACGAGGCATCGGGCGTATCCGGCTCCGGCGAGTCCCAGACGTATCCGCCCGCAGCTTGATTCCCTTCGTCCGTGAGGCCGTGCAGCCTGGATCGGTGGTCCACACCGACGGATGGCGTGGCTACAACGACATCGAGGCCAAGGGCTACACGCACAAGGTCAGCAACATCAAGCGAAGTGAACAACTTGCCCACGAACTCATGCCGCGAGTGCATCGAGTCGCTGCGCTTCTGAAGCGCTGGATCCTTGGCACGCATCAAGGCTCTGTCAGTGACAAGCATTTAGACTACTACCTCGACGAGTTTACCTTCCGCTTCAATCGTCGGCACTCCCGGGCTCGTGGCCTTCTGTTCTATCGACTGCTTCAGCAGGCCGTGCAGGTCAAGCCCGTGCCCTATCGCCAGCTCGTCGGCCAGAAGCGGCGGACATAGGAGTTACGAGAGCGAAGTGGATACCCCCTTAGGGACGATGATCACCGAAACCAGGAGTTGGATCTGACACCGACCGGCCACAAGACAGCAACGTGACGATTGGGGGCCAATCCTCCACCGCCGTCAGTGACTCGGAGGGCATACATTGCCCGACCGCAACGGCGAGTAAATCGACAGCCCCTGCAGTGCAAAGCCCGTAGTTCGCTTGCGAACCGGGTCTGGTATACTGCTCCGCCGATGAAGTCTGACGATCCCCATTTTCTGGGGCGACTCCTGGCGACGGAACTGGACGACGGGCCGGAACCGGCGGCAGCGACGGTGGCATTCGCGCGCGGGAGGGAACCGGCCATCCTCGAAAGCGTGGTCGGCCACCGGAGCCACGGGCGATGGTCGATATTCGCCTGCGAGCCGGTGGATGTGCTTGTCGTGGGGCAACACCACCGCGGTGACCCGTTCGAGGCCATCGCGGGGAAGCTGGCCCATTATCCGAGCGTCGAGAACTCCACCGCCCTGCCCTTTGCCGGCGGCTGGATCGGGTACATCTCCTACGAAGCCGGGGCACGCATCGAAAACATCATCCCGGGCAACCCGCCCGGCACGGCGCTGCCGTTGCTGCGGTTCGCGCTATACGACAGCGCAGCGGTTTTCGACCACGAGGCACGGCGCTGGCACCTGGTCGCAGTCGACTGGGGTCGTGAAGCCGGTATTGACCGGCTCGGTGCGAACCAGCGCCTCGAAAGACTGCGCGAGCGGTTAGGGCCCGCGGCGTCGACGAACCCGTCCCCCACCATTCGCGGCGCGAAGCATGGAGCACCCGTCTCGGATTGGACTGCGCAGGAGTACGTCGCCCGGGTCCGGGCGGCCAAGGAGTACATCGCCGCCGGTGACATCTATGAAGTGAATCTGACCCAGCGGTTCGTTGCCCAAACCGAAACCACGCCGTTGCGGCTGTACCTCGATCTGCGGCGGACGAACCCGGCCGACTACGCGGCGCTGCTGGCCTGGGATGATTGTGCGGTGGTCAGTTCCTCGCCGGAGTTGTTCCTGGATCTGCGTGGGCAGCACGTGGTCACCCGCCCGATCAAAGGCACGCGCCCGCGGACGGGCGACGAGCAGCTCGATCCCATCCGCCGGCGCGAGCTGGCCAACAGCGAGAAGGACCGGGCCGAGCTGAACATGATTATCGATCTGCTGCGTAACGACATCGGGCGGGTGTGCGATGTGGGCTCGGTGCGGGTGGAGTCGGCGGGCGAACTGGAGACGCATCCAACGGTTTTCCACCGTGTGGCGACGATCACGGGCCGGCTGCTCGCGGACCTGGGCGCGGTTGACCTGTTGCGGGCGACGTGCCCGGGCGGATCGATCACCGGGGCACCCAAGATTCGGGCGATGCAGATCATCGACG
>CAYOFL010000264.1:0-2623 GCA_964403165.1 uncultured Ignavibacteria bacterium
AGTGTAAATTTTATTTCTTTAATAAAAAAAAATGATTTCAGCTCAAAAAAGAAAATTAAATCAAAAAATTTTTTTGATTATTTATTTCAAAATAATATAAGATCAATAAGTGAGATAAATACAATTTTAGAGTTAAAATAGTGGAATTTGGATAGAAAATAATATTAAGGTTTATACTCTATTGGGATATAGAATTAATCAAAAATAATTGCCATTTTAAAATATTATAAATGAAAATTGAAAGGCAACAGAACAATTAGGTAATAAACACAAGGTTAGAAGAGATTTGAACAAGGACATCACATTAGTTTTACCAGTAGAAGTAAAAAATAGGGAGTTTGATAGTAGATTATTATTAGCCTATCATCTTATTAAGGAGGGTTATAAAGTAATTATCGGTGATAGGAGTGGTTGTTCTAGAGAGATAAATTTTATACAAAATTGTATTTATTTAGCGAAAAGTCTTGCTTACAGTCAAAGTGGATTATATAAAAAAATTAAACATAATAATGGAAGAATTTTTATTCTTTATGAAGAAGGAGGTATTGTAGGACGGGAAAAACATAAATTTTCAGAAATTAAATCTTTTTACCCCAAAAAAATGTTACATTTTGTTGATTCAGTATTTGTTTATGGAAAATCGTTTCAAAATTTATTAGTTGAAAACATTCCTGAATTTAATTCAAAAAATACATATATCATAGGTAATTCTAGGTTCGATCTACATAAACCTAAATATTTAAGGTATTATTCAAAACAAGTTAAAAAAATAAAAAGCAAATATGGGAATTATTTATTATTTAATGGCAATTATTATCATGCTAATCATTACTTAGGAGAAAATTATCTTTTAGATGAGATAATAAATAATAAAGAAATAACTGAAGAATTAAAAGAAAATTATTTTATTAAAAAAATAGAACATTCAAAAGTTAATTTAAATAACTTTTTGGATCTGATCAAATATATCGCACAAAAACTCCCTAAACAGACAATTATAGTAAGACCTCATCCTGGAGAAAACACACAAATTTATAAGAGAACACTAAAAAATATTAATAATCTATTCATAATAAATGAAGGGTCAGCTACTCCTTGGATAATAGGCTCAAAATTAGTAATTCATCTCGATTGTACTACTGCTGTTGAATCTATCTTTGCTGAAAAACCTGTTATTTCATATATCCCTTTTGAAGATACTTCTGATCTCTTTTGGCTTTCAGTTTATGTAAGTGACGTAGCCAAAACAAAGAAAGAAGTTTTTAATAAGATACAAGAATATTTATCAGGAAATAAAGAGTTTGGAATAGAAGAAAAGAAAAGATCCGTTCTTAATGACGAAATTATAAATTATAGTGAAGAAACTTCTAAATTATTTGTCAATTTTATTAATAAAACTATTAGAAACATGAAATTAGTTAATAAAACGCAAATATCAACAAAAAAATGTTTTAGAATTTATTTAAAGAAATTATATCTTCGTAGTAGAAATATTGTTGGATGGATTATTGGCAAATATATAGAAAAAAGTGGTTATTGTATAAAATATATAGGAGTATCAAAAAAGGAAGTTAAATCAAATTTGGAAATATTTAAACAAATTCAAGGAGACTCATTTGATTACAATATATCAAGGTTAGGAATTAATACATTCAAAATTGAGAGGAAAATTTAAATTTTTTTTTCCTCTGCTCATATTAATGGAATTTAGATTACCGAAGGAACTGAATCTGTCAATAAAACTAAAAAACACTCAAAGTAAACTAATTATTTCTTGTTATTTTATAATTTAAACTAGAAAAACGACTTTTAATTATGTATAATAATATATCCATAATAAATGATAATTATAGTATCTTTTTATAAACATATATCAAGTACTTTAATAAGAAATTAATTAGTAAATATTAGTATAACACAAATAGATTGGATAGGTTTAGAAGCAAATGTATAATAATAACGGTTTAAAAATTGTCGCTACAGTTGAAGCAAGAATGGGGTCATCTAGATTACCAGGTAAAGTTTTGTTTCCACTAGTTGAAAAACCTGTCCTTCAACATATTATTGAACGGATAAACCGAAGTAAATATGTTGATGAAGTAGTTGTAGCTACCACAGAAAATGTTTTAGATGATAAAATTGTAGAAATTTGTCAGAATTTCGATTTTAAATACTATAGAGGAAGTGAACAAGATGTTTTACTTAGGGTGCTTAATGCCGCAAAATCCGCTCAAGCAGATATCATAGTTGAAATATGCGGAGATTGTCCTGTTATTGATTGGAGGCATATAGATAAATCAATTGAATTGTTTTTTTCTGGTGATTACGATTATATATCTAATGACATTGAAAAAACATTCCCTATAGGTTTGAGGGTTCAAACCTTCCCAGTATCTGTTCTTGAAAGAGTTAACCAATTAACTGATTCTGAAGCAGATCATGAACATGTAACATTATATATATATTCAAATCCAAAACAGTTTAAAATATTGAATTGGAGTGCAAAGGGAGATATGATTCACCCCGAACTTGAAATTACTCTTGATACTGCAGAAGATTATGAGTTAATTAAATTTATATTCAACCAATTATATCCCA
Organism: uncultured Ignavibacteria bacterium; assembly: GCA_964403165.1. Lineage (GTDB taxonomy): Bacteria > Zixibacteria > MSB-5A5 > MSB-5A5 > SM1-73 > SM23-73-3. Next base: position 2,599 of record CAYOFL010000264.1, read on the forward strand.
ACGATAATGATTTTACTGCTCTAGA
>CAYOFL010000265.1:0-2610 GCA_964403165.1 uncultured Ignavibacteria bacterium
CCAAGCTATCGAATCTCCGAATTCTAGGGATACATACCCTAATTCGGTAATCGAGGGACATATGACCTATTCCTTATCTCTCCGCTTCCTTCCGGGCGGCGCTTCGCTGGATCTCGACACGCCTCCGGGAAAACCTTATGCTGTGCGGACAGCGAAGAAGTAACACCGACAGACCGGCTGTAAAGGAAGGAGGTTAGGAATGCCCCGTGAACGTGAACCGAGAGCCTCACTTGAAAAAGCGCGCGCGTTCAGAGATGTTCCCTGATATACCCGTCCCCAGAACTTTCAGTATTGATTTTGTAAGATGGCTATGTGAGGTTACCATCATGACAAGGCTCGCCAAACGATATATTACTACGTGTCTTTAGGCGTACTAACAGAATAGAATTAGGATGATAACAGGAGGCAGAACGTAAGCGCTCAAAACGAGATAAACAGAGGTGCGCACTTAATTGGGAATCGTGCAGTGACCTAATTGGACCGAGGAAAGTGCCGGGAATACAAGCAAAGATGTATACCGATTTTCCTCCCTGCTTGTAAAGGAATGTTATTTATCTTTCTACTGCTTTATCTGGGTGTCTCAGTGCCCTGTGCGTTGTGCGCAGCTCACACGGCAGCTGAGAAAGGGCGAAACCCAAGGCGCTGGTTCCTCCTTGGAATATTCTTTTCATTCTACGCAGTTATTGTATTGGGGGCGTTGCGATCTGAGGGACCAAGCGCCTACTTCCAAGCTACAGAACCAGTCCCAGTACGAAGGCACTCCATACTAGAAACAAATCGTGACCACAAGGTTGATTGGTGTTCTCTTCTAAGCAGGAGGGCGTTTCACTTTATGGGGCATTGGGGGAGAGACAAATCATTTCTGCTGTGTATACAGGAGAAGGCAACTTTGAGCGAGAAGCATGAGTTCATTAAGGGATTAGTTATAGATTGTCTTGAGGAATCGTTCTTTGACGGAGAAATAAGCCCAGATCATGTAAAGCTAAAGCAACAATACTCCAGCGAAGCGCCAGGCGGGATCGAATTTGAAGGGAAACGGGCTAGATCAAAGAGAAGCACGTATGTGGGCAAGTGCACCCTTATCGATGCTAGAGGACGCTCAACAAAAGAGAGGTTCAGGATACAGAGGATTCCTGACGTGCCCGGTAAACCTAAAGCGGGCAGGGAGCAACCAGCCTTCCAGTCTGATGAGGTAGTGCTCACAAGACTCGATGGTCGATTGCGCGGACGATGGAACCAAAGCTGGATTACCAATCTTGGCGTGCACGCTCGCAGGAAGAAAACCCTAAGGTTTACGCCATTTGGAGTCATCACCGGGATGTATGAAGAATTTGATGACAGCATTGACAGGTTATCTCTTTACCGAGGTGAAACCCTCACGTACAAAATCAAAATTCACCACAAGTTGGACTGTGTGCCATACATCAAGTGGATTGCTTTGGCGGAAAGAACCAAGGGTAGCCCTACTTATGCTTCCCCAACGCTTAATCAGCAGCTGGACGAACGCAAACTCCTAGAGGTGGTACTTGAGAACCGCCGGAAGATTAAAGGCAGCAAAACAGATTTTAGATATTTCCCTCAACCGGCGTACTATTACAGGTTCTTGAAACGAGGCCTCAGACACATTGAAGAATTGCTGGGTGAGCGTTGCCAGGCTCGGATTGGTGGTGGCTCTAGTCGCTCCAAGGGATGCTATTTGAACCCCGTTTTCGTGTTCCCACGCTGGGTAGTAGCTATGACAGATGAGGTGGATGGACATCGGGAACTTGGTCTTAGCGCTATATATAGACCCAATATCAGATTCTGGTTCTCCTTCCGCCGCTTCTTCTACCAGAGTTCATCGTCCTCGGAGTCCGGTTCTAGTACAACGACTGTTAGGCTCTTGGATAGAAAACGAAGCTTTCTAGTACTTGCTACACCATACAAAGAGTACAAGCTCGACACCGTAGCACTTACAGCTGACGATGTATTTATAAAGGTCTTGCCACAAGGCGATATTCCTTTACAGAGTGAACGAGAAGGAGTCCGTCAAGTTTAAGATTCATTGTGGAATTCCGGTGATGTAGCACCTATTTCTCGCTCAAGCGATTCAGCCCCAAGACACGCAATCTTATTCCGCCAGCCTCCAAAGGATTGAACGTTTTCCTGTCTTACCCTGCACCGCGTCATATATCGTCACTATGGTAGGAACAGAGGATCAGGCCTACACTTGACACTTAATAGGGTTGCACTCGCTCTTCGGAGCAGATGAGGATTGAAACATCGCGACAATGCGGCGAAGATCGTTTATCCAGTCTCATTCAACGGATGCTTCTCGAACTAGTGAATTGGAAAATAATCGCCTGGAAAATCGGGGGACATATCACCTATTTCTGATCTCTTCACTTCCTTCCAGGTCGGCGCTTTGCTGGATCTCGACTTGTCTCCGGTGCAACCTTATGCTGTCTAGACAGCGAAGAGATGACTCCGGCAGACCGGGTTCGAAGGAAGGATGACAGAAAGGCTACCATGGAGGCCAATCGGAAGAGAAAGGCTTGCTCCGGTGCGCTTTCGGAGATGTCACCGGAATCCCTCAAGTTTCACAATAGGTCCTATTTGACATCATTCAGA
>CAYOFL010000266.1:0-2605 GCA_964403165.1 uncultured Ignavibacteria bacterium
TAAAGGAAGAATTAAAATGATTGGCGAGCCCGAGGAAGTAATCAATGAATATTTAAAAAGGGGTGTTGATGTTAGAGAAAGAAAAGGAATTATTGATCCAAAAAAAGAAATAAATTTTAGAGAAGCTTTTATTATTAATGAAAAAAATGAAAAAAATAATCAAATAGAATTAGGAAAAGATTTTAAAATAAAAGTAAAATATGATGTTAATGAAGAATTATCTAATAGTGTAATTTTTGTCCAAATTACATCTGTTGATGATGATAAAAACTTAATTTCTTCTGCTGATGTTGATACTTTTGAAAATTTACTGGAGAAGAGAGAAAGAGGACAATATGAGGCAGTAATTGAGGTTAATAATATTCTTTTAAATACAAATAGCTATATTGTAAGACTTGTGGCGGCTGCTACCCCTGGTTATGTCAAATATGATTCTATTGATATACCTTTAGAAGTGGCGGCTGGAAGGAAAGTCAGCAATGTAAATTTAGATTTCCACTTTGGAAATATAATTAAAAAATTAACATGGAGGATTAATAAACTATAAAGAAATTTTAAATTCTAAATATTAAAATGCTGCAAATTTTAGATAAATTAATTAAAAAGATTAGACAAATAAACAGAGGTATTTTTAGGTTTGGAGAGACGATTATATGGCGTATTTTAGACAAGATGTTGTTTGGCAGAGTAATTTTCCAGCCATTTTTTGAACGACTCCATAAAATCTCCATGGCCGGAATGAATATTGGAGGTGTTGATATTAAGAGGGGCGGTGAAAGAGAGGTTCTTAAACGTCTTAGCCAAGGTATTAATAATAATCAAACTCCTATTATTTTTGATGTTGGAGCCAATGTTGGAAAATACTCATTAGAAGTTATTTCTATCTTTGGAAAAAATGTTAGATTATATTCTTTTGAACCATCAAAGAAGCCTTTCCATTTATTAGCCAAAAGCCTGAGAGACCGTGAGGGAGTGAAAACATATAATTTTGGTTTTGGAGATAAGAACGAGACCACTATTCTTTATTCCTGCAGGGAGGATTCAGACTTAGCTTCTAACGAGGAAAGTTCAGAATTAAGTTCTATATTTGCCAGGCAGATGGAGCATTTCGGCACCGAGATGAAATACAAAGAAGAAATTAAACTTAGAAGACTGGATGATTTTTGCAGAGATAATTCAATAAATCATATTTATCTACTCAAACTTGATGTAGAGGGTAATGAGTTGAATATATTGAATGAAGCCAAAGAGCTTATTGATTCTAATTCAATTGATTTTATCCAATTTGAATTTGGCGGATGCAACATAGATTCAAAAACATTTTTTCAGAACTTCTTTTACCTTCTTAATCCAAATTACAGAATTTACAGGATTTTAAAAAACGGATTAAGGCCAATAGATAAATACAAGGAGAAATATGAGATGTTTATAGCAACCAACTTCTTGGCTGTATCCAGAAAACTATGAAACTTTGTATAATCGGTTCAATAAAAATAGATTCAAAATCAAGAAAAAAGTTATTTAGATATAACTTGCGTTCGCTTGAACCTATTTCATCAATAATTTCCTGGAGCTATAATATCGTAGGAAAGCATGCTGAATTTTGTCGTAAAGAGATTATCAAGAGATATAATCAGGCATCTATTACCAATGATGACAAAACCTCATTTTATGAATTAGTGAAGGCTCAAATTTTTGCTGTTAGCAATCAGGAGTCCGAACCCTTGTTCTTTTTTTGGCAGGAAGACCATTGGTTTATTTGCCATCATAAGAATCTCTTTTTATATTTATTAGATGAATTTCAAAAGTCCAAAGCCGAGCTTTTAGTTGTGACCCACTTAGTTGAACTTTGGGAGCATAAAAGCATTCACAAGCTCATTAGCAATAAAAAATTATATAAAGAACATTTAGTTAGTTTAAATTCACAAACAGAATTGTGGAAAAAACACCCAACTAGTTATTTGACAACCATACCCGGGATTTATAAGAAAGCCATTGTTAATGAAATACTGGAAATCAATAAGCATGTTCTTGCTCATTCAAAGCCGCCCGCCGGTTTTGAGCTACATGGCAAAAGCGCTAAGGAGTTTTTATTCAGGAGAAGCTTTATTGAAATGATGCCAATATTTCATGTATTCAGGGAGGTTTTCAGATTTAGCAAGGATACAAGGTCAATGGATATGAGAGAGGCTCTTCAAATCATTAAATTAAGAGAAAAGCAGGAACGTCCGCCTTGTCTCGGAATTTGGCGGAGGATAATGATTAAGATTCTTTTGCCGCGAGTAACACTGGGATTGGCAAAAAGAAGAATTAAAAATTTAATTAAATAACTCCTTTTCGTCTCGCTGCTGCGGAGGACAGCTGGCTGGACAAGGAAGAAAAACATGGAAAAACCAAATATTTCAATTATTGGTTTAGGCAAATTAGGTTCTCCAATGGCAGCGGCCTATGCTTCCAAGGGTTATAAAGTGATTGGGGTTGATGTTAATCCCGAGTTTGTTCGTTTAATCAATGAAGGAAAAGAACCGGTTTTTGAGCCCAAATTAGCAGAGTATTTAATAGCAAATCGGAAAAGGATTTCAGCTACTCAGAATTACGAGGAAGC
>CAYOFL010000267.1:0-2594 GCA_964403165.1 uncultured Ignavibacteria bacterium
AGTTGAGCCATTTTTTTGAAAAAAATAAAAAAAGTTCTTGACAAACCCTTGAAAATATTGTATTCTCGACGTGTTAACAAAGAAAGGAAAACCGTTGAACCTCTAAAAGTCGTAAAGGGGGTGAGTAGATGACCAAAGAGGAACTGGTTAACAGAATCGCCAAAGAGGCGAAGGTCACCAAAACACAGGCCAATAAGGCTGTCAAGGCTTTCTTTGATGGAGTCACCAGCTCTCTGAAGAGGGGCAGAAAGGTTAGCTTCGTTGGATTTGGTACCTTCTCCGTAGCCAGGAGAAAAGCCAGAATGGGGAGAAACCCCCAGACGGGTGCACCCATCCGGATCGCTGCTGCCAAAGTACCGAAGTTCAAGGCTGGGAAGCAACTGAAGGATGCAGTAAGGTAGAGCCTGGCTGCAAAAGCACGTTTCAGAAGGCAGGGCATAACACAAACATAATGTGTCCCTGCCTTTATTTTTTTTAAACGAAGCCCCCCCTTTTTTTTTCTCTTCGGCGTTTGGTCTGATTGTCTCGTTTAACTTTTTCAAACATTTCCCCGGATTTGAAGAATAAAAATCGAAGTGGAAATTTGACCTGATAAGTTAAATGTTCGCCGGGGATTTTTTTAAAAGATTTTATTTGAAAAGAGTGGAAGCCTGTAGGTGGTTTGAGAAACTTTAGAAAACTTCTCGTGTTATATTTTTGTTGACAGGGTAAATTATAGTTTTAAATTACACTTGCAACACAAACAGTGTTTCCGAAAATAAGTGAGGCAGAAGCCTGATGAGAGTTACAACTACCATAGCGGATAAGAGAAAAAAAGAGGTTTTGGGAACTTTGCTCACGGCGTTAGCTGTTTTTGTATTGCTATCGCTTTTCAGCTATGATCAGGCACACGACAACCAGCTTCTTCAGAAGGACTTAAGCTTACATAACTTGCCGGAAATCTTCTCTGTAAAATTCAATAATCAGTGTGGTCCCGTGGGTGCTGGGGTTTCTTATCTTATCCTTTACACCTTGGGCTACTCGGGCTTCTTCATCCCCCTGTTTTTCATCCTTCTTGGATTAAGCTGTTTTCCCAAAGTGAAACTTGCCTTCATCTCAAAAAAGGTTCTGTTTGTTTTCATCTTCGTTTTTATCCTGGGAATCCTCTTCTCTCTCCCGGCCATCAAGTTCCAGGATGCGCCGGATTTTTCCCGGGTAACTACAGGAGGATGGGTTGCATTCGCTGTGGGTGGGATTTTTCTGAAACTTCTCGGAACCGCAGGCTCTTATGTCCTGTTGATCGCCTCTCTGATCATGCTGGCTACCACCATCACACCATTTAAACCCAGCGACTTTATTTTCTTATTCAAACGTATGCTGGAGAGACTGCTGACTCAGGGAAGCAAATGGCGAGAGCTGAGGAGAATCCATCGGCAGAGGGTCAGAAGGGAGAAGGAATCCAAAGTAAAAAAAATATCCGAACCAGATCTCCCGGTGGCAAAGATAGCTACATCTATGTCGGAGGAAGAAAAGACCACTCCCCGAATCTCATCTGTAAGCAGGGACAGGTCATCGCTCACCCTGGTGCGGGGAGAGGAAAGGGGAGTTGAGGGAGAATACAAATTCCCTCCCCTACATCTTCTGGATGATCCACCTTACGTGAAACCGTCCGTGTCGGAGGAGGAGTTGAATGAAACCGCTAAGACTCTCAAACAAACTCTCTCCACCTTCGGTGTAGAGATTGAAGGTGAGAGAATTGAGATTTATCCCGGTCCAGTCATAACCCGATATGAGTTCAAGCCAGCGGCAGGGATCAAGGTGAATCAGGTGGTGAATCTATCGGATGATTTAGCTTTAGCCATGCGAGCACGGAAGGTAAGGATCGTAGCACCGGTTCCCGGGAAGGCGGCAATCGGAGTGGAGATTCCCAATAGAAGCTCACAGACGGTTTACTTAAAGGAGATACTCACCTCACCTGTCTTTCAAAATGCTGAAGCGAAGCTGAGTTTGGCTCTGGGCAAAACCTCCTCTGGGGAGCCCTTTATAACTGATCTGGGAAAGATGCCCCATCTTCTGATTGCCGGAGCCACTGGATCAGGCAAATCAGTCTGCATAAATGCCATAACCACCAGTCTTCTTTACCGGCTCGCTCCGGAGGAGATCAGGTTCGTCATGATCGATCCCAAGATGCTGGAGCTTTCAGTCTATCAGGGAATCCCTCATCTGGAAAGATCGGTGATCACCAACCCCAAGGTGGCGGAACACGTGCTCTCTGAGATTGTAATAGAGATGGAACAACGGTATAAAAAGCTGGCAAAATCCGGTGTGAGAAATATCGAGGATTTCAATCGAAAACAGAACAAAGAGTTCATACTTCCCTATATCATCATCATCGTAGATGAGCTGGCGGATCTGATGATGTCCTCTTGCACCCGGGTGGAGAGTCTGGTAACCAGATTAGCTCAGATGGCGCGGGCGGTGGGAATTCATCTGATCTTAGCTACCCAGAGACCCTCGGTGGATGTGATCACCGGACTGATCAAAGCCAACTTCTCCGCTCGCATCGCCTTTCAGGTTGCCTCCAAGATAGATTCCCGCACCATACTGGATACCAA
>CAYOFL010000268.1:0-2592 GCA_964403165.1 uncultured Ignavibacteria bacterium
ATCTGCAGTTGCTTCATCCAATAGGCTCGTTATTTCTCCATCATGAAGGTCTCTCACGCCAAGCCTCATCAAGTAAGCGTTCATTCTTTGCATCAAATTTTCTATGAAAGGAGAAGCTATTATAGCAAAACACTCCATCTCTTGAGTTTCAATCATTTCTTTTAGTTTTTCAAAGTTTATGTTTGTGATCTGATCAAAACGACAAATCAGACCTTCAGACAAGCTCGGCACATAAGGAAGATAGTGTATAACACTCTTTTGATTTTGAATATATCGTTTCAGCTTATTCTTTGAGATTTTTCTCTCTTTTCTGTATTTTCTAAGGGGTTCAGCTTCAATCAAAAGAACGCGTTCAATGTTCTCATGGCAAAAGTCGCAAGCTGGAGTTACAACAATGAAGTACTTTCCTGATTTATCTTTTAGTAGACTCCCATTCCATAATTGTTCATATCCAGGAGCCTTATATCGTTCAAATGTATGAAAAGTTTCTAATTTAGTTAAATCCAAATCGACCTTTTTTCTAACCTTTATCATTCCTTCAATAATGGTTGCTATTGAGTCTAAGAATTCCTTATTGACTAAAAGATTTCTTGTGAGAACACCACCAAAAAAATCAACCAGATCCCGTTCCCTTATTGTACGAGGAAAGCCTTCAGGGGTCTTGAGAAGTTCAACTAATGCTCTCAATCCCCCGATATCTAAGTCATGAATTGTCCAAAGGGTTTGATTAAGTCTCTTCTTTACTTCGTTATCCCACATCAAGAATATCTTGAGTTCAGGATTTGCTTCTAGCCACCTTTTTATCTCTGTGAATACCGTTTTTCCCTTAACTTCACACTTATCTAAAGCTATGGCAATTCGCTCTAACCGAGATTTTTTTATGTAATAGGAAGGCACTTCTTTGCCTTTGTCTGTGTATATTATTATTGGAGCAAATGCATGATCTCTGAGAAAACCTAACAAACGCTTTGCTTCACTATCACTCTCTTCGTCCAGAAGCCAGTCAAGAATAACCAAATTTATTTCCGGTCTGAGCTCAATTAATTTTTCTGCTTCCGTAGAAGTCTTTGCATAAAGTACCGATATACTTTTTTCCTTTAGGTATTCTTCTAATGATTCAACGTCCTTGTGCTTGTTGTCTACAATCAAGGCGTTTTGGAAAGGAATACCTTCTATCAGAAAGCCCATCGTACTCATATTGTTATTTCTCCGGAAAACTAATCTTAAAATTCGCTCCCTTCAGTAATTTGTTGGTAGTCAAAAGTTCAATTTCGCCTTTGTAATTCTGAAGGATGTCTTGGATGATAAATAGTCCTAGACCTCGTCCATCAGGTTTCGTACTGACAAAGGGGTTGAATAGATGATATTTTATGTTCTCTGGGACACCAGGACCGTTATCTGCAAAGATTATGGTTTTTTCTTTTCCAGAAATTTTTATGGTTATTTTGCGTCCATCTTTTGCTGGCGAACGTTTAAGCCAATATAGCGAGTTGTCAAATAAATTATCAAAAATTTGCATAAGGTGTCCTTTGCCCATATCAATCAGAAATTCTCCATCTTCTATTACTGTTACTTCTGCACCTATGGCTTCAATTTCGTTAGAAAAGAAGTATTGTGTTTTTTGAGCGATTATTGCAACATTCAGTTGTTCGGTATATCTTCTCTTTGAATAGTATAGAGGTTCCATTTGTTGAAAACCGGTGCGGACTATCAGCAGTTGGGCAATTGCGGAGGTTATATGTTCAGTTGCCTTCGGATATTTTCTTTCACGATTCAATATGGCAAGGCTTTTTTGAAGTTGTTCAATAGCTAACCGAACAGCCCTTGAGAATTCGTGTGTCATTCGTTCAGCAGTTAATCCTATACCGCTTAGAGCAACTAGATTGTTTATTTGTTCATCTGAAACTGTCAGTTCTTCCAATAGCTTTTTCTTTCCCTCATCAATCCGTTTGATTGCACTTTCACTAGCTTCAATCTCAAAGGATGCATGGTCAATAACAGTTTTAGCATCATTAATGTCTCCCTCTTCTATGTCTTCTTTAGCTTTATCAAGAGTTGATCTAAGACTAATAGAACTTGTTTCGACAACTCGTGTTCCTTCATCTATGTCATCTATTCCCCGTTCTACTTTTTCTTTCGAACGTTTTTCAATAGGCTGAGTGAGATGTCTTTCAAGACCCAAGAAGTCGGTGGCCTCATTGACTAGATCTCGCAAATCCGCAAATGCTATTCCCTCTTCAATCAAACCTTCTCGATTTGTTTTATCCCTGAGCTGAGAGTTCGAGCTTTGTGAAATTTGAACATATCCTATTACACGGTCGTTTCCAAGTATTTTTCCAGGATTCTGGACTCGTCGCTTATCCAAATAAAGCCAATCGTTCCCCCGTTCACCATATGGTAGCACTCTGAAATTGTCGCGGTAAATGCTTATTCCACATAAGGAGTCTAATAAGGCAATTTTGTCTTTATCCATATCGTACTTTTTTCGAACCCTGCGATCTCTCTCAAAAGCGTACAGAACAAATTGAAATGGACCACACTCAGGCTTTCTATACTCGACATTCTCACCCTTTTCAATGTAAAATCGTTTTA
>CAYOFL010000269.1:0-2591 GCA_964403165.1 uncultured Ignavibacteria bacterium
AATGTATTGGATTGGATCTCCCAAATACTTTTATCAAGATAAATCCCCGTCGGCATAAATGAAAAATTTGTAAATATTCTTGTTCTATGATGTCCTATAACCACATTGTATCCTTTTTTTAATGCTAGAATTGACAAAAATAATTTAGCTATGTATTCTCTGCTTTTAGTTTCTATTGCAATAAAAAGCCATTTTTTTTTTAGCAATTTTCATTTTTGTTCATAATCATTCATATTGGTGATTAAACCTCTTTCTTTCGACATCTTTCTTATATATAGGGTTTTTGTCCATACTATTCAGAAACATGTTGTTACAATAAATCAAAAGAAATGGGATTTAAAAATAATTTATCAACTATTGATGAATTTGAGATAAATTTTTTCCACTTTCATGGCAATCTGCTCATAAGATCTATTTTTATTAATCCATTGTCGACCTTTTTCACCCTTGATTTTTACCAATTGTTCGTTTTTTGCTAATCTGATCATCGCAGTTGAAAATGAAGCAGCATTAAAATCAACTAATATACCACCATTACTCTTAGAAATAACATTTTTCATTTCGAATATCTCTCTATTTCCAATAACCGGGAGTCCACAGGCCATATATTCAAGCGTCTTCGTTGGAGACGACAATTTATAATTATCAATTGGAGGTATTGGAGATAATCCAATATCTGCTAAGCAAATATATTTAGGTATAATTTTATAAGGGATTTTTCCTGTGAAAATAATATATTTTTCCAAGTTTAAATTCATACTTAGCTTTTCTAATTCTCCTTTACCGTCACCATCCCCAACTATTAATAGTTTAGCATTCATAACTTCCTTTGTCACTAAAGAAAAAGCTTTTAAAATAATTTCAAGACGTCTTTTTTTAGCCAATGATCCTATGTATATAAAAATTATTTTATCTTGAAGTTTATACTTACTTCTTAATTTTTCATTTTTCTGATTTGGATAAAAATTTTTAGAATTTACTCCCATTGGTAAAGTAAATATTTTTTGTGCTTCAATTTTTTTTTTTTTAAGATAATTCTGCATATATGTGCTTATTGTTAAAATTACATCTGCTTTTTTTAAAATATAATTTAATATTACCAGAAAGAATTTCTTGTAGAGCGTTAATAAAACTGATTTATTTCTATAGTCCAAGTTGGTTTCAAGTTGAATGAAATTTAATTGATATACGAATGGAATATTATATTTTTTTCGAATCTTTAAAGCAATTAAACCATCAAAAACATTGTCCCTCGTCTGTATTATATCTATATTCGAAATCTTTATCAATTCTTTAACTAATTTTATTTTTATCAAATTATGTGTTATGATATTAAATCCTTTCTTTAAAAATGATTTAGACACAGTATAAGGTACAGAAGGTACAACATATATATTTACATCTTTAAATTTTCGCTTTAAGATTTCATTTGTATTACCAGGATTTACCCATGTTATATTATGTCCAAATTGGGGAAATTTATTCCCATATATCTCAATGATTTCGGTTCTAGCGGGGTATGCTGGATCGTATTTCGATGTGTTTAATAATAAGATATTTAGTTTTTTGTTATTCATAGAGATTCTTTTATTTTAATACTAAAGGAAATATTAATTTAATGATTCTAAAAGGATCTTCTTATATATTAAATGAATGCTTTGAATGTGGTTTAACTTATCAGAAGCAAATACCTAATGATTTACTCATGAAAAAAATATACAATGAATGGATTATTCCCAAACTATCTTTAAATAGACGAATTCACAATTGTGAGTTGATTTTAAAATAATTATATAGAGTATGCTCAAGAAATAATGACTATACTTGATTATTTCAAAAACATAAAAAGAGAGCTAAAATTTTTAGATTTTGGTATGGATTGGGGTAGGTGGTGTTTAATGTCAAAGGCCTTTGGTTGTGATGTGTATGGAACCGAATTATCTGAATCTAGAATTAAATATGGTCAATCCATAGGTATAAATGTAATTGATTGGGATGAAATTTCAAATTTTGAATTTGATTTTATTAATACTGAACAAGTTTTTGAGCATATTACAAGCCCTCTTGAAATCCTTAAATATCTTAGTCATTCCTTAAAACAACATGGATTAATCAAAATTAGTGTACCTGATGGTGGTGATATTTAAAAACGATTGAAAAGATTAAATTGGATTGCTCAAAAAGGAGATAAAAATTCTCTTAATTTAGTTAGCCCGCTTGAACATATAAATTGTTTTAAAAGATACACGATCATAAAAATGGCAAATCTTTCTGGATTAGAATTAACTAAAATTCCAATACCTATTCAGTTAGCATTAATCTCGAATTTGAAGGGAGTAAAACAAATTATAAGAAATTTAGGAAAAATGATTTACAGAAATCTATTAAAAAGAGGAACTTATTTATTTTTTAGAATAGCTCAATAATGAATCGTTTGTAATAATAGTCTTTTGAATTCAATTTACTCAGTGAATATTCTTTCATTTTCTTTAATCCTTCATTCTTACTATAATTCTAAAAAATATAAGGTCCGTTGATAAGTTCAATTAAATTATTTGTCTAATGTAAAGATCTAGTTATATAATTTTATT
>CAYOFL010000270.1:0-2572 GCA_964403165.1 uncultured Ignavibacteria bacterium
GAGAAAGCTTGTAGCGTTTAAGTATAATCTCTCGGAGCTTATCCCCTGTTTCTGTGGCAAATAAAACATCTTGCACCTTTTGGGGTAATTGATAGCAAATAGTATACTTCCGTTTTATTTCGGGGTCGGAAATTCTTTTAAGAATTCTTATTTGGTCAGGAGTAAGTTTAGGCATGTTTTTTTCTTTTTCTCCTACTCATCACTTCCTCAACTTCTTCCTTTGTGCCATAGACGGACTTACCTGCGTCAGATTCAAGCCACATTTGGATTTGAGGAGAAAACTCTTTCTTATGTTGAATCACTTTATTTTTGATTTGTTCTGCCACGTCTCCGCGTCTGCCCATTTGAGCCAGATGCTCTTTAGTCCAAGCGCCGCCTTCTTTCAAATTTTCTATAATGCCAGCAGTTACTTTTTCATCCTTTAATGCTTCTACTTGGATATTTTTTGCTTCCTTTGGTTCAGCAGCCATTCCTCTTATTACTTTTTCTGGCTCTTTAGCCCAGTCGGGTCTCCTCCCATAGATATCACTCTCTTTGCCTCCGGCTCGTTTATATCTTTCTACAAGCTTTTTTTCTTCGTCTTCAAATCCTTCCGGTCTTTGGCTAATCAGTTTAATTGCACCGGCTGACTGACGCAGTTCTTCTCTAGTTGGTGCAAACTGTCCGGCAATTCTGCGAACATCTTCGGTTGGACGGTCAGCATATTCTTTAGCTTGCTTATTTATCGCTGCTCGCTGTCTGGCCGCATAAGCACCCGGACCGCCCAAGGGTTTGCCAATTACCGGTGCTCTTTCCGCTTTTTCCACTATTCCCTTCTTTATTTCAGCTGCTCTTGGCCATTTCTTGAATACTTTTCTCATTGCTGCTCCGCCGCCAGCAGCGGCCATACCAGCCCCGGCTGCTCCCCACTTACCGAATCCTCTTATTAATCCTCCTTTACCTTTCTTCCCAAAAGCCAATCTTTTTGCTCCACCGACCATAAACCCGGCTCCGGCCACGCCCATAGATTTCGCAGCAACCACACTGACAAGAAGTAAAATAATCATAACAACATAACTTAAATAACCATGAACCTGTATGGCTTGCCCCCCTTCTTTTGGGGCAGCATTAATCATTTTTAAGATATCATTCCAAGAGGCCCAACTCAAATAGAGGAAGAAGGCCATAATTGGACCAAAAAAGCAATATTTAATAAAATTTTCCCACCACTGGTTGGCAAATTTTGCGCCGGTAGGAATTATGCCGATAAGCCAAGCCAAAGGCGCTAAAATTATTAATATCCAAAGAGCGATTATTCGGATAAGAAGAAGTACGGCTAGAATTAAGAAAACCACCCCCAAGATAATAAAAAATAGAGCTCCAAGAGCAATAGAAACGGTGTTATCAGTATTAGTGTTTAAGAGTGACTCTAAAGAGAACTCGGCTCTAAAAACATTGCTCAAATTTGTCACATTAGCAACAAACTCGCTGAAGTTTTTTCCACCCATAGCAAAAAGGAAAGTATTCATTAAAATTTGGCTGGCATCAATAATCAGTCCGCAAATCATTTTACTGAAGTTGATGAGTAAGGCGACACCCAGGAGCCGTGGGAGCATTCTTTTTATGTCATAAGTTTCGAGGCGCAAAATAGTAGCAAAAGCAATAATAAGAAGTATCAGAATAAAGAAGAGATTACAAACGTCTCTGACAATCCCCCAGCCAATAACTACTATTCCCTCGTTCATAAAATTATAAAGAGCAGGACTTAAAGTAGCATTAAGCAGTCTGCCGCAAAGCATTAAAAACCAGCCGGCTAGATAACGGATTCCAGTAAGAATAAGGTTAAAAATCCAGAGAGGTGAATTTATAAGACCTTGCAGGAAATTTTCGAGCCCTCCTTTATCATTTTCCCCATTAGCTAGAGTAAGGGAGGAGAAACCGATAAAGATAACACTCGCAACAAGAAAAACAAGAAGAATTTTTACCCTCCGCTTCTTTAAGAATCGGGATAGTTTTTTAGTCGTCTGGCTCATGTCTATTTTTATTGCATTATCTTGCTCGCTGCTTCTCTAAAAATTCTATTCATTAGAAGCCGGCTGTAGGCCCACATAAGTTCTACGATGTCCTCTATGTCGTCTAGATCTGACTCAAGTATTTTTCTCAAGTCAGCGATCTCCTTTTCTTCATCTGTTGCCGCTACCAGAGAACCGGGCACGACAATTTTTTCTTTAACACATTCATCTGTTCCGCCGGCGGCTTGTTCTTGGTCAGAGCATTTACCCGGATGCCAAAGCGTAACAAAGCCCGCTTCATGTTTCCAGCAGTTCCACTCTTCACACCGAATCATGTCAGAATAGCCCTGACCGGCAATTCCTCGTATTGCTTGTTCGTATGATTTTTGTGTGAAAGTTGCCATCATCCCTCCTTGAGCCATAAGGTATCTGCCGGCATCATTACATCGAGGATCTAAAGCAAGTAAAAAGAGATCCCAGCCGCCTCCTTTTGCCGGGTCAAAAACATCATCTAAATCGTCAATAAATTGGCTTAGAGGGCACTCCAATGATACTCCTTCTCCGGTGAGCGTACTCCGCAG
>CAYOFL010000271.1:0-2559 GCA_964403165.1 uncultured Ignavibacteria bacterium
GAGATTATAGAAAAAATAAAAATACATATAATAACTTTTTAGAATTTTGCACTTCTATTCATAGAAAGGAAGAATATGATGATACATATTTTCAAGATATCGAAAGGTTATTTACTGGAACTCCTAGCTTAGATTATATGCCTGTTTTTAAATTTTTAAGTGATAACCAAGATGAAGACTGGTTTGAAGGTTTGTTTTCATTGATAGAATATCTTTTGGAGGAAAGTTCAATTCAAATTAATTCAAAAATTTTTATAAAATTTAATATCGATGTTGATTTTGTAAGTACGAATTTCTCCTTAGATATAAAAAATGACATTAAACCAAATTATAACCCTCCAATTTTCTATGATATTAAAGGATCTATTATATTAGATCGTGCATTTAAAGATTGTTTGCTAGCAATACCATCAAGTAAAAGGGGGGGTATATATAGATTAAAGAGATATATTAAATCTAAAAGAATCAAACATAATAAATTTATTGAGAGTAAGCATGGTAAAGAAATGGTGGCCTTAATTGAAGAACTCATTGATTTTTCAGATGATATTTTCGAAATTGTTCAAGAATGGAAAATTAAAGAATATGTCGATATTATTCCTGAAGATAAAATATTGGTAGAGAAACACATTATTCCTTTTTTTCATATTAGAGAAGTTGTATTTAGATTAAAACAGTTATATGAAGGAAACTCAACTATATGGGCAAAGTTTGATAGTGAGGTAAGAAAGTTGGGGGAATTTATATTAAATGAGACTTTTCCACAAGGTTCCAAAATTTACTCCTATCTAAATATTAAAAATTATAAAGCTGATATTCTCCGTCCCGAAGCTTCAAATATAGAGTTGGTTAGAATTATTAATGCTCTTTTAACTACATATTTAAAAGGGATTAAAATGTTTGATAGTGTAATTTTAACGAAAAATGGAAGATTAAGAAGAAAAAAAGAAAAAGTGCTTGAAAATCAAATAATTAGTGAAATTTTAGAAAAAATGAAAAGATATAAAAATAAAAACCTCGAAAAATCACAGCTTTTACAATATATAAATCAATTTCCCGATGATCTAAGAAATTCAATGCTAAAATTATTAAATCGAATAAATTATTTCACTCAAGAAGAGATGATAAAAAGCTTACAAGAAGAATTTGAAAAAATACCTTTTACAAAAAGTTCTAAAATTATTTTTGGAGTATTTGATAATAAATGGATTAAAAGCAATACCTTTTGGAGTTATTTTATTAAAAAAATTAATAGAGATAAAATCTTAATTTATAAAACTAAGGAATTAATTCAATGTTTAGAAGGATTAAGTCATGAGAAGGATATTCGAATAATTTTTTTTGATGATGTCATCGGAACTGGCAATCAATTTATCAATTCATACAAGAAAGATTTTGAGAATCGATTTATTGAAAAAAAATATAATGAAAAAAAAAATATTAAGGTTTATTTAGTCGCCGGTGTTGGCTCTTCAGAATCACGCAAATATATTTCAGAAAATTCTGTTCTGAACGAGGATACGATTAGATATGCTAGAACAATAAGAGAGAAGGATAAAGCATTTTACATAAATAATTGGAAAGATAGAGAAAAATTAGAGAGCTTGAAACAATTTTTAAAATCTATAGATTCATTGGATTGGGATGGTTGGAAAAAAAATAAGGATGAAAAAGGTCTTGAATATTTAATAGTCTTGGAATGGAACACTCCAAATACCACGATAAGTTGTCTATGGAGAGAGACTTCAGATTGGATGGCATTATTTCCTCGCAACTAATCTATTTTAATTCTCCTCCTTAAAAACACCATATTTCTAGATTTAATTCTAGTAAATAGCATTTATCTAATTTATCTATTTTACTCTTATATTCTGGATTATTTGGATTTTATAAAAAAATTTCAAACTTTTTATATAAAATCAAGTATACACTCCAATTTTTATAACTCAATTCATCTTATTGTGTTCTAATTCTTAATTTCTTTACCGCTTATTACATTTTCTTAAAATTTAAATTTTTTTAATTTTCACTATATCTCTTTGCAAATATTAGCATTCTACATTTACAATTATAGAGTTAAAATAAATAATAATCCTTATATTGGATATTGTACTCGAGGAATATTATATTCTACTGATGGAGCGGCAATTATGAGCCGCTATCCTGTTATTACCTATAATCAAATAACTCATGTCCCTCTCGATGATACTACTAGTTATGATGTTACTCATGATTTCTTTGATGTAGAAGTAAATGTAAGTGGAACATTGATGCATATTATTGGTTCCCATTTAAAAGCAATGCCTGGATCTACAAATGAACAAAGGAGAGAATGGGAACAAGAAGGTATTATCAATTATATGGATAATTTAGGAGATATACCTATTGTTTATTTGGGCGATTTAAACTCCTTCTCTCTTGAAGATTGGGGCATTAATACTCTTCAGAGTGGGCTTGGTTATGGTCCTTTAAGTATGATGGTCCCCCCTTATACAAATCCTGAGACTGGAAGTGATTATAGTGCTTATTCATCTGCAATTCATGATTGGACTGATGTTC
>CAYOFL010000272.1:0-2536 GCA_964403165.1 uncultured Ignavibacteria bacterium
AAGAGCTTTGAGGACTTGATTCCGGCAGAGATAGTGTGGCGGAGAAAGGAGCCCATAGAGTACGGCTCGGGCTCCACCAAGCTGCACGAAATAATAAACGGTATGGTCACAGACGAAGAGTTCCAATCAGCAAGAAAAGAAGTTGACATAAAGTTCATAAACGCAGAGCACTTCTTTTACTGGCGTATCTATAACGAAGTTGTGGGGAAAATTCCCAAGGCCAAGGCTGGTGAAATTAGCTGTCCCTGCTGTGGAGCAGGCATGGGCACATATCACTGCCCCACCTGCGGCTTCTCCCGCCCCTTGAAGGAACACCTTTAGGGATTTTCCCCGGAGCCTGCCCTGAGCGAAGCGAAAGGTTTGGGTGAGTGCCATTGGACAGGAACCTTTTACGCTGTGTTATATGAAGTTGGGCGTACTTATTCACTATTATTGCAATCGTTTCTGCAACTTCTTAATGTAATTATTAGGGCCAACTATTGTTGCTGAATTTTGCTCTATCTGAACAGATATCTTCCCAGCAAGAAGTCCTGCTTGAAATGATGGCTTGAAGGTCAAGAAAGTCTCAGCTTGAGACTCCGGATGGTATCCCATTTCAGCTAGCGCAACATTGAGCTGGGAGAGAAAGGCTTGCTTTTTCTGAAACATTATGAAAATCGTAACTGCCTTCATAAAGAAAGCCATTATGAAGCCAAACAGTAACCCAAAGGAAATGCCAGACCATATGCCAACACCACTAAGAACTTGACCGAATTCCAGGCCCATCGTTGAGGAAAATAGCAATGACCACAGCAAAGCGAATGGGAGTGCTGTAATCGCAGCTAGCCTAGCGAATGTACCCCAAAAACCTCTAGGTTTCATGTTAATCCCTCCTTTTAGATTTTATGTCCCATTGCGTATAACATTTCCAGCATAAAAGAAGTTTTTGCGAAGCAAAAATTTGGGTGAGTGCCATAAGGCACGAATCTTTCATGCTGTGTTATGTGCAGTGCCAAACCCCATCTACAATGTTTTTGTAAAGCGTGAATAGATTTCAACAAGTAGTCCGATTTTCCTTGTAAGTGTTTGCAGATTTACTGACAACTTGAACTCCTCGGCTTCTCTTTGAAAAATCTGAAAAGGTTGAGCGGAGAGAAAAACAAGTGCCTTTTCGATATCATCGGCAGAGTAATACTGCCCTTGTAGTTCATAGTATGTATTTAATTTTGAGATAGTGATAGATTCCTTGCCAGACTTTTTTAGAATGTTCAAGATGTCTGAGGCTAACTGAATTAGTGTATCTTCATTAACCAGCGAGCTTGGGATATCGTTAGCTGTTACGACTGTTTTATCAGACTCAAAGAGGACAGCGGAAATAAGAGCGAGTTCATAAGGATATTGAGCATGATTCTCTATAAGTTTGCTGAGAGCTTCAGTCTCAATTAGAGTTATTCCCTTCTTATCTGAAGTGTCTCGAATGTTTCCATCAGAAAATCCGGGGCCGACGACTGCAAGGAATGATGCTGAATAATTGTCTCTATATCGCTCCATTGCATCGAAGTTTATGTACCGCTCTGAAATAACACCTTCCTTTGTAGTCTTTGAATCTATAATCACCTTGATATCTTCTAGGAGAATATCGGGCTCATCCCGTCCACCAATGTGCTTGGTTTTGAATCCTAGGAAAGTGAACACCTCTGCGACTGCCTTTTCAAAGTTGGATGGGTTTTCGCTATCACGCTGGGTCTCACGGAGCTTTACAGACAGGACATGGTCACCCACTGCTTTTGGCCCGGCAATGGGGTTCCCAAATTTACGAACGATTATAAGATCTTTTGATTGCCGTGAAATTTTAACCCGGTCATTCTTCTGAAAAATCCTTTGCATGGGGTTCTTTCCGATGGATACTCTACCTATTGACCAATCGACCTTCTTTCCGGAGATTCGTTCCCCTTCTAAATCAATTGTAAACTCCCCGTCTGGGAAAACCTGCTTGTAGTGGTCATTCTCTTTTTTGGGCCACCAGAAGTAGCCGTATTGAACTTGAGTACCTTCTAGAATATGTTCAATTTCCATTGATTCTTATTCCTTTCATCGTGGGTTTGGCAATTTCATATAACTTGTGCATAACCGCACTGCGGTTATTTTTCACTCGCTGATTTTTATATTTGCTCCCATTTCTGCCCTTTATTATACCCAACGCCTCAAGACTGAATAATATGCTATTTTTGTTGAGGAATCAATCGTTTTGTAACGGGTTTATAGCGAATTAGCCTTTTATCTTTACAGAGATGCCAGAGACCATGAGATAGACTTCTTGTGCTCCTCAAGCCTCGAAGCCATTTCTTTAATCTACCTTTTGTCTTTCCTTGGTGAGGGGTTGGCGAGAGGAATTATATCAGCTCGTTCCATGACTCCCGCCGGCCCGCCTGCCATAGCTGTGCGGCGGGCAGGCTGTGATAAGAGTGGTGGGCAACTTATTAATGGGGTGGGGATAAACACATACTTCGGCTCCGTAAACCTTCTTGATATTCGGCGCTGTGAGTATGTCGAGCGG
>CAYOFL010000273.1:0-2528 GCA_964403165.1 uncultured Ignavibacteria bacterium
GTGGCATGAAACTGCTCTTCGATCAGAACCTCTCCTTCAAGCTGGTCTCGGCCGTGCGCTGGAGGAAATCGGCGCGAAGCCACGCTGAATCCTCTCCTCAGCTCGACCGCTCGGTAAACTTGCTCCAGAAATCTCATCATTGTACGATGTGTCGTACGAGTACAGATGTCAATATGGGAGGAAAGGTGAATGGTGAAGGCTGGCGGGAAGGGCAACAATCGTGAGCAGTAGCTCCGGTGCTACATTGCAGAGTTGCAAGCTAATCATTGTTAGGCGTTCAGAAAAAGGGAATTGGGAATGAAAATACTATTTCAGGGTGGCTGGAAAGCCAAGCGAGATCCTGTGGAAATGAAAGAGCAAATCTCAGCCTACTGCGAATCTTTGGCACGGCATATTGTTGCCAACAATCACCAAATAGTTCTCACATCGAATCGTGAATTTGACAAGCTGATTGCTGACAAAATTGCAGAAGCTGCCAAGTCCAAGAAAGCCAATGTTAAAGACCATCTTCTGTTTTTGTTGCCGAACAGAATCAAGGAAATCCCAACAAGAGGAAGGGTTAAGACATTTGAGACAACTCGGTGGTGGATCGAGGATCGAACGTACTTCGTTCAAGAGACAGACGCTGTGGTCGCAGTGGGAGGCGGCCGGGGAACTTTCGACTGTGTCGAGAAAGGGTTTCTGGCAGGTAAGCCTGTTTTTGTGGCTGCGGCTGTTCCTTGCCGAGCCACAGAAGCTTGGAAAAGACGCCGTAGTTCCTATCGGTACGTTGTACCAGGCGATGCGGATTTTCAAGATGATCTCAATATAACCCCTGACGAATATTTTGAACACGTCTTTAGAATTCTTAACTCTCTGGCAGAAATTAGATATTCACGTCGAATATTCATTGTCCATGGCCACGACCACCATTTTAAGGATTTTCTCGTGAGCCTATTGCAGGAATTAGATTTCTTTCCAGTTGTTCTCCAAGATGAACCGAGTAGAAGTCTTACGATCATCGAGAAGCTCGAAAGGGACACAGAAAAGGTAGGGTTCGCATTTGTATTATACACTCCTGATGACCTGGGCCATCTACACGATGAGCCAGAGTGCCCGCGGGCAAGGCAAAATGTTGTATTTGAACATGGTCTTTTGATTGGACTAATGGGTCGAGACCGTACATGCGCTATCGTCAAGGGGGACCTGGAAATACCTTCTGACATTCAAGGAATGGTGTACGAGAAAATTGAGGACATCAAAACAGAGACCCTTAAAGTCGCAAAGGTTCTCAAGCAAGCAGGTTACAAAGTGGATGCATCAAGACTTCTGTAGCATAACCAGCGGCTGAAGAAGGACTGGCAAATTCGCTGCGCTCCTTTGCCAGCCTCTTAGCCGCGTCGTTATACGGCCATGACCGATCGGCGCTGACTGACACATGATAGATGCTTCTTTGCCACAGACATTGTACCACTACACGTCGTTAGCAAATCTCGCTTTGATTCTCGAAACGCGGAAAATCCGATGCAGGCGATTGGATCTGGTGGACGATCTCACTGAAGGCCACCCGGCGGATTTTCCGAGTCTGGCGAAATACATCTTCGTCAGTTGCTGGACTCAGGGGGGCGAAGAGAGCATCCCTCTCTGGCACATGTACTCCGCAGGCATGCGCGGCGTGAGGATATCCTTGCCCTCCGATTTCCTACTCGAACATGAATACCATTCCGAGCCAGCCAAGGGATTCCACGTAGAAGCAGGATGCAAGTTTGTCATCCCTCAAGGGAACATCCATGGCCCTGACTATTTCTTCTGGCTCACACCCGGGAAGTATCCCCTCTACCAGATTCAGTATACCGACGACCCGGCGAAGCTTTCCCCATCCATCGTCAGTCAGACCAGTCGGGGTGTAGAACTGGCGATGGCCGACGTCGGTATCTGCAAAGGGCGGAAATGGAAATTCCAGCACGAATGGAGGTTCAAGCTTGTGGCTCTCCCCGCCGCAGCACCTGGCGGATCCTACGGAGATCCTCACTACCAACGACAGATGAACCCACTCCCACGAATCATGAATCGCCAGCTGATATCCATCGATCACTGCGACCTCGACATTAAGCCGTCAGCGCTCCTCAACATGGGGATCACCCTCGGTCCGAAGTTCCACGCCGGAGACCGCTATCTGCTCGAATCGTATCTCAAGCGAAACGATCTTCGTGACGTTACAGTAGAGGAAAGCGCCTTATCAGGAACGATTCGTTAGAAGAGGCTCCGGGTCGGACCTTGTCTCTTGCATTCTGCGCCTGAGACGACTCGATGGAACGACAGAAAACCGCTCTATCCACATAGCAGAAAAGCCTGCCTCGTTAGAGGCGGGGCGCATATCTCGGATTGTAGGTCAGGAGATCGGCGAAGCCGTTCTTGCTAGCTCTCAGCCATCTCCTTATATGTCTCGTAACGTTCTTTGTACTCCTTCTCGAGCTTCGCGTGGAGTCTCTTGGCTTCCTCGGGGAAGGTCTGGTGGAGGCTGGCGTAGCGGACCTCGCCCATTAAGA
>CAYOFL010000274.1:0-2525 GCA_964403165.1 uncultured Ignavibacteria bacterium
TTTGTCTTCTCTGATCGATAAGTCCTGCAAATCCTTTTGTTTCCATTTCAAATCTCCCTGCCTGATCAGCTGGATCAATTCCTTTATAAGGGGGTTTTTCTCTAACCATCCATATTCCTCCTCCAAATGTAAGTTTGTTTAGATAATAATAAAAATAAGCTCTTTCTAAATCGTTCTTTGGTGTTATATCACCTTTTACAATCCTATTACAAATTTCCTGAGATACTAATCCAAATATCCCCTGCTTCATCTCGTCAAATTCTTTAGGATGTTTTCTAATCTGTATAAAATAATTGATTAATTCTGAATTTAAATCATTAAAACATTCATAACGACATCTTGGCTTATTTAACTCATACCAGCAATTACCACACCATACAGACCTTCCGTTTCTTCTTATTAAGATTATATGATCGGGAACAGTACAACAATAAACAAATCCTTTATATTTTTTTTTAGAAAAATGAAAGGGTCTTATTCTACATTCCTTTGCCATTCTTTTATTTATATTAAAAGAAATTCTCTTGTTTTCAATATAATGATCCTCTTGATAATGTCTTTCTCCAATTCGATTTCTTGAATTTAATGTTGCATTAAATCCTAATTTTATAATAATTTCATGAACTTGATCTGCTAATTTTTTAGATGTTGTATAGAATCTACCTTTTTTATCACCATCACCTTTCATTAAAGTTACATAAAGAATTTCTAATTGTCTTCTACTTAGATTCATATATTCTAGGGGAATATATTTTTCAAAAGACCTCCCTAATTTCTTTAAATAATAATATAGTTGTTTATGAGTAAAACTGAAATTCTTTTCATTATAAATATATTTAACACCAATTTCCTCAAGAATTTCCTTAATCTCTAATAAATTCTGTTTTTTACTTTGTCCTATTGATATTCTATATTCCTTTCTCTTTTGACTATATTTTTCATTTATATAAGAACCTTCAGAAATATACCAGCCAAGAAATCTGAGCCATAAATCCATTTTTATTTTTTCAATATTATAGTCTTCTCGAAGATAATTTATTTTTGGAGGATAAAACCATTCTTTTTCTCTCCCTACCCATTCTGTTTTATTAATTGTATAACATTCTTTAAAAGAATTTTTAGCTTGAATTAGTTCATATTGTTTCTGACTCTTTCTTCGAACATAGAGATTATGATCTGGTGTAATTAATAGATCTACTGAGCGATGTTGGATTTTTACCATTTCTCCCTCATAAAAATATTTTTGTATTTGAGAAGGTTTATGCCAATAAAATTCTTGTTTTTTAGATAAACATGCTACTTGATCAGATAATTCTAGTTCTTTAAATAATATCCATCCTTTATTTTTAATTAATATTTCTGTCTCTGAATCATAACATGCTCCACAAAAAGGGGAGAGAAAGAATTCATGATATGGGGTTCTTTTGAGTAGTTCTTTATACAATCTAAATTTACCCCCAATTTGGGATATTCCTGATTTAATCACTTAATTTTACCCTCTATGCTTGATTTCTTCTCTTTAATTTGATTACCTATTCTCTCAATTTTCTTTTTAATATTTTTAATCTCTTCCAATAATTCTTGCTCTTTTTCTTCTTTAGTATATATTTTAGACATATTTTTAAACTCCTATCTGATTTTTTAATAATAAATTAAAATTAATTGACGACAATAGCCGACAAAAATAAACAATCGGAATCCTGAACCAAATTTTGTCGAAACTAATAATCTGATTCAGAATCATTTTTTATTGACTTTCTACTATTCCCTTACCAATTATTTTTTTGATGGTTCGCAAATATCTAATGGGTCTCATGACATTGTTGGCTCGCAATCGTTTTATGGTTTACATATAGACTGTGGCTCGCATAATTCTCATGGTTTTCAAAATCTACATGGCTCGCATATACCCAATGGTTTTCATCTGTAATATGGCTCGCACACATTGTATGGTTTTCAGGTAATCTCTGGCTCGCATAAATTAAGTGGTCTTCAACTTTAATGTGGCTCGCAAAGATAAAATGGGTTTCATCAATCTTCTGGCTCGCAACTTTCACTTGGTTTCCATGATATTGTTGGCTCGCATTCCCATGATGGTTTTCAAGAATTTGATGGCTCGCAGTAATAAAGTGGTTTTCACAAATGTCATGGCTCGCATATATTGAGTGGTTTTCACAATTTATTTGGCTACTTTCCATTACCCTCCCTCCCAACTGCATCTCTCCAATTGATAATATGATCGTGTCCCAAAACTCCCTCAACATAATTCTTCTCTGCTGGGAGTCCGTTCAGTTCCCTTGCACAATGCCAATAATGATCGAGAAATATTTTCCTCATTTTACGTAATGCTCTATTATGAGCATGTCCCTTACTTAAATTGGTATCTTCTCTTTTGTATCCATTGTAATTCGCTTCTAAATAACTTAGAGGATATTCTTTATTCAATTGTTTTCGCTTTTCTGAGTCATAGATTCCTCTGTAATACCCTTTATTAAGTTTCATAAGAGTATCAGAGATTTTCCATG
>CAYOFL010000275.1:0-2513 GCA_964403165.1 uncultured Ignavibacteria bacterium
GTGCCTGTCGTCTGGGATGAGAAGCTCTACGCCTGGGACGAGGTAAAGGACGATTTTAAACTGGATTGATGCCCTATAAGCTAAAAATAAAACCTGAAGCCCATCAGGATATACAAGAGGGCATTGACTGGTACAACTCGCGACAAGCCAGATTAGGAAGGCGATTTCATGTTGCCGTAAAGCAAGAATTTAAAACGCTTCGTAATAGCCCGTTGTTTCAAGTACGTTACGATGGCATCCGTTGCCTTCCCTTGAAGAAATTCCCGTACATGGTGCATTTTATCGTGGAAGAAGATAACAAACAGATCGTTGTGCTTGGTGTTATAAACACCCACAAAGATCCTGCTAAATGGCCAGGGAAAAAATAGATTGACGGTGCAACCATCAATCAGCGGGGGACTTTAAAACCAGGCAGGCATACTCGGCATAAAATAAAAAAGCCCGGCATTTGCCAGGCCCTTATCTTTTTAAAGATTGACGGTACAACAGTCAATCAGCTTTCCGTTTTTATTTATTTCTTGACAAACCCAAATCAGCGGGGTTAGACATGATAACATATGCTAACAACTGCAAATTTTTATTATCTATGGCATATTTAAAACTTTCAATTAGTATATCCCTATATATTTTTCTTGTGAATAAATCAATCCAATCAACAATCTGAAAAGTAAGAAAATATAAGCCATCCTGATCTTTTATCTGGTAACCGGTTGTCATTTTACTTTTTATTACAAAATATTGAAAATGCAGTATGCATGCAAATCTTGTTGTTGTATATTTTAATGATAGTTAAAAACTATCACTTATATTCGACGTAATTACAAATTACGCCGAGCGCATTCGTTTTTATTTTAAACTACGGTCAGCGGGGGGGAATTTATATAGTTTTTAATATTTTCTATAATAAAATTGGACTCTTCATTTAATAGATTTCTTCCAAATCTCACTTGTTTACCTGAATATTCAAAACTTATATTCCCTTGTTCTGAGATAAATGAAGACTCCTTTTGAAAAGTACCAAAACCAAAACTATCATTGATATTTTCAAGCTCATGTTTTGATGAAAGGTATTTATCATTAATCATTCTTAATTTCTTAACGTCTCTTAAAAAATAAGTTTTAATAGTGCCAAATATAAAAATACTTTTTTCAAGGTACATAAGTTCCTTTTCAAGAATAACTATTTCCTTTAAAAAGATTGCCTTTAGATACTTTAAACCCCAAAAAAAAGCAAACAAAGCAGGTGCCAATAATATAATAAAACCTATAGTTTTAAATGTCATAACAATGGCCGATAATAGTAAGCTTACAACTATTACCATTATTAAAAATATACCAACAATTATTCCTATACTCAATTTAGGTTCAATTACTATTTTAAGATTTTTATCGGTCTTATTTAATCTAACATTGGTTATCATTTTATATAATTATAAACCACAAGGTGGTGCCATCACATTATTGTATATTTTTTTAACTGCATTTGAAGTTCTACTCGGTTGTTTAATTTTGAAATCAATATTTTCTTTATCTATTAATTGTTCTCCTAATTGATAAACGGCTTTTGTATATTCTTTATAATCATCCGCAAACCCGGTGAAATTAAATCCCTGAAAATCAGATTTTGTATCAGACCTTCCATCAAGTATATAGTTTGCAACATCTGCTTTAAAGTTTTCAATTGAAAAGTCAATTTCACCAGAATTCACTGCATTTTTAAAATCATCACTAAAATTAATTTTATTTAAACTTTCATTTACAAGGTCTGTATTTTTATTTACATTGTACATAACGAATGCTGCCGCATTAATTGCTATTAGATTATCTTGATTTTTTAGATCATTCCATGTTTCTGTACCTTTTATAATACCCTTTTCTAATCTTAAAAGAAAATCAGCGCTCGCATTCATATTAGCTTCCCATTGGTAGCCCTTACCTGTTCTATCATATTTCTGTTGTTTCCCCAATTGTCCTGTCTTAAGTTTACCAGTCGGATGCATTTGAAATGGCATTTTTTCTAATTTGGTTTCAGAACCAGTTTTTATATACTTGGCTCCCTTAGGATTTATATAAGGTTCAGGAAACAAAGAGTGTATCTTATTATTGTTATCCCAATTCAAGGTAATTATATTTTTATAATTGCCACCCCCCATTTCAACTGAAGATACTTTAAAGGTAAAATTTGCTCTATAATCTAAAATTTCCAATCCATCCAAATCAACTGCTTGTATTGGAGTATTCCCAGCAAATTGATATGGTGTATAATATGGATAAGACTGGAACAACGGATCCACGCTCAAGAACCTTCCTATCCTAGTGTTATAAATCCTGAACCCGTAATCATAAGAGTTCCCCGTCCCGGATATTTCGTTATCCATCTCCTTACCGTTAAAGCCGAACCTGTACGAACTAAAACAGTTTTTTACTACTGCACCCTTTTCCTTTAGGCCGTTTCAAAAAAAAATCAAAAACTGTTTTGGAGGCCATCAGTTAAAATCAAAGAACGTTTTTTA